>NZ_AWQS01000123.1 GCF_000576575.1 Intrasporangium chromatireducens Q5-1
GGCGGGCGGGCGGGCCTGCGCATCGTGGAACGATGCGGGGTACCAACGGCCCTGGTGGTCGGGACCGTCGTCTCCGGCCTCTCGCTCGCACTGATGGCAACGCCCGAGCCCGCGTACCCCGTTGTACTGGCTGTAATGGCGCTTGGCGGAGCAGGTACCGGCGTCATGTTCGCCATCGTGCCTCTCGTGATTGCCCGCGAGGCGTCAGAGCGGGAGGCGTCAAGCGCGCTGTCCTTCAGTCAGCTGGTGCGCGCCATGGGATTCGCCCTAGGCAGCGCTGTCACCTCGACTGTGCTGGTCCCATTCGTGAACGTGGGAGGGACCTTCCCGGAGAGCGTCGGCTACCAGGTCGCGGCGGGCGTTGGGGCAGCTGTCTGCCTCATCTCCGCGCTCACCCTTGTGAGGCTTCCTCCGCTCCGCTATCGTTTAGCGAAACGCTAAGGCACTCGCCTGCAGGCTGAAGAGGTGAACAACGATGTTGTCCGATCGGGAACTGCTAAACGTGATCAGGGACTTTCGCGATTCCGACTGGGTCGCCATCCGACTGGTCCACGACGGTCTCGACATCAGACTGGTCAAGCGCCGGCCCGGGGAGCCGCTGCCCGCGGAGTTCAACGAGTCCGTGGACCCGGTCCGACAGCAGGCACCTTCGGGGGTCGGCAAGGTCGAGGCGAGTGGGGACGCAGGGGGCGCATCGAGTGCAGGGCACATCAGTGAGGCTGGGCCCGAAGCGGACCAGCCAGCCCGAGAGCCCGTAGGCCTGGACCACGGCCCTTCACGGTCGGATACCGGCACGCTCGAGGACGAACACCTCATCGTCGCGGGCACTCTCGGCTCGTTCTGGGTGGCTCCCGCTCCCGGAGCCGAACCGTTCGTGCGTCCTGGCGACAGTGTGGTGGCCGGCCAGCAGGTCGCCATCATCGAGGTGATGAAACTGATGGTCGAGGTCCTGGCGGACCAAGCCGGGACGGTCGCCGAGGTTCTGGCAGAAAACGGTGATCTCGTCCAGGCGGGGCAACCGCTGTTCCGAATTGTTCCGAAGGGTGCCGGCGAATGAGTAACAACACCGTCGAGTTTGTTGACCAGACGATCCGCGACGGACAGCAGAGCCTATGGGGCATGCGCATGACCCAGGCCCAGATGATGCCGGTCCTGCCCTGGCTGGACGGAGCGGGCTACCGCATCGTCGACTTCACCGGCGGAGCGATGTTCAAGGTCCAAACCAAGAACCTCAAACGGGACCCCTGGGCAATGACCCGGGACGTGACTAGCGCGATGCTGACGCCGATGCGGGCCGCGGTGCGCACCGACGGCGTCCTCATGGGTCCAGCCCCGGATGCGCTCATGGACCTGTGGACGGAGCGCTTGGTGGCCAACGGCATCCGCAGCTTCTGGGTCTTCGACGTGCTGCTTCACGAGGAGCGGTTCAGCCGCATCGTGCACCTTGCGAAGTCACTCGGTGTCGAGGTGGTCGGCGCCATCATGTTCACCGATAGCCCCGTGCATACCGACGACTACTACGCCGACCTCGCGCGGCGAATTTCCGAGCTCCCAGTAGACGCCATCTACCTCGAGGACACGGCCGGAGTGCTCACCCCGGACCGAGCGCGCACATTAGTGCCGGCGGTGCAGCGAGGTGGCGGGCTGCCTATCGAAGCACACTTTCACAACACCACCGGGCTGGCCCCCATGTGCTACGTCGAAGCACTCCGCGCCGGCGTGCGCACTCTGCACACGGCTGTACCGCCGATGGCCGACAGAGGCTCGCTGCCGAGCGTTACAACGATGATGCGTCTGGTTGGGCAGCTAGGGCTCGAGCACAACGTGGACACGGCCCACCTCGAGCCCGTGCTGGACTGGCTCACCTACGTCGGCGAGCGCGAGGGCTTTGAGCTCGGCGGACCCACGGAGTATGACCTTGACGTGTATCAGCACCAGATTCCGGGCGGCATGATGGGCACCCTGAAGGCCCAGCTGGCCGAAGTCGGACTGCTCGACCGGCTCGAGGAGATCCTCGACGAGACCGCTGTCGTTCGCCGCGAGCTCGGCTACCCCGGGATGGCAACACCGTTGTCCCAGTTCGCGGGCATCCAAGCCGTCCTCAACCTCCTGACAGGAGAGAGGTACAACAAGGTGCCGACCGAGGTAATCCGCTACGTCTGCGGCTACTACGGAAAGCCGGTCGGCGAGATCGATGCGAACGTACTGGACCGTGTGATGGACCAGCCGCTGGCCAGGGCCGGCACCGGTGACCGCATCGCGCAGCCGACCCTGACCGAACTGCGCGCCGCCCACGGCAACGTCTCTGACGACGAACTCATCCTGCGGGCAACCATGTCGGCCGAGGAGGTCGAGGAGATGCGCCGCAGCAGCGTCGAGCTCTCCTACCCAGCTCCCCTGAGCAGGCTCGTCAGAACCCTGATGAACAGTGGTGACGGCGGCTCGCACGCCAGCTGCCGATCAAACAACGCCGCCGCCTGGCTCAGCGCGGTTGCGCCGGCCTACTGACCGCTTTGACAAGGAGCTTGACATGACTTCCATCGCCGGCAAGATCCGAGCCTTCGTCGACACGCGCGTCATCCCGCACGAGCATGCCCTGGTGCAGCCATCAGCGGACCCGGCCCAACCCTACCGGGAGACAGAACTCTTCGAGGGGCTGCGTGCAGAGGCACGCGCGCTCGGCCTGTGGGTACTACAGCACGAGAATGGTGGGGCAGGACCGGCCCGCAGCCACGCTGACTTCTTCCCACTGGCAGTCGAGACCGGACGCAGCCGGCTCGCACCGCTGCTGATGAACAGCACAGGTCCCGACAGCGGCAACATGGACCTGCTGCGCAGCTACGGAACGCCCGCGCAGCAAGGGGCCTGGCTAGGTCCTCTCGAGAGCGGGGACATTCGCTCCTGCTTCGCTATGACTGAACCCGCGGTGGCAAGCTCGGACGCCCGCAACATCACCGCCGAGATAGTCCAGGAGGGCGACTCCCTCCGGATCACGGGACGCAAGTGGTGGATCACCCAGGCGGCACATCCCGACTGCCGAATCGCACTCGTAGTCGGACGTCTGCGCGCCCCCGGGGAAACCTATGACGGCAGGCACACGATCGTCCTTATGCCCCTGGACACACCGGGCGTGCGCGTCGAGCGCCGGCTCACCGTCTTCGGGTACCTCGAGGATCACGCCGAACTTGTCCTGGATGACGTCGTCGTGCCGATCGAGAACATCCTGGGCCCTCCCGGAGAGGGCCTGACCATCGCCCAGGAGCGACTCATCGGCGCGCGGCTGCACCACTGCATGCGCATGGTCGGGGTGGCGGAACGAGCGCTCGAGGTGATGGTAGAACGCAGTCGCTCACGCACCGCGTTCGGTAGCCGCCTCGATGGCTACGACACCGTTCGCGACGCCGTGGCCGAGTCACGTATTGACATCGAGACGATGCGCAGCCTCGTCGCCCGGGCAGCCGAACTGGCTGACGCGGAGGGCTTGCCCGCCGCGAGCACCCTCGTGTCGATGGTCAAGGTGTTGGTCCCGCGTACGACCGTTCAAGTCGTAGACCGAGCGATCCAGGTGTGCGGAGGCGGAGGCGTCTCCGACGACCTACCCCTAGCCACCTTTTTTACCCATGCCCGCACCCTGCGGATCGCCGATGGACCCGACGACGTGCACAAGATGGTCATTGCTCGCGCCGAGATGGGCAGGAGGCCTTCGCGTGTTTGACAAGGTGTTAGTCGTCAACCGGGGAGAGATCGCGCGCCGGATACTGCGCACCCTACGACGCCTCGAGATTCCGTCGCTCGTCGTCCATTCCGAAGCGGATCGGGATATGCCGTTCGTGGCGGAAGCGGACGAGGCGGCCCTCATCGACGGCCGCCCCGACGCGGCCTACCGTGACGTGGGGATGATCCTTGAAGTGGCTCGGGGCCGTGGCGCCGATGCTGTCCATCCGGGATACGGTTTTCTCTCAGAGAATGCCGCCGCGGCGACAGCCTTGACGGCCGCGGGCCTGACTTGGATCGGGCCGCCCTCCAACGTCATCGAAGTGATGGGCGACAAGATCCGCGCCCGAAACTTGGCCGTACAAGCGGGCGTTCCGGTCGCGTCGGGGTCCGCGGACCCCGTGGCCGATGAAGAGACTGCACTCCGGTTGGCCAAGGAGATCGGGTACCCGATCATGGTCAAGGCCGCAGCTGGCGGTGGAGGGATGGGCATGCAGGTCGCCACCGACGAGGCGACACTAAAACGGGCCTTCCTTAGCGTGCGGGGGATGGCGGAGCGCAGTTTCGGCTCGCCAGACGTGCTTCTCGAGCGCTACTTCCCGCGAGTGCGGCATGTCGAGGTCCAGGTCCTGGGACTGGCCAACGGCACCGTAGTAGAGCTCGGGGAGAGGGACTGCTCGGTGCAGCGTCGGAACCAGAAGCTGGCCGAAGAAACCCCTGCGCCCGGCCTGTCACCTCGCACCCGCGAGTGCATGCGCGCGGCCGCCGTCGATCTCGCGAAGGCCATCGGCTACCGATCGGCCGGCACCATGGAGTTCCTCGTAGATCCATCCACTCAGGAGTTCTTCTTCCTCGAGATGAATACCCGACTGCAGGTGGAACACCCGGTGACGGAGACCGTGTACGGCGTGGATCTCGTCGAGGAAATGCTCCGCATCGCGGCTGGTTTGGATCCCACCTTCGCCCACCTCTCGCCCGCCGGACACGCGATCGAGTTCCGCATCAACGCGGAGGAACCGCCGCTGTTCATCCCGCGTCCCGGAAAGATCACACGCTGGGATGAGCCTCGCGGGGAGGGAGTGCGTGTGGACTCGGGCTATGCAGTCGGCTGCGAGGTCCCGCCCTTCTACGACTCCCTGATGGGCAAGCTCATCGTGCACGGCGCCGACCGAACCCAGGCCCTGGTTCGCATGCGACAAGCGCTACGGGGCTTTGCCATCGAGGGGCCGGGACAAAACCTGAGCTTTTTCGAGCAACTACTGCGTGACCCGGACTACTGCCTAGGTGACTACGACACCAGTCTCGTGACCAGGATGCAGAACAATGCGTGAGGTCATAGTCGCAGCCGCCCTCCGCACCCCGGTGGGTGTCGGAAAGCCGACAAAAGGCGTCTTTTCGGGAACGCATCCAGCGGACCTGTCAGCAGTCGTACTGCGGGAGCTCCTGGCACGCGAAGACATCGACCCGGACGCCGTGGAAGACGTCATCTGGGGCTGCGTGGCCCAAGTCGGCGAGCAGTCGTCCAACATCGCCCGCACGGCAGCCTTGTCGGCCGGATACCCGGTCGAGGTCCCGGGCGTCACGATCGACCGCCAGTGTGGCTCCTCGCAACAAGCCCTGCACTTCGGGGCGGCAAGCGTCGCAGCGGGCCACTACGACGTCGTCGTCGTGGGCGGCGTGGAGTCTATGTCTCGGGTACCGATGCGGACCCACCTGGCCGGTGGAGAAGGACCCTGGAGTCCCGGCTTCCGTGAACGCTTCGCCTACGTGAACCAGGGCATCTCCGCCGAAATGATCGCGGAACGGTGGAACCTGTCACGGGCGTGGCTGGACGAGCTGTCGGTGCGCTCTCACGAGTTGGCCTGGGCCGCCACCCGCGACGGCACATTCCAACCGGAGACCGTGCCCGTCGACACCGACCGCGGCCGCGTGCAGCAGGACCAAGGGATCCGGCCATCTACTACCCGCGAGGCCCTCGCGCGATTGCGTCCCGCCTTCAAGGACGACGGCGTCATCACGGCCGGCAACTCCTCCCAGATCTCGGACGGCGCCGCTGCACTGCTGCTCACCACGCCCGATCGGGCACGCCAGCTCGGCTTGACGCCCCTCGTCAGGGTGCATGCCGTGGCCCTGGCGGGGGTTCACCCTGACATCAAGCTCACTGGGCCGATCCCGGCCACCGAGAAGGTTCTGCGACGCGCGGCCCTCAGCATCAACGACATCGGTGTGTTTGAGGTGAACGAGGCCTTCGCCTCCGTTGTCGGCGCCTGGTTGAAGGAGACGGGCGCGGACCTGGCCCGGGTCAACCCACGCGGAGGGGCTATCGCGCTCGGGCATCCGCTGGGCGGATCCGGCGCGCGGATCGCCACCACGCTCGTGCACGAGATGGTGCGCGAAGGGCATCGATACGGGCTGCAGACGATGTGCGAGGGCGGCGGCATGGCCAACGCCACGATCTTCGAACTCGTCGCTCACTGATCCTGTCCATTCCTCCGCCCAACCGGACCATGCACTCTCGAAGGAGTCAGTAATGACCACGCTAGCTTTGGTTCCTAGTGCTGTACGACGCCGCGGCATCCTGGCCGAGGCAAGTTTGCTCGCCGCTGGCGTCGCCTTCATTGGTCTCAGTGCCCAACTCGTCCTGCCTTTGCCGTTCACCCCCGTGCCGGTCACCGGTCAAACCTTCGCGGTCCTGCTCGTCGGTGGTGTCTACGGCACCGTGCGCGGCGCCGCCGTGCTGTTGACCTACTTGGTGGCTGGCATTGCCGGGGCGCCGTTCTTCGCGGCCGCCGGCAGCGGCGTGGCTCACTTGCTGTCCCCCAGTGGCGGGTATCTCGTCGGTATGGTTCTGGCCGCTGTGCTGGTGGGCACGTTGGCCGAGCGCGGCTGGGATCGGCGACTCAGCACGAGCGGGTTGGCCATGGTCATGGGGAACCTCGTCATCTACGCCGTCGGACTGCTGTGGCTCGGCGCGTCACTCGGCACCTCGGTAGTCGACACGTTGGCCTTGGGTGCGCTGCCATTCGTCTTGGGCGACCTGATCAAGATCGCCCTGGCCACCGCCGTCCTGCCGGCGGCGTGGCGACTCGTCGACCGGTTCCGCGACTGAGATCACGCTCGCAGTGCACTACGGAGAGGAAGGCTCGAGATGGACGTTGCTGAGCTGATCAGGAGGGCGGCGCTGGAGTTTGGCGATGCGCCCGCTCTACGCACTTCGACGACGGTTATGTCGTTCCTGGAGTTCGACGAGCAGACCGAGCGCATCGGCAACGGGCTGCTGGCGCAAGGCCTGGAGCGGGGCGACCGGGTCGGCGTTCTGCTGCCCAATGGCGTCGACGTGGTGTTGGTCTACTACGCCTTGGCGAAGTCGGGTCTCGTGCGGGTACCACTGAACATCAAGGACACTGAGGGTGACCACCGCTACAAGCTCGGCGACTCCGGCGCCCAGGTCCTGATCACGGACCTGCCCGGGTTCGAGACCACAACGCGAGTGGTCACCTGCGCCGATTTGCATGAGTTCGCTAGCTCCGCTAGCGCCGAGCCTGGGGACCACCGTTGGCGAGCCGACGAGCTCTACCGGATCGGCTATACGGGGGGAACGACTGGCCGGCCCAAAGGCGTGCTGCTGACCCACGGGATCGAGATGGCGCTGCTTCGCAACTATCTGATCGACCTGCTGCCTGGCCTCCAGCCAGGCGATCGGATGTTGCACGCCGCACCCATGACACACGCGACCGGCTCGTTCTTCCTGCCCCACCTCGTGCGGGGTGGGTGCAACATCATCATGGAGTCCTTCGACGCTGACCGGCTCGTCCAGTTCATCGGCGATGTCAACCCCACATGCATGTTCCTGGTTCCCACGATGATCTCGATGCTCGTGGACCATCCGAGGGCCGAGGCGGGCATGACGCCGTCGCTGCGCCGCCTATGCTATGGCGCCTCCCCCATCGCGCCGAGCGTCGCGCAGAAGGCGATTGGCCTCTTCGGCCCCGTGCTGACCCAAACTTACGGTCAAAGCGAGGCGCCCATGACGATCACCTTGCTCCGGCCCGAAGACCACGACCGGGTCGGCTGCGCGGGCCGCCCCTACACGTTCGTCGACGTGCAGGTGCACAACGAGGCCGGCCAGCAAGTCCAGGCAGGGCAGGAGGGCGAAGTGGTCGTTCGGGGCGACATCGTCACTCCCGGCTACCACCAGCGGCCCGACGCCACAGCAGAGACGCTGCGTGACGGGTGGCTCCACACCGGAGACATCGGCCGCTTCGACGACCACGGGTATCTCTACCTGCTCGACCGGAAGAACGACCTAATCATCAGCGGCGGCTACAACGTGTACCCGCGGGAGGTCGAGGACGTACTCATGTCCCATCCGGCCGTTCTCGAGGCCGCGGTGTATGGACTCCCAGACGAGCGCTGGGGCCAGTTGGTCCACGCCGCGGTGGCCCTCGCCGCCGGCGCCGACGTCTCGAGCGATGACCTCATCGCTTACTGCCGGGACCGACTTCCGTCCTCCAAGCGACCACGGCATGTCAGCTGCCTGCCGAGCCTGCCCAAGAGCCCGGCAGGGAAGATTCTGCGGCGAGAGGTGGCATCGAGCCTGTCTCGAAGTCTGGGCAACTGACGTGAGCCCAGACCGCCAACCACGATTGATGTGGGCCTACCAACTGGGCGAGCCTCAGGGGGTGCCTCAGTGGCGAAGGGTGCCCGTGCCGCCCGTCGGCCCCGGACACGCACTCGTGCGAGTGACAGCTGCGGGACTATGCCACAGCGACCTCACAATCATGGACCTCCCCCCGGACCGCATGCACCTGTCGCTGCCCATGACTCTCGGCCACGAGTGCGCCGGCACCGTCGCGCGAGTCGGCGAGGGCGTTGACCCCGCATGGCACGGAGCACCCGTGGCGGTCTTCGGACCGTGGGGTTGTGGAGACTGCCGAGCCTGCCGGGCAGGAGAAGAGAACTACTGCGTCCGCAGCGGCACTCTCTACTCGTCGGGAAAGAACCTTATCCGCCCCCCGGGTGGAGGCGTCGACGGCGCCCTCGCCGAGTATCTCTTGGTCCCTGACGTACGGCACCTAGTACGAGCTGACAATCTCGCACCCCACGTTGCCGCCCCCCTGACAGATGCAGGCGCCACCGCACACCATGCCGTGAAGCAGGTCATAGCTGCGCTGGATGACGAGTCCGTCGCCGTGGTCATCGGGCTCGGCGGGTTGGGCCACCTGGCCTCACAGGTCCTCCGCGCCCTGAGTCGAACCACCATCGTGGCAGTCGACACCAACCGGCACGTCGTCGAGCGCGCGCAGGACTCGGGAGCCCACTATGCGACGTCTGACGCTGACGAGGCAGCACGACTCGTGCACGAGTTGACGGGCGGCGAGGGCGCCTCGGCAGTCCTCGACTTCGTCTGTCTACCGGGCACCCGCGACCTCATCCTCGCGGTGGCCGGTCGACGGGCGCGCGTGGCGCTTGTGGGTCTTGGTGGGGCCGACCTGAGCATGGGATTCGCCACAGTGCCCAGCGGACTGACAGCCACAGTGACTCGGTGGGGCAGCATCTCCGACCTCGCTGGCATCATCGAACTCGTCAGAGCCGGGAGGGTGGAGCCGCAGGTATCGGCCGTTGCCCCGGCTCTGGTTGAGCAGGCGTACGCGGAGCTGCGGAACGGTAAGGTCGAGGGGCGCACCGTCGTACTCATGTCCGATGTTGCCGCTCTTGAGGAAGGTGCGGCGGCAGGATGAGCGCTGGTGCCATTAAGGGGCGGCTACTGCAGAGCGGGGAGCATGCGTACCGCAAGGGCCATGAGCTGCTTGTCGAGATCGCCGACCTTGCGCCCTACCTCACGGGCCAAGTGCTCCCGGTGAAGGACGTAGCCGCGCGCCAGCGACGTGATGTAGACATGCAAGACGGACAAGTCGATATCTGGGGCGATCTCCCCCGATTCCTGCAATCGAGCCAGGGCTTCAAGAATCTCGTCCCGGAACTGCATGACCAGGACGTCCTTATCTCCGTCCAGGACCAGGAGTGCCGTCATGTCGATTGCCTCCCGTTGCCGGATGAGGTAGGTGAACATCCACGAGAACTGTTGCTTGAGGGTGGGGTGTACCTGTCGGGACACGGTACGGACGTTCATGCTAAGTCGGCGTCGAAGTGCGGACTGCAGGAGTTGACGGCGGCTGCCGAAGTAGTGATAGACGTTCCCGCGGTTCACCCCGGCGGCATCAGCGGCGGCTCGAAGGTTGAGGCCGGCCAAAACACCTTCGTGGCGCAGCAGAGTGAGTGCGGCGGTCTCGAGCCGCTGCTCGGTCTCGTCTCTTGCCACGGTGCCTCCAAGTCTGCATCTGCCCGGCGTGATCTGCGCTCCACAATCTCTCGACAATCTAGCACAACGCTAAGTTTCGCCATGGATGGAAGGAGAAGCAGTGAGTACCAGCACGCTCAGTGGTAAGACCATCATCATGTCAGGTGGGAGCCGCGGGATCGGTCTCGCAATCGCCGTTGCAGCTGCCCGACAAGGAGCAAACGTAGCGATCTTGGCCAAGACAGACCGGGCCGATCCTCGTCTTCCCGGCACGGTCCACACCGCCGTCGCGGCCATCCAAGAAGCAGGTGGGCAAGGCTTGGCGGTGGTCGGAGACGTTCGCGACGAGGCGGACGTCGACCGTGCCGTGGCGGCGACGATAAGTGCGTTCGGAGGTATCGACATATGTGTCAATAACGCGAGTGCCCTCAATCTCGACGGCACCGAGGACATCGCCATCAAACGCTTTGACCTAATGCAGCAGATTCAGGTCCGCGGCACGTTCCTACTAAGCAGAGCCGCACTGCCATATCTGCGCAAGACCGGGGCGGGCCAGATCCTGAGCCTCTCCCCGCCGCTTAACCTCAAACCGCATTGGTTGGGGGCTCATCCGGCCTACATGGTCGCGAAGTACGGGATGACACTGATGACTCTCGGGATTGCGGCGGAGTACTCACAACGGGGTGTCACGGCGAACACTCTGTGGCCAGAATCGCTCATCAGAACCGCTGCCGTCGAGAACCTACTCGGCGGCGAAAGTTCAATGCGGCGCGCTCGCTCGCCGGAAATAATGGCCGACGCGGCTGTGGCCCTGTTGAGCTCGCCCATGCCCCCAACTGGACAGAGCCTCATCGACGCGGACCTACTTCGTGGCGCTGGAGTGGACCTGGCACGGTATGGCGCCCTCGATGGGTTCGACTATGACATCTTCGTGGACCGGCCATCGTCGCGCGGATCGACTGCGACGACCTGAACTGTCGGCTCAGGCCCCCATAGCTTGGACTGAGCTCACCCGAACCGCGAGGGCCTGGTGCTTTGAAGGCCGACCGCACGAGAGGGCAGGGTCAGGTCAGTTCAGCGGCTCCTTGCGCCTTCCCGGTGGAGCGTAAGAGGCGCATGGGCAGGCGGTCATTTCGTCGCTCTGATCAGCACCTCTGCAAGGGCAAGGGTCACGGACCTAGGTCCACAAGAAGAACTGCTGGTGCGCCGAGCTTGGCGGACAACACATACTCCTGAGAATCGAGGAATCATGGACCATCAGAATCGGCAATGGCTGCTACGCGAGCATCCTCATGGCCAGCTGGGACTATCTCACTTCAAACGAGACGAAGCGTGGGCTCCATCGAACCTGCAGAAGGACGAAATTCTTGTCCGTGCCTCGGTTGTTCATTGTGCACCCACCGTACGAAATGCGATGAACAACCGCGTCAGTCAATTCACAACTGCGATACCGTTATGCTCGGTCATTACGGGCCCGTTAGCTGGTCGGGTGGTGGAATCGCGTAGCCCCGATTTTCCGGTCGGGAGCCGTATCCGGCTCTTCGAAGTTAACCGGGCA
>NZ_AWQS01000124.1 GCF_000576575.1 Intrasporangium chromatireducens Q5-1
GCTGAAAATCGGCCAAATAGCAGCCCACGCCGGTGAGTCCAGCCGTGGCGGCTGCGGCGGTGAGAATGCGGGCGTATTCCGTCGTGCCCGCCCCGATTCTGCTTCTTGCGTAAGCGCCGGTGACAACGTTGACCAGCATCCACCCGAGGGTCATCCAGATGCCCACGGTCTCGACTACACCGGGCAGCTCCTGCGCTGAGTTGTGGAAGAACGACAGCCTCGGCCGACTGACCATGGCGAAGAGCAGAACCAGCGCGATGATCGCAAAGTCGCCAGTTGCCAACGCGATTGGCCAGTACAGCATCGCTCGGCGATGACGTCGATGCGTCATGACGCTCGGTCGGGTGCGGGCGTTGAGAAGCGTCAAGTCGAGCTGTCCAGCCGCTTGGGCCACAGCCGATCACCCACCCCACGCGTTTGCAGACCCCCGGTCCGGCCCGTGGGCCAGACGAACACTTGCAAGTCTGTCGATGCGCAAACTGCATTTCAGGGGAATGTAAAAAGTGATCTGGCAATACGTCGGAAATGGCCGAGAGTGTCAATTAAATCATTTTTGTCCGACCTGTCCGTTCTGGGTTTTGTGTGGACAAATGCGCGGTCGCGGCCCCCATCCGAGTCGCTCCCCGGAACCCGGGCGGCGACGGGCTAGGCTCGACCCCGTACGTGCAGACCGAGACTCCGGCGACGGGGTCGCCATCCAGGAGAGCTCTGTGGCCAGCATTGAGGAGATTGGCGCCCGCGAGATCCTTGACTCCCGCGGCAACCCGACGGTCGAGGTCGAGATCCGTCTCGACGACGGGACCTTCGCGCGGGCAGCGGTGCCGTCCGGCGCCTCGACCGGAGCGTTCGAGGCCTCCGAGCGTCGTGACGGCGATACTGCCCGCTACCAGGGCAAGGGTGTGGAGCAGGCCGTCGATGCCGTCATCGAGGAGCTCAACCCGGCCCTGATCGGCTTCGAGGCGAGCGAGCAGCGCCTCATCGACGGCGAGATGCTGGCGCTCGACGGTTCGCCGAACAAGTCGACCCTCGGGGCGAACGCCATCCTCGGCGTCTCGCTCGCCGTCGCCCGTGCCGCTGCCGAGTCGGCCGGGCTGCCGCTCTTCCGCTATGTCGGAGGGCCGAACGCCCACGTTCTGCCCGTGCCGATGATGAACATCCTCAACGGTGGCTCGCACGCCGACACCAACGTCGACATCCAGGAGTTCATGATCGCGCCGATCGGCGCACCGAGCTTCCGCGAGGCGCTGCGCTGGGGGACCGAGGTCTACCACGCACTCAAGAAGGTGCTCCACGACCGCGGTCTGGCTACCGGACTTGGCGACGAGGGCGGCTTCGCGCCCAACCTCGACTCCAACCGCGAGGCCCTCGACGTCATCCTCGAGGCAATCAAGTCCGCCGGCTACGTGCCCGGCAAGGACATCGCCCTTGCCCTCGACGTCGCCGCCTCGGAGTTCTACCAGGACGGTGCCTACCAGTTCGAAGGCGCCGCCAAGACGGCCGCCCAGATGGCCGACTACTACACCGAGCTCGTCGACGCCTACCCGCTCGTCTCCATCGAGGACCCCCTCAACGAGGAGGACTGGGAGGGCTGGGGCACGATCACCAAGCGTCTCGGCGACCGTGTGCAGCTCGTCGGCGACGACCTGTTCGTCACCAACCCCGAGCGCCTGTCCCGGGGCATCAACGGCAACATCGCCAACGCGCTGCTCGTCAAGGTCAACCAGATCGGGACACTGACCGAGACGCTCGACGCGGTCACGCTCGCCCAGACGAACGGCTACCGCTGCATGATGAGCCACCGGTCCGGTGAGACGGAGGACACGACGATCGCCGACCTCGCCGTGGCGACGAACTGTGGCCAGATCAAGACGGGGGCCCCGGCTCGCTCCGAGCGAGTGGCGAAGTACAACCAGCTCCTGCGCATCGAGGAGGAGCTCGACGACGCGGCCGTGTATGCGGGCGCCGGCGCCTTCCCGCGCTTCGACCGCAACCGCTACGCCCACGAGGGCTGATCGTCAGCATGGCCGACCGCACACCATCTCGTTCCGGGAGAACGCCGACGGGCGCCCGCTCCCGGACGGCTGGTGCCCGCACCACGCCGCGGCGCACGGCGACCCGGCCGAGCTCGCGCCCGAGCCGCCAACGCAGCGGCACCGAACGGCCGGCCAGTGCGGCACGAGTCCGCAGCGTCGCGCCGACTCCGCCAGCCCCGTCGACGGCCTGGGTGCGCGGTGCGATCCTCGTCGGCATCGTCGTCATGCTGGCCGTCACGCTGGTGCCGACCATCCGCTCTCTCATCCAGCAGCAGGACGAGACGGCTGCACTCCGTGAGAAGGTGGCGCAGCAGCAGGTCCAGGTCGCCGACCTGGAGCGGCAGGCCGCGCTGTGGAAGAACCCGGCCTACATCGAGCAGCAGGCTCGTGAACGGCTCAAGTTCGTCAAGGTGGGGGAGAAGGTCTACACCGTCATCGGCGCGCCGCCCGCCAAGGAGCAGCCGCAGGGCGAGCAGGCCATCGTCGCTGCTCCCATGGCGAACGACTCGGCACCCTGGTACGGCAAGCTGTGGCAGTCCGTCCAGATCGCCGACCGTCCGGCGGCGGGCGCGACGGGCCGGACGGCCGGTGATGCGGTCCCCGACAGCGGGTCCGGCGCGGGATGAGCCACCAGTCTGACAGGGGCGCGGCGAGCCAGGCGGACCTGGACGCCGTCGCCCGGCAGCTGGGTCGAAGCCCTCGGGGGGTCGCAGGGGTCGCTCACCGCTGTCCGTGCGGTGAGCCCGACGTCCTGCGCACCAAGCCCCGTCTGCCGGACGGCACGCCGTTCCCCACGACGTTCTACGCCACCTGTCCCCGCCTCACCGGTGCCATCAGCACCCTGGAGACCGGTGGCGTGATGAGGGAGATGAGCGCACGCCTCGCCGAGGACGCGACGCTGCGAGCGGCATACGGGCAGGCCCACGAGCGCTACCTCGCGAGCCGCGCGGAGCTTGGCGACGTCCCCGAGATCGATGGTGTCTCCGCGGGCGGGATGCCCACGCGGGTCAAGTGCCTCCACGTCCTCGTGGCGCACTCGCTGGCCGAGGGGCCGGGGGTCAACCCGCTCGGCGACGAGGCGCTGGCGATGCTCGACGACTGGTGGACGCCCACGTCCTGTGCCCAGCAGCATGCCGCGGAGGAGCTGGAGGCCGGCGATGGGTGACGCTGTGCGCGTCGGCGCGATCGACTGCGGCACCAACTCGATCCGGCTCCTCGTCGCCGACATCGACCCGGCGGCCGGGTCGCTCCACGACGTGGTCCGCCGCATGGAGGTCGTCCGGCTCGGCCAGGGCATCGACCGCACCGGGGTGATTGCCGCCGAGTCGATGGAGCGGACCCTCGCCACGACGAGGGAGTATGCCGCTCAGTGCCGCTCGCTCGGGGCCGCGAAGGTGCGGTTCGTGGCGACGTCCGCGTCCCGCGACGCCCGCAATGCCAGTGAGTTCGCCGAGGGCGTTCGGACGGCCTTCGCGGACGAGTGGCGCGAGCCGGTCGAGCCTGAGGTCGTGACGGGGGACGAGGAGGCGCGACTGTCGTTCACCGGCGCAACGGGCGACCTCCTTGCCCAAGGTGTCGCCGGGCCGTATCTCGTCGTCGACCTCGGCGGCGGATCGACCGAGTTCGTCCGCGGCACCGACGCGGTCGAAGCCGCCCGGTCGGTCAACATTGGCTGCGTCCGCATGACCGAGCGGCATCTTGTCAGCGATCCGCCCACCGAGGCCGAGATCGCGGCCGCGGTCGGGGACATCGATGCGGCCATCGACGACGCCGCCGACGTGGTGCCGTTCGAGGGGGTCCGCGCGCTCGTCGGGCTGGCAGGCACGGTGACGACGATTGCGGCGCACCAGCTGCGCCTCCCCACGTACGACTCCGCCGCCATCCACCTGTCGAAGGCCCCCGTCGACGAGATCCTCCGGGCTGCCGCGGACCTGCTCCACATGACTCGCGCGCAGCGGGCGGCGCTGCCCTACATGCATCCCGGTCGAGTCGACGTCATCGGCGCCGGAGCCCTCGTCTGGAGCCGCATCATCGAGCGGGTGGCTGGCGCGGCGGGACTGGATGGGGTGATCGCCTCCGAGCACGACATCCTCGACGGCATCGCCCGGTCCCTGGTCGAGTGAGCGGGTCGCCATGGCGCGGGGGACGGCCGCACTCGTGGGCCGGTGGTTGCTGTGGGTCGTGGCCTGCCTGGCCCTGGCCGGCACCGGCCTCCTCACTGCACCGCGGCTGCTGGACCTTGAGGGCCGGCGTGGCGTCGAGCTTGTCGGGCTGACGCCCCTTGGCCTGGTCCCGGCCGTCGTTCTCGTCCTCGTCACGGCTGCGCTGGTCGCGCTGCACCGAGGCGGTGTGCGGCTGCTGGCTGCAGTGCTGGCCCTGCTCGGACTCGTCGCGGGCGCCCTTCACGTCGTGTGGCTCGCGCCGCTCTACTCTGGTGAGCGCCCGGTCGCGGCTGGCCCGGCCATTGTCGTCATGACCCAGAACCTCGAGTACGGCGATGCCGATGCCGTTGTAGCTGAGGTCCGCGAGCGTCACGTCGACGTGCTCGTCCTGTGTGACCTCGGCGAGCAGCAGTGGGCGGCCGTGCAGGCTTCAGACCTTCGACAGGAGCTGCCCTTCGTCGCCGAGTCCGACGGGGGTGCCGTTGCGTACAGCCGGTATCCCTTGACCGACGACGCGCCGATCCGGTTGCATGGCAACGGCCGCTCGGTTCGGATTGAGTCAAGCCCGGTCGGGCCCATCACGCTCTTCGCGCTGCATCCTGTCCAGCCCTACAGGCCCGGTGTCTGGCAGGAGGACATGGCGACAGTCCTCGAGGCCCTCCGGGGTCGACTGGACCAGGCCGACGGGCCCGTGGTCGTCGCGGGGGACCTCAACGCGACCCTGGACCACCGGCCGCTCCGCTCGCTCGAGAAACTGGGCTTCGTGGACGCGGTCGATGCGGTCAACGGCGGGTTCCAGCCGACCTTTCCGGCAGCGGGCCGTGAGCGGCGTTTCGGCGTCACGGTGCCGGCGCTCGTCCAGATCGACCACGTCCTCACTTCCCGGGGGCTCGTCGTCACGGCGGTGGACAGAGTTGCGACCCGGGGCGCGGACCATCTCGGCGTTCTGGCGACCATTCGGTCGGGTGCATGATCCGTCTGGCCGGAGTCCAGTCGGCTGAGCCGATGGGGGATCGTCCGCGCCTCACGATGGCGCGTTCGCCGGACGGGCTCGACCGGCCCGTGCCACGATCGGACGGTGGCTGGAGCACCGCACGTCCTCATCATCGTGCAGAACCTGCCGGTACCGCTCGACCGGAGGGTGTGGCTGGAGTGCCAGGCCCTGCGGGCCCGCGGCTACGAGGTCAGTGTCATCTGTCCAAAGGGCCCCGGGGACCCGGGCCGACAGCTGATCGACGGGGTGCACATCTACAAGTACCGTCCCGCTCCCCAGGCAGAGGGACTGCCGGGATACGTACTGGAGTTCGTCTACTCTTGGCTGCGGACGGCCCGTCTCTCGCTCACGGTGTGGCATCGCAAGCCATTCCAGGTCCTGCAAGCCTGCAACCCGCCCGACACCTACTGGGCGCTCGCGCGCCTCTGGCGGTCGCGCGGCGTGCGCTTCGTCTTCGACCACCATGACCTGAACCCCGAGCTGTTCCTGTCGCGCTTCGGCCAGCCGAGGGGTCTCGCCCAGCGGTTGCAGTACCGCGGCCTGCTCTGGCTCGAGCGGATGACGTTCCGCACGGCGGACCGGATCATCTCGACCAACGACTCGTACCGCGCGATCGCCATGCGTCGTGGCCACCGCCGCGCCGAGGACGTCACCGTCGTGCGCAGCTGTCCCGACACGAGCGTCATGCGGCCGATCTACTCGAAGCTGGCGGAGCGCAAGCCGGCGCGTTTCACGCTCGCCTACCTCGGGATCATGGGGCCGCAGGACGGGGTCGAGCTCGTCCTCGACGTCATGGCGGAGCTGGTCCACCAGCGCGGCCGCGAGGACGTGCACGCCTGGCTGCTGGGCTTCGGTGACTGTTACGAGGACCTGCGCCGTCGGTGCACCGAGCTCGATCTCGACAAGGTCGTCACGTTCACCGGCCGCGCGGACAAGGGGATGATCGCGGACTACCTCTCTGCTGCAGACGTGGGACTCGGCCCGGACCTGAAGACGCCCCTCAACGACCTGTCCACGATGAACAAGACGATGGAGTACATGGCCTACTGCTTGCCCGTCGTCTCCTTCGACCTCGTCGAGACCCGGGTCACCGGTGGCGACGCCGTCCTCTACGCAGAGTCGGGCGACGTGTCGGGCTTCGCCGACCAGGTCGAGCGACTCCTCGACGATGGCGAGTTGAGGCTGCAGCTGGGCCTCGAGGGCCGCCGGCGGGTGTCCACCGACCTCGACTGGACGGCGCAGGCACGCAACTACGTCTCGGTCTTCGACGAGCTCACCGGCAGCGACGGGACGACGTCGGCCGCCAAACCGGCCAAGCCCGATACGGCTGACAGGCACGACGTCGCCTACGTCGACCTCACCGACGAAGAAGAGCTGGGCCGGTTCATCATCGAACGGACCGCGCCCGGGCCGGCCGGGCGCTAGACCGGTTGGAGCAACTCAACCCCAACTGCGTACCCCCGGAGGGACTCGAACCCTCACTCGAGCGATTTTAAGTCGCCTGCCTCTGCCGATTGGGCTACGGGGGCGTGACGACACAGTATGCAGGCGAGCCGGGAACAAGGCGTGTCATTCCAACCGTTTAGGGTGGTGACAGTCGCCACGATGGGTGGCCCTCAGTGTCGGGGAGGCACACAGCACATGGCCAACGGAAACCCGGTCTTCGACCGGCTCAACAAGCAGATCGAGAAGGAGCGGTACGCCGGCTTCGGCGCTCCGCCGCCCCAGGGCTCGCCCTACCAAGGGACACAGCCCGCGACCGGTGGTTACGCCGCCCAGCAGACCCTCTCTGCTGACCAGCTCAACGAGATGTACGCGCGCCAGAGCGCCGGCCCGGTCGACACCGGCCGCGTCACGCTCGACGACGTCGTCATGAAGAGCCTCAGCCTCTTCGCGCTGCTCGTCGCCGCGGGCGGGGTCACCTGGTTCATGGTCGACAAGACGCCGTCGCTCGCCAGTCCACTCTGGCTCGGCGGCATGCTCGTCGGGCTCGGGTTGGGACTCGCGATCGCGTTCATGCGCAAGGTCGTCGTGCCGCTCATCGTCCTCTACGCGATCGCCGAGGGCGTCTTCCTCGGCGCGTTCAGCTTCGCGATCAACTCGGTCGAGAAGTACCAGGGCGTCGTCCCGACGGCCGTCCTGGCTACCGTTTGCACCTTCGCCGCGATGTACGCCGGCTACGCGACGGGCCTGATCAAGGTCACGAGCAAGGCGCGCCGGATGTTCACGATCGCCATCGGCGGCTACATGATCTTCCTGCTGCTGCAGTTCGTGCTGCAGATGTTCGGCGTCCTGGGTGGCTGGGGCTTCGGCGGCAGCGGCGGCCTGGGCATCGTCATCTCGCTCTTCGGCACGGGCCTCGCGGCCTACTCGCTGGCCATCGACTTCGACTCGATCGACCAAGCCGTCAAGATGGGTGCGCCCCGCAAGTACTCGTGGCTGCTCGCGCACGGCCTGATCGTCTCGGTGGTCTGGCTCTACATCGAGTTCGTGCGACTCTTCGCCCGGATGCGCGATTGAGCAACCCAGTCCCGCGCGACGTCGCGGACGAGTTGAAGCGCGTGGTCGAGCGGTGGCACCAGCTGCCGCTCGACCACGCGCTTTCCTGTATGCCGCTCACCGCCGACCTCGTCCAACGGCTCGCCGACGACGTGGCGCAGGCCCGCAGCCGCGCGACCACGAAGGTCCCGGACCTGGGCCCCGCGGTCCTGATGGACCAGCTCAGGGTCATGGTGCATGACCACTGCGCCGCATTCGGGCCGAGCCGGCCGGGCACCCGGGTCACCGACGTCGCGAGCGAGCTCAGCGGCATACGGAGGGCTCTCCAGAAACGCGAACGGACCGCTCGAGATCGAGCGGGTCGGTAGACCGACCCGCTCGACCAGGAACGGCCCGTTCGAGACGAGCGTCAGGAGAGGCGCTCGAAGATGACTGCCATGCCCTGGCCGCCGCCGACGCACATCGTCTCGAGGCCGAACTGCTGGTCACGGTCCCGCAGCGCGTTGATGATGGTGCCGGTGATCCGGGCGCCGGTCGCGCCGAACGGGTGGCCGATCGCGATGGCGCCGCCGTTGACGTTGAGCTTGTCGTAGTCCATGCCGAGTGCGTCGGCCGACCCGATGACCTGGGCGGCGAAGGCCTCGTTGATCTCGTAGAGGTCCATGTCGCCGATCGTCATGCCGGCCCGCTGCAGCGCGAGCTTGCTCGCCTCGATCGGGCCGAGACCCATGATCTCGGGGGACAGGCCGGTCGCGGCGGTCGAGACGACGCGGGCGAGCGGCGTCAGGCCGAGCTCCTTGGCCTTCGTGTCGCTCATGACGACGAGGGCCGCGGCGCCGTCGTTGAGCGGGCAGCAGTTGCCCGCCGTCACCGTGCCGTTCTCGCGGAAGACCGGGTTCAGCGACTGGACGGCCTCGAGCGTGACGCCCGCCCGGGGGCCGTCGTCCTTGCTCACGACGGTGCCGTCCGGGGTCGTGATCGGGGTGATCTCCCAGTCGAAGAACCCGCGCCCGATGGCGGCCTCGGCCCGGTTCTGGGACGTGACGCCCCACTCGTCCTGGCGTTCGCGGCTGATGCCGTAGGCGGTCGCGACGTTCTCCGCCGTCTGGCCCATGGCGACGTAGATGTCGGGGAGGGCGCCGTTCTCACGCGGGTCGGTCCAGGTCTCGTTCGTCTGGGCCAGCTTGGCCGTGCGCTCCTGGGCGTCGGCGAACCGCGGGTTCTGCACGTCTGTCGCCGCGCCGCCCGCGCCGGCCCAGTCGGTGTACTGCGACACGCACTCGACGCCGGCCGACACGAAGATGTCGCCCTCGCCGGCCTTGATGGCGTGGAAGGCCATCCGCGTCGTCTGCGCGGAGCTGGCGCAGAACCGGTTGACCGTCGCGCCGGGAGTGTTGTCGATGCCGAGCAGGGTCGACACGACCTTGGCCATGTTGGACCCGTGGCGGCCCGACGGCTCGGCGCAGCCGAGGTAGATGTCCTCGATGAGGTTCTTGTCCAGCGCCGGCACCTTGTCGAGCGCGGCCTGGATGACGGTCGCGGCGAGGTCGTCGGGGCGGACCTGCTTGAGGCTGCCCTTGAACGCTCGACCGAACGGGGAGCGGGCGGTGGAGACGATGACGGCTTCGGGCACGGGTCCTCCTCGATGAGACGGGTAAGCGGGCGCTCACCCCCACGCGATCGTATGCCGCCCACCGCGGTTCGCGGTAGTGCTCGCGCCCGCTGGGGTGCCCGATGTGGCCGACGACACGGACCGGCCCCGGTGCCGCCGGTTCGTTAGGGTTTGACCGATACGACGCGCACCGAGGCGCGTGAGGTAGCGCCCCGGTGGGGGCGCCCCACGACAGGGGAGACACATGATCCGCACGTTCCGCCGCTCGGTCGCGCTCGCCGGCGCGCTGGCCATCACGCTGGGCGCGGCCGCCTGCTCGAAGGACGAGGCCCCCGCGGCCACGTCGAGCAGCGCGGCCACGACGACGACCACGACGGCCGCGCCGACGACCCAGGCGTCGGCCCCGAAGGCGTCCGAGGTGCTGAGCAAGGTCAAGGCCAACGCGCTCGCTGCGAAGTCCGCCGCCTTCGACGGGGAGATCGAGCAGGGTGGCGAGACGATGAAGATCGCCTTCAAGGGCACCGCCGACGGCAAGACGTCGGACATCCACCTCGAGCAGGCCGCGATGGGCAAGGTCCACCTCATCGCCGTCGACGGGCAGGTCTACCTGCAGGGCGACGAGAAGTTCTGGAAGTCGCAGGGCGCGCCGGAGTCGGTGCAGAAGGCCGGCGACAAGTTCGTCAAGGCGCCGGCGAGCGCGAGCGGCATGGCCGACCAGGTGAACCTCAAGTCGTTCATGGACCAGGCCTTCGGCTCGCTCGGCAACGGCGACCTCGACGGGAAGGTCCGCTCCGACAGCGTCGACGGGCAGGACTGCTGGGTGCTCACCGACAAGTCAGGCAAGGAGAACGGCGCGCTCTACGTCGACAAGGCCTCCATGCAGCTCGTCCGCTTCACCGGGACGAAGGAGAGCCCGGGGCAGCTGACCTTCTCGCAGTGGAACGAGGACCTCGCGATCACCGCGCCGCCGGCGGACCAGATCATCCAGCTCCAGTGATGGGCTGACCGCCCGATCATGGAGAGCGCGCACTCCATGATCGAGCGCACAATCCCGACGGTCGGGAGCACAATCCCGACCATCGATCAGGTCGGACTGGTCTCTGACCGCTCATCAGGCCTGACCAGGTCGCCAGGTGGCGACACCTCGGGTGGAGGCACTGGCGGCCGCACCCGGTGGAGCAGCACGGCCCAACGGCCACGGGGGCCCCGGGTGTCGCCGGCGATCTCGGCAGGCCCCACCTCGCTGCCCGGCTGCAGCACGGCCTTGGTGGCCGCCACCGGCAGTGGACCGACACCCTCGCCCCGCCTGGGGTTCGGCGCTGGAGTGCTGCTCTGCTTGCCGAGCAGCTCGAGCGCGGCGACGACCGAGGGGAGCAGGGCAGCGGCGAGGCGGGCGTAGCCAGCGGGAGAGGGGTGGAACCGGTCCTCGCTGAACATCACCTTCGGCTCGCTGATGAAGCTCGGCCCGAGCAGGTTGCCGACCGACACGGCGCGACCACCTGCCTCGACGACGGCGACCGTCTGGGCAGCGGCGAGGTCGCGCGACCAGCGCCGGGCGAGCCACTTGAGCGGTTGGGGGAGGGGCTGGAGCGCTCCGAAGTCCGGGCAGGTGGCGACGACGACCTCGGCGCCCGCCTCCCTGAGCCGGCTCACGGCCATCTCGAGGTGGCGCACCATGGCGGTTCGGTCATTGCGGTGCGTGACGTCGTTGGCCCCGATCGAGATGACGGCGACGTCAGGGGCGGGCACGCGCTCGAGGGCGCGGACGACCTGGTCGCCGAGCTGGGACGACTCGGCCCCGACGACCGCGACGTTGGCCAGCTCGACCGGCCGACCTGAGAGGGCCGCGACGCCGTGGGCGATGATCGCCCCGATCGTCTGCTCCCGATGGGTCGCGCCCATACCGGCTGCCGTCGAGTCGCCGAGCATGACGAACCGCACCGGGTCCCCGGGACCGTAGCCGTACGTCCCGTTGTCGTCCGGTGCCCCGTCGAAGGGTGACCCGACGATGCGTTTGGCGAGCTCGGCCTCGATGCGCAGCACGCCGTAGCCGGCGAGCCCGAGGGCGCCCACGGCCGCGGCCGCGCCGCCTCCGCCGTAGACAGCCTGCTGCGCGATGCGGCGAGCGCGCCGTGCCCGACCCATTCCTGCTCCTCCTGCCCCGCGCCAGTGGTCCGGATCGACCGTGCTCCCACCGTAACTCGCAGCGGTGAGCAGCGCCGGTGGGTCGCCAACGTCTGCGTCAGGAACTGGCCCTTCG
>NZ_AWQS01000125.1 GCF_000576575.1 Intrasporangium chromatireducens Q5-1
TCAACGTCCTAGAGCTTAATCTGGCTGTAGAAGAAGTGGAGGGCTGAGCCATGACTGCGCGGGGGCGGCTTCGGGTGCTGCTCGGAGCAGCACCTGGCGTGGGCAAGACCTACGCCATGCTGGAGGAGGGTCGGCGTCTGGTCGATGAAGGCAAGAACGTCGTGGTCGCCATTGTGGAGACACACGGACGCGCCGCCACAGCCAGTATGGCCGAAGGACTTTCGCTCATCCCACGTCGCATGGTTAGTCACCGCGGCGTTACCTTGACCGAGCTAGACGTCGATGCGGTGATCGCCACCAGGCCCGACATCGCATTGGTGGACGAGCTTGCGCACACCAACGCCCCCGGTTCACGGCATGAAAAGCGGTGGGAAGATGTGCAACAGATTCTTGACGCTGGCATCGACGTCATCTCTACCCTCAATATCCAGCACATCGAGTCGCTGAATGATGTCGTCGAGCAGATCACTGGCGTCCCGCAGCGCGAGACCATTCCCGATGACATCCTGCGCGCCGCCGACTCGATGGAAGTCATCGACCTCGACCCGCAAGCACTGCGCGATCGGCTCGCCGGCGGCCTGATCTACCCTGCCGAGCGCGTCGACGCTGCCCTGTCCAACTACTTCCGGCTCGGTAACCTCACCGCCCTGCGCGAGCTCGCGCTGCTGTGGCTGGCTGATGAGGTCGACCAAGCCTTGCAGAGCTACCGGGCCGAGCACGGCATCGACAGCACCTGGGAGGCACGCGAGCGGGTCGTCGTGACCCTCACCGGCGGGCCTGAGGGCGAGACGCTGCTGCGCCGTGGGGCGCGCATCGCCGCCCGTTCCGGTGGTGGCGAGTTGCTGGCGGTCCATGTATCCAGCCAAGACGGGCTTCGCACCGCCAACCCGGCCGCTCTCGCCCAGCAGCGGGCATTGGTCGAGAAGCTCGGCGGCACCTACCACCAGGTCGTCGGTAGCGACATTCCCCAAGCCCTGGTCGAGTTCGCCAAGTCCGTGAACGCCACCCAGCTCGTCATCGGAGTGAGCCGGCGCGGCAGGATCGCCGCCGCACTCACAGGACCAGGCATCGGCGCCACGGTCATCCGCGAGGCCGGCAACATCGATGTCCATATCGTCAACCATGCGGCAGCCGGCGGCCGGTTCGCCCTTCCGCGCATCGGCGGTGCGTTGACGCTGAAACGCCGAGTCGCTGGCTTCGCGGTCGCGCTTGTCGGTGGCCCCTTGCTCACGTGGCTGCTCGCGTCGCTTCGGAGTGAGGACTCGATCACCAGCGACGTCCTGAGCTATCAACTCCTCGTCGTGATCGTGGCGCTCACCGGCGGCATCTGGCCCGCACTGTTTGCCGCGGTCATGTCCGGGCTCACCTTGGACTTCTTCTTCGTCGAGCCGTTGTACACCGTGACGGTCAACGAACCCTTCCATCTGCTCGTGCTGAGCCTCTATGTCGTCATCGCGGTCCTCGTCAGCTACGTGGTTGACCGTGCCGCCCGAGAGTCCCGGGTCGCTCGTCGCGCCGCGGCAGAGTCGGAGTTGCTGGCCACCGTCGCCGGTAGCGTGCTGCGTGGGCAGGGCGCCGTGCAAGCGCTCGTCGAGCGCACCAGGGAAGCATTTGGCATGGCTGGGGTTCGCCTGCTCCAAGGAGACACTGTGCTCGCGACCAGCGGCGAACCCCTTCCCGACAATCAGTGCGTTCGAGTTCCCATCGGCAATCGGGCGACTCTCGAACTACACGGACATGACCTAGAAGCCTCCGAACAACGCCTCCTCAACGTTGTTGCCGCACAACTTGACGCCGCGCTGGAGCACTCCGATCTGACCGAGACAGTGGGCGAGATCGGGCCGCTGGCAGCCTCCGACCGAGTACGCAGCGCCCTCTTGTCGGCTGTCAGCCATGACTTGCGCCGTCCTCTCGCGGCGGCCATCGCGGCCGTCAGCGGACTACGTTCCACGCGCCACTCACTCAGTGAAGCCGACAGATCAGAACTGCTCGCGACTGCCGACGAGAGTCTGGCGACCCTCGCGACCCTCGTCACCGACCTCCTCGATGTCAGCAAGCTCCAAGCCGGAGTGCTGAGCATCGCCCGCACTCCCGTCGATCCCGCCGACGTGATCCTCGCCGCCGTCGACGAACTCCATCTTGGACCCGACACCGCCGGGTTGGACTTGGACGCCGACGTGCCGCAAGTCTCGGCCGATCCGGTGCTTCTTCAACGAGTCGTGGTCAATCTGTTGTCAAACGCTGCACGATACTCACCACCGGGCTCGCGAGTCCGAGTGACTACCAGCGCGTTCGCCGGATCGGTGGAGATCCGCGTGATCGACAACGGACCCGGCATCCCACCTGAGCGACGCGACGACGTGTTCGTGCCTTTCCAGCGCCTGGGCGACACTGACAACACCACCGGCCTTGGCCTCGGCCTTGCGCTGTCTCGCGGATTTATCGAGGGAATGGGTGGAACTCTCACACCCGAAGACACGCCAGGCGGCGGGGTCACGATGGTTGTGGCCCTTCCCGCTGTCGGTGCCGAACCACCCAGCACGAATCAGAAAGGCGATGAAGGTCATGAGAATCCTGATCGCTGACGATGACCCACAGATACTCCGCGCGCTTCGCATCACGCTCGGAGCGGAAGGATATGAGATCATCACCGCAGCCGATGGTGCCGAGGCCATCAACAGCGCTGTCCAGCACCACCCGGACATCTTCATGATCGACCTGGGCATGCCCAAGCTCAACGGCATCGAGGTCATCAATGGCATCCGAGGATGGTCCGCGGCACCCATCCTTGTCATCTCCGGTCGCAGCGGAGCTGCCGACAAGGTAGAAGCCCTTGACGCTGGCGCCGACGATTACGTCACCAAGCCGTTCTCCATCGACGAACTGCTCGCCCGAATCCGCGCGCTCACTCGCAGGGTTGTGCGCGATGACGCTGATCCGATCGTCTCCTTCGGCAACGTCACAGTTGACCTATCGGCACACCAGGTGACCCGACGCACCAAGAGTGGACCACAAACGGTGAGACTGACGCCGACCGAATGGCAGGTGCTCGAACAACTCATCCGAAATCCAGGAAAGCTCGTCACACGCCAGACCCTGCTAACGGAGATATGGGGTTCCGAACACGTAACCGATACCGGATACCTGCGCCTGTACATCGCCCAACTGCGCAAGAAGCTGGAGCCGTACCCCGCCGCACCCAAGTACATCATCACCGAGGCCGGAATGGGCTACCGTCTTCACGTCCCCGAGGCAAGCTAAGCACGAGCCTGCACTGCCCCAGCGGCTCGAACCGGGAGCCGTTCTCTCAGCGCTGGACGTGTCGAAACCGTTAGGATCGGCGCCTACGCCGTATGCATCCCGTTAGGACTGGCGCAGGCGCCTGTGCGGGGTCGTTAACTGCATCAATGAGGGGACGACGGGTCGGCAGGGTTTGAGCCGCGCTGATCCAAGCGCGGCGGGGTCCGTGCGCTCGAACGGGCTTCCCATGACGGCGGTCGAGAGCGTACGCACAGCCCCTATGCGTCGGGTGACCTTTCGCCATGCAAAGGCGGTGCATGTCATGGCCGGCGCGGCGCGAATCCACACGGCGACCGGTATCCACGAGCTCCGCAGTGGCTCGGTGCTGTTTCTGGGTGCAGGCAGGTGGTGCTCCATCCAGCCGACGCCACGTGTTCGGACGTGGACTGTCTACATGGATGAGGTCTTCCTTCGCAGCCAGCTTCGATGGGTGTTTACGGATTCGACTCGGCTTCGGGAGTCGATTTCCCATGTTGACGACTGGGATGGGTCGGCTTTCGTCCACGTCGTGGGCCAAGATGCCTTGAAGCGGATGGAGCCACTATGGCGACAGATCAGCCTCGTCAGTTCTCATGACAACCCCGAGTTCGCGGTGACGAGTCTCATATCGTTGCTCGCGCAGTTGATCGAAATCGCGCTGCCCACGGTCCTTACACCGGATCATCCTTTGGGAACGCTGTCGCCGCTGCCGATCAAGGGTCGGCTGACGCAGCGAAGCCGTCACCCCTCGGTTGATCGTGCCGTGATCCTCCTGCGAACGAGAATGTCGGACCCCTGGACCATCAGTCTCTTGGCGCAGGAAGTGGCAATGTCGCGAAGCCAGCTCAGCCGAACGTTCAGCCAGCAAGTCGGGCTGTCACCTTTCCGCTTCCTAACGGAGAGTCGCCTTACGGAGTTTACGCGCCTTGTCGAGGAGACCGACCTTCCCATCTACGTTGCTGCTCGTCAGGTGGGCTGGGGGGACCCTCGTGTGGCTGCGTCCTGGTTCCGGCGACGATTCGGTGTTTCTCCTACACATTTTCGATCACACCCACACGCCAGCCATACCGATGATCTGGCAAGCCGTCGGCTACGCAAGCACGGTCGCGAGGCGGCGGATGCGTAACTTGTCGCGCAACATGCGCCGCAAGACTCGACTTCATCGCGCGGCTCTAGGCGCAGGAGGCGCAAGGGGCTAGAGAGGACCAATACGTCGGGTTTCATCACGGAGCCTGACGGTCGTCATCTTCCTCGTCCGTCTCGTCTCATTGATCTACCTGGCGCACCTTGCGGTCGCACGGTCGCTCCCTCTTGGGGTGACCCAGGCGGAGGGAGGCCAGACGGTGGCTGCGAACGAGGACAAGCAGGCGACGCTCGACGTGCTGGAAGAGCGCATCGTGCGCTCGGTCGAGGAGGTGGTGTCGGGCGATGACTGGCGGCGGGCGATGGAGTTCGCGGCGAGGTTCCGCACGCGCTCGTTCAACAACACGCTGTTGATCTGGGTGCAGCATTTGGAAGCCTACGAACAGGGGCGGGTGCCGACGCCTACGCCGACGTGGGTTGCCGGGTACAACGACTGGCGGAAGATGGGTCGCTGGCCGGAGAAGGACGGCGGCTATCGGATTCGCGGTCCGGTCAAGGCGAGGTTCGCCTCAGCGACCCCGCGCGACCCGGCGTCGTGGCGGCGGCTGGGCAAGTGGGAGAAGCCGCGGCCCAGCGAGGTCGTGCGTCGCCGGATCGTCAACGTCGTCCCGGCCTATGTGTGGGACGTGTCGAGGACGCACGGAGACCCGCTCCCTGAGCTGCCGCGTCCGAGGCTGCTGGAAGGCCAAGCCCCGGCCGGGCTGTGGGAGGGCTTGGCCGAGCAGGCGGAGGCGCTGGGGTTCGAGGTGCTGCGGATGCCGCGCGACCGCATGGAGCGGGGCGCGAACGGCTGCACCGATTTCGAGACCCGTCAGGTGATGGTCTGCGCGGACATGGACTCGGCCGCGCAGGTCAAGACCCTCGCGCACGAGTTGGCGCACGTCCGGCTGGATGGCCCGAACCAGCAGGACGACGCCCGCCAGCATCGCGGGATCAGCGAGGTACGGGCCGAGTCGGTGGCGCTGATGGTCGCCGCCGCGCATGGCATGGACACCAGCGATTACACGATCCCGTATGTCGCCGGATGGGCGGCTAACGTGGATGGGAAAGACCCGGTGGCGGTCGTGCGGGCCACGGGCGAGCAGGTGCGCAGCACCGCATTCGACATCCTCGACAAGCTCGACACCGCACAGCTCGGGAACGGCAACCCGCTGTCCCTGCGGGTGGACGGCCCGGAGCGCACGCCGCAGGCTCAGGAGACGCCAGAGCAGGCGCCGCGCCGGGTCGAGCCGCTGCCTGAACGGGAGACGCCGGCGGCTCCGGTCGGCTCGGGACGGGGCCTGTGATGGTCGCCGCCGCGACTGCTGCCGCCGTGTTCGGTCAGCTCGACGGGGCGCCGCTGCCGGTCGCGGCGCGCGAGCTGGCGCGAGCCGGGGTGCCGGTGTTCCCCTGCGCGCCGGGCGGGAAGCGGCCGATCCCGGAGCGCGGGTTCCACGAGGCCAGCATCGACCTGGACCAGGTTGAGGGGTGGTGGCGGTCGCGGCCGACCGCGAACATCGGCATCCCGACCGGCACCGCCTCGGGGCTGGTCGTGATCGACGTGGATGTGCACGGGGTCAACGGGTATGCCGCCTATGCGCGTGCGGCGCGGGCCGGGCTGGTCCCGGAGCCGTTGGCGGTCGTGCGCACGCCCACCGGCGGACAGCACGCCTACTTCCCGGCCGACTCGCACCAGGGGCAACGGTCCTGGCAGGCCGGGAAGGTCGGCATCGACTGCCGCGGCGACGGCGGCTACATCATCGCGCCGCCCTCGTTGCTGCGGCTGGACGGCGTGCGCACCCCGTACCGGATCGAGCAGGTCGCGGCCGGTGCGGCCCGGCCGATAGATGCGGGCCGGCTGCGGGACTTCCTCGATCCTCGGCCCGCGCCCCGGCCGCGCGTCGGCGGGCCAGTGCGCCGGGAGGACGCGGAGCGCCTGGCGACGTGGCTGGGCCGGCAGGCCACCGACCGCAATCTCAAACTCTTCTGGGCCTCCTGCCGATTGGCCGAGGGCGGGGTGCCGCTCACGGATGCCTTGGACGCGATGGCGACGGCCGCGCAGTCGGATTTCGGGGAGCGGGAAATCACTCGCACCGTCTACAGCGCCTATCGCAGCGTCGGCGTCGGAGCCCGGCGGGACCGTCCCGCCACGTCGCCTTCGGGCGAGTTCGCTCGCGGGACCGTGCAGCCGCGGGCGCCCGCCACGCGGGGGCTGCCATGAAGGAGCTGCGCGGCCGCCGGTGGGCGGTCATCACCTCGGTCGCCGGGACGGTGTTCATCGCCGCCGGCGCGTTCTGGTTGTCGTTCACGTCCCTGGCCGACCTTGCCCGCCGCTCCGGGATCGGGGCCGGGCAGGCGTGGGCGTGGCCGCTGATCGTCGATGGCGTGATCGTGGTCTCCACGGTCGCCGTGGTGGGCCTCGCCGGTGAGCGGGCGGCGTGGTATCCGTGGGTGCTGCTGGTCGGTGGGGCCGCGGTGTCGGTGACGGCGAACAGCTTGCACGCGGTGGTCGCGGCCGACGCCGACGTGCCCGGACCGCTCGCGGCCGCGGTCGCTGCTGTGCCGCCGGTCGTGTTGCTGGCGATCACGCATTTGACCGTCGTGCTGACCCGCGCCACCGCACGCCCCGTTACTGCGCTCGAGTTGCCGCCGGCGGTCGAGCCGATCACCGCCCAGCCACCGAGCGAGGCAGTATCTATCGACCCGCCATCTACTGCGGCAGGCGTCACCGCTGCGGACTCGGACGGCGGGCCGGATCGCCGGTCGCTCGCGGCAGAGCTGCGCGAGCAGGACTGGTCGAACAAGGCCATCGCCCGGCACCTGGGCGTGCATCCCTCGACGGTGGGCCGCTGGCTGCCTCGTGCTCACCAGTCCGATGAGGCGGACCCCTCTGGGTCGCAGCCCGAGATGGAAGGGGCCCTGCCATGAACGACGAGGACCGGATGCGGGAGCAACATCACCAGCACCCCGAGCCCGAGCGGCCGCCCGCGCGGAACGACCCGGACCCGGCCGAGGCGACCGAAGCCGCGGGGACGCCGGATGCGGTCAAGGCCGCCGAGTCCCGCAAGGTCGCGAGGGAGAAGCTGGCGCGGGTACGGGGCCGGGGCGTGGATTGGGTGCGCCCGACCGACTTGATCGCCCAAGGCGGCGGCGCGCTGTCCCGCCGGGGCATCGACCGGACCGCTGAGACGAACCGGCACGTCCGCGCCCCGATCGAGAAGGGCGCGCGCTGGGTCGCCGAGCGAGCCAAGCGGCTGCCGCCCCTGAGCGCGTTCGGCCGTCGCGGCGGCGCCGAGCAGGGACCGCGCCGCTCCGGGGTCGGGATGAGGTAGCCGGGTGGTGATGAGTCATGGGCGCCCTCTCCACAAAGGCGAGACCCGCAGTCGTCTGCGGGTGCACCTCGCCGTCGGGAGGTGCCCAGACCATGACCAACGACACCAGCACCATGAGCGAGATCAGCGGCCGGCCGGCTGAGGACTACCGCACCAGCGAGGGCCTGCGTGCCCTGCTGAAACGGCTGCATGCCGCCGGCCAGCGCGCTTGGGAGCATGACCCGGTAGCGGCGGAGCTGATGGCGTTCGCGGCCGAGAAGTACGCGGCGCTGGCGCACAAGCACCGGCTCGATCCGTGGGAGGCCGCGTCGGCGGCGTTCGACGTGATGCGTACAAAGGCCGCCCGCACCGCCGATGACCCGTGGGCGGTCATCACGCACGCGGTGCGGATCACCTGCATCGCCGAGGAACGCGGCCAAGGGCTGCTGTGCTCGACCCACCAGGCACGCCGGCCCCGCTACTCGATCTTCCACGACCCCGAACGGCTCTCCGACCGCGAGAACATCCTGAGCGACTACCATCCCGCGTTCCAGATCAAAGACGCCCACGACCGCGACGACACCCCGGAGCAGGCACCCGCCGAGCCGGCGGCGACCACCGCGGCGTCGGCGGTCGAGGACGCGATCACGCTGCTGATGCTGCTGGACTGGCCCGAGGGCACGGCACGCTCGGCGGTGGAGCACGTCTGCGTGGCGCTGACCCGCGTCGGGAACCGGCACACCGCCTACGAGACGCTGCGACGCGACAAGCACGCCAGAGCCCTGATCGACCTTCCGGGACGCTCCTGGGCGGTGCTGCTGCGCGCCCTGCTCGGCTGCCCGGACCCGGCACTCGCGGCGACCGTCGCAGGACGCGGCGTGCTGTTGCGGCTGCTGATCGGCGAGACGCTGCCGGTGCTGCTGCGCGATGACGACCTCGTGCTCACCCTCTCCCTGGCTGCACCGGGCATCAGCAAGCGGAGCGCGAGGAAGGCGCGGGGTGCGGGATGAGCGCACCGGCCGGGCACATCGAGCTGGAGCGGGCGGTGGACTCCATCACGATCGGCAACCGGCACCGCACGGACCTGGGCGACATCGACGCGCTCGCGGCCTCGATCGACCGGGACGGTCTATTGCAGCCGCCGACGATCACCCCGGACGGGGTGCTGGTGTGCGGGGCGCGCCGGATGGCGGCGATCAAGAAGCTCGGCTGGCGCCGCGTCAGCGTGTGGGTCCGTAGCGGTATCTCGGACCGGCTGGGGCATCTGCTAGCCGAGCAGGACGACAACCAGCTCCACAAGCCGCTCACCCCGATCGAGGCCGCCGCCCTATACAGGGAAATCAAGGAACTCATGGCCGAGGACGCCGCCCGCCGCAAGGCCAAGACCCAGTTCCACGAGGGCCACGAACCGGGACAGCATGGTCCCGCCGATTCGGCAGGACCATCGGACTCGCACCAGCTCGGGGACGCTCGCACGCAGGCGGCGCGGATGGTGACCGGCTCGGCGTCCTACAGCCGGCTGGAACAGATCGGCTACCTGCAACACCTGGCCGATGACCCGGACATCCGGGAGACGATCCGCGTCCAGGCACGCGATGGGCTGGTGCAGATCGAGGGCGGCGCGGCGGTCAACCCGATCTTCCAGCGCCTGCGCGACACCCAAGCCGAGGCTGACAGCGAGCGGGACCGGCGGTTGCACGAGCTGGCCGACGAAGCCCTGGCCCGCGTTCACGCGGCCAAGACCAGCAAGGCCACGAAGCCGGCCACGCCGAAGCGTCGACCAGCCGCCGAGGACGAGGGGCCGGCGCGGTACCCGGTGCGGGCGTTCGTGCTGACCTGGGCCGACCTGGAAGGGTGGTGGACCCACTACGACGTGGACGAGCTGGCCGTCGAGCTCACCGATGAGCAGGCCGAGGCGTTCTTCGCCGCCGTCGAGGGCACCACAGAGTTCGCCGACCAGCTCCGTACCGCCCGCACCACCGCCGCCTCTGAGTCGGCGGGCCGGCCGCTGCTGCGCGCCCTCTGATCCGCGCCGCCGCCGTCGCTCTTCTCGTTCGGGGCGGCGAGCACCTGGCGATATGAAGACGAATCCCGCCTCCTGGTCCCGTGGCCGCCTGATCGCCGTGATCGCCGCCGGCCTCGTCCTGCTGATCCTGGTCGGCATCGGCGTCTACGGGCTGATCGCCGGCCCGCAACGACCGACCGCTCCCGATCCCGGACCGGACCCCACGGTCCCCGCGCCGGGCGAGACTGGGCCGGACACGCCGCGGCTGCCGCAGGTCATGCTGTCCAGTGATCCCGACGAGTTCGCCCGCAACGTCGCCGAGGCCCTGTTCGCGTGGGATACCGGCTCGGGGCTGATGCCCTTGGACTACACCAGCGTGATCCTCGCGGTGGGCGATCCGTCCGGAACCGAGCAGGCCGGCCTCGCCGCCGACATCGCCTCGTATCTGCCGTCGCGTGAGGCGTGGATCGAGCTGCGCAAGTACGCCACCACCCAGCACCTCACCATCGAGTCCTCCTTCGTGCCCGAGGCATGGGACACCGCGGTCGAGCAGGCCCAGCCCGGCCAGCTCCCCGCTGGTGCGACGGCGGTCACGATCGAAGGAACCCGGCACCGCGAGGGCGTCTGGAACGGTGAGACGGTCACCAGTGAGCACCCCGTGGCCTTCACCGTGTTCCTGGCCTGCCCACCCCCGGCACCGGAGTTCCGTACCGGCCTGTGTCATGTGCTGCGCCTGTCGCAGCTCGACAACCCGCTGCGATGACAGAGGGCGCGTCGTGGTCAAGAAGCTCCTCATCCTCGGACTCGCCTTCGTCCTGTTCGGCCCTGCCTGTGTCCTGCTGTCGATCGGCGTGCTGATGAATCCCGCCGCCGCGAACTGCGCCGTCCCCGGCGGCAGCGTCACCGTGGGCAACGTCCCCGAATCGTTGACCGTCACCACGCAGGACGGCACCACGTTCACGCTGAACCGGCAGCAGCTCACGCACGCGGCGACGATCATCACGGTCGGAGGCGGCATCGAGGGTGTAGGGCGGCCCGGCATCACGATCGCGCTGATGGCCGCGCTCACCGAGAGCACCCTCCGCCAGCTCGCCAACACGGGCGCTTACCCCGAGTCCGCGAACTACCCCAACGATGGCAACGGCGGTGACCACGACTCCCTCGGCTTGTTTCAGATGCGCCCGCAATCGGGTTGGGGAACCGTCGCGGAGCTGATGGACACGACCTATCAGGCCCGAGCGTTCTACGGCGGACCCGATGGCCCGAACTATCCCTCGCCGCGGGGCCTGCTGGACATTCCCGGCTGGGCGCAGATGGACCCCGGCGAGGCTGCGCAGGCCGTCGAGGTCAGTGCCTACCCTGACCGCTATCGCAACTACGAGCCGGTCGCCGAGCGCATCCTCGACGCCCTCACCGGCGCGGCGGGTGCGGCTGGCCCGGCCGCCGCCCCGTTGGCGGCGGGTCCGGTTGCGGAGTCCTCGCGGGTTGTGTTCCCGCTCCCCGAGGGAACCTGGGTGCTCACCAGCGAGTTCGGGCCGCGCATCCATCCGATCACCGGGGAACCGTCGTTCCACACCGGCACCGACTTCGCCGCACCGGACGGCACGCCGATCCTCG
>NZ_AWQS01000126.1 GCF_000576575.1 Intrasporangium chromatireducens Q5-1
GGGAGACGGACACCCTCCCGAAGGAGGACTGGGAGTTCGTCTGGCGAGTCGGGCGTGGCAAAGCCGTCGTGCACGTCCCGGTGCCCACAGTGCGGTATCTGCTCAACCGCGCTAGTTACTTCACGGTTTGGGGCGCTCAGCAGGAGGTGGACTGAGCCGCGAGGAGCGAGGAGGCCTGTCGTTCTCAATCATCTCGAAGAAGGTGGCCTGAGCCTCCTGATCGGGGCGATCGTCGTGCAGGGGATTGCTGGCTCCGTGATGTCCTGTCGGCGGCCGGTGCAGTGCCGCATCGGCCGCGGCTCGGACACTCTGCCAAGTTCCGGCGCGGGTGGACTGGAACACGATCCGTCCCGACCAGCGCTCATCTGGGAGGTGCGGAGGGCGTCGCCACCGGTCGACGACCCGCGCGCCGGTGGACCACAGAGACCGCCGTGGTCTTGTCTTCAGGCCGCTGCGCGCGCTCGGTAGCACCATTTGGACACGGTTGATGACAGCCTCAAGGGCCAATGCGCAGCCGTACTCCTGAGCGCGGTGCTCCAGCTCACGCCAGTCAAGGCGATCCTGAGTCATCGCCAGGTCCACGTCTTTGAGCCAGACGAGCTTGTGTCCGCCGGAATGGACCATGTGGTACACGAGATGCAGGAGGGTGTCGGCCGCGTCGAGCGTCCGGGTCCGGCTGCCCCGCAACAGGACTGACGGTCCCCGATCCAACATGTCTGCGATCGGGAACCGGAAGACGTCTCGCAACTGCGGGTCATTCACGACGTGCCAGTGCAGATCGAGTGGCGTGCCGCCAGCCAACTCCATCCCGAGCTCGCCCCGGCGGCCTCGACTGATCAGGGGCCAGTTCCGGTCGACGAGCCTCGTTCCGGACGCGAGTAGGAGATCGACTGCCTCGCGGAAGTCGGCGGGGTGCACCAGGACGTCGAGGTCAACGTAGAGCCGCATGTCGAAACGAGGCCAAAGGACCTCCGACAGGGCAGGACCCTTGATCACGGCCCAGCGGATCGAGGACTGCCCAAGGAGCTCAGTCAGCCGACGGAGGTCGGCCATGGTGCGGAGATGACGCGCCAGCTGGTCGCGGTAGCAGCGTTGCACAACGGCCTGCAGCTCTGCCGGCACGTCATTGCGTCCCCGCAGGTGGAGCGCGAGGGCGGGGGCGACGCCGTGCACAAGGGCCGCTCGTACCACGGCGTGTGTGTCGAACTCGCGCCAGGGGTATGGCTGCCCACCGACCTGCTGGACGGCATCGACCAGCAGCCGGGCGAGCGGACGGGAGTCACGGCTCGGGGTGACGAGTACTTGTTGTTCTGGCTCTGGGAGGTGGCTCGTCAAGGAGTCCTGCCTCGTCACTTGTGCCATTGCGTCCGTCCGTTCGTGCTCTTCTCGGTGGGGGGCCGCGGTGGGGAGGGTGACGAGCGGCGCACCGCGGTCCTGTTCCCCATCAGCGACGAGATGCGTACTCCCCTTCATTGGCCAAGTGTCGCAAGCCAGACACAAAGTGCGGCCCGCTTTGCCAAAGTGTGCTCGAGTGAGGGCGATCAAAATCCTGCGGGAGGGGCTGGGCCACGCCAACAATAGGCAGCATGGGGAGAGCCGGGGAGGACGTCCTACTCGCTTGTGTGACGTGGAACTCTGCGAGACACGTCGCATCTTTCATCGACTCACTGCGTGCGGGGCTCGAGGGCGTGGACAAGTGGCGACTGGTCGTCGTCGACAACGGTTCGGCCGATGAGACCGTACGGATCGTCCGGTCTCACTGCCCCACAGCAATCGTGATCGAGAACGAGTGGAACGCGGGATACGCGGGTGGCATCAATGCCGCCTTGGCGCTGCTCGGCCCGGCGTCGGATCTCGTCGTCTGCAACCCCGACGTTCGTCTCGGTCCGGGCTGCGTACGTCAGCTCTTGGACGCCTTCCGCGAGCCTGGAGTGGGCATTGCCTGCCCGCTGCAACGCGGCCCAGACGGCGCGGTGTTGCCGACCCTCCGCTCGGAGCCGTCGGTCCGCCGGGCTCTCGGCGAAGCCATCCTGGGCGGCCGCCGGGCCGGCAAGCTTCCGGGCTGGGGCGAACTGGAGATGCGACCTTCGGCGTACACGTTTGCGCACAGCGTCGCCTGGGCCACCGGCTCGTTGCTCGCCGTGAGCGCGGGATGTCTGCGCGCGGTGGGGCCTTGGGACGAGCGTTACTTCCTCTATTCAGAGGAAACCGACTTCGCCCTGCGGGCACGGGACAAGGGATATGCCGTCCGCTTTGTCCCCGGCGCAGTCTGTACTCACGAGACCGGCGAGTCGCACGAGTCGCCCATGCTCTGGGCGCTGCTGACTGTGAACCGCGCGCGATTGTTCCGAGTGCGCCACTCGGCCTGGTCCTCTGCGGCCTTCCGCGGAGCTCTGCTTCTCGGAGAGACCATGAGGTCGCTTGGCGCCGGCGGTGAGGTGCATCGCTGCGCAGTCCGTCTCCTTCTCACCTCCAGCGCTGGCCTCCAGCGACATATCGGGGCACTCCGGGCAGGTCCTGCTTCATTTCCGCATCTGGTCCACAAGGCATGAACTGCTCACGTACCGTGAGACGAACCAAACATCGGTCAGCGCCGCGGAACCAGGTGGGGGTTGGCGCACCGAAGAGGAGGGCTGATGGACGCTCTGGATGTTGCTCGGGTATGCGTGAGGCGCTGGTATGTGTTTCTCACGATGGTCGGTTTGGCCACGTTCGCTGGCCTCGGGCTCATGCCCGAGGGCCATCCGGTGTACAACGCCACCGGCAACTTCGCGGTTGTCTATCAGGGGCCGGCTGTCAAGCCGGGCCAAGCAGATCCAAGGGCAGCGAACCCTCTTGCCGCCAGTAATGGCCTCTTGCTCCGGCAGTCCATTGTGAACGACCTCAACTCGCCCAAGAGCCAGGCAGAGCTCGCGCCGGCCGACTTGATGGGGACCGCACCCAGTGACACACCGGACGGTTCCCGCTTCTCGGTGGTCACACAGCGCAACTCGGAGAACGTCACGGTGCAGACCTATGGACCTGATCCCGCACGTGTCAGCGGCACTGTCACGGCCATTCTGAAGGCAGCCGAGAACCGAGCGATGGCGCTTCAGGACCGCGCGCGTGCTCCCAAGAACAGCCGTCTTTCAGTTTTCGTGACGTTGCCGGCACAGACGGTGGAGATCCCACCCGCGTCGAAACTGAAGCTCGTTCTCAGCCTTGCCGCGGTCGGGATCCTGGCTGGTGCGGGGCTGTCGTTGCTCCTCGACAGACTGCTGACCAAGAGGCGTGCTCGTCGCCTGAGCCGGCCAGTCCAGCCGCTCGCCGCGCCTGTGGTCCATGAGAATGAGAGCGCGACACCGACGGCGATGCCTGCCGCTGGTGGGAATGGGTCCCAACCGCTGTCCGCTCCGCGCACGGCCGCTGCGGACCGGCAGCAGTCCGTCCCGCTGGGCGGCGCTGCTTCGCTCAACGCTGAGTGAGTGAGGGCCACAGGATGCTTCGCTCTAGCTGGCCTCGGTTCGTCGCCGTCCTGGTCGTGGTTCTCGCCGTTCCGGTCATCCTGGTAGCTCTGCCCAACGCCTCCCGCCACGCTTCTTCCAGCATCTTCGTGCTGGCCTTGGGCGTGCTGCTTCTCGGTGTCCTGATCACCGTTGGTGGTCTGTGGATCCGACGCACGGAATCCATCCTGACGATCCTCGTCGTCTTGTTGCTCCTCGTGCCGCAGAATTATGTGCTGGTCGGTCCGCTGAGGTCAGTAGGGAACCCGGCGCTCCTCTGGTCGCTTTTTGCCTTGCTTCTGTGGTGCGGCAGCAGGCTGCTCGGTCTCGTGATGCCTCCCGCTAACAATCCGATGCGTTGGGGAGTCTTCTTCTACCTGATCGCCGCTACCCTCGCCTTCGCTTCCGGAATGGCGCGGCCTCTGACGGACGTGGAGGCGTCAGGAGCCACTCGTGCAATTTTCCCGGCCCTCGCCGTTGTGGGAGTGGCGCTCGTTGCCTGTGATGGTCTTACCCAGCGTGGGCAGGTCGAGAGGGTGCTCCAGCGGCTCGTCTACGTCGCGGGTCTCGCTGGGGTCGCGGGAATCTTCGAGTTCTTCGATCGCACCTTCAGCTACCGCACTCTTGCTCACCTTCCCGGCCTCACGACGAACACTGAACTCATCAATGACACTCGTTCTGGTTTCGTGCGCGTCATCGGTGCTGCGGCCCACCCCATTGAGTACGCAGTTGCGCTCGCGTGCCTCGTGCCGATCGCTCTACACTTCACGTTGCACGGCGCCAGCCGCGGCTCGCGGCAGGGGTCAGCCTTGAGCCTCGGTATCATGCTCGCAGTAATTCCCATGAGCGTCTCCCGGTCTGGCATCGTTGCGCTCCTGGTGGCGGGCCTGTGGTACGGCGCCCACCTGCGCGGACGCCAACGTCTGAATCTCGTGCTTGTCGGCATAGTGGGAGCCGGGGCCATGTCGGCCGTCGCCCCTCGTCTGCTTGGAACCATCCGAAGCCTCATGTTTATCGGTGAGGACGATCCCAGCATCCGTGGTCGGACCTCGGATTACGTGAAGATTCCGTGGCTTCTCCAAGGCCATGAGGTGACCGGCCGCGGGCTCGGAACGTTCCAACCCGCCCAGTACTTCTTCCTCGACAACGCCTACCTGGGAGCGCTTCTCGAGGGGGGAGCCGTCGCGCTGGCAGCACTCGTGCTGCTTTTCCTCGTTGGTGTACTCATGGCACAACGCACACGCCGGAACTCCGTGGAGCCGTCGGTGAGGAGCCTCTGCCAGGCTCTCTCCGCGGCCATTCTGGCGCTGGCAGCCACTGCTGCCACCTTCGACATGACGAGCTTCCGCCAAACGGGCTTCCTGCTCTTCCTTTTCCTGGGCTGTGTCGGCGCGCTCTGGGCCAGGGAAGGTCGGCTGGGGAAGGGGAAGAAGGCGGAGCCGCCTCAGACGGTGGACATCCCGCGTGCAGCCTCGAACGAGGTGTGGCAGCCGTCATGACGTCTGTCGCGATTGCTGCATGCAACGAAGAGGCAGTTATCGCCCGGTGTCTCGGGGCGCTGACAGCAGACGCTCGGCCGGGCGAGCTTGAGATCGCCGTGGCCGCCAATGGCTGCACGGATGGAACGGCACAGATTGCGCAGACGTTTCCCTTTGTCAAGGTGGTCGAGCTGGCCACCGCAGGGAAAGCTCATGCACTCAACGCCGCCGACCAGATTTTGACCTCGTTCCCAAGGGTCTATTTGGACGCCGACATCGAATTGAGCACGGCACAGGTGCGACGGCTGTGCGAGGTTCTCTCCCATGCCGGCACGGGGAGCGGCGCGCTGGTGGCGGTGCCCGGACGAGTAGTCAACGTCAAGGGCCGGCCGCTCTTGGTTCGCGCCTACTACGCAATCAACCGTCACCACCCGGCCTTCGAGCAGGCCTTGTTCGGCAGAGGGGTCATCGTGTTGTCCGAAGCCGCCAGGCGACGTTTCACCGACTTCCCCCACGTTATAGCCGACGACCTCTTCCTTGACTCCCTCTTCGGCGCAACTGAACGGGCCAGAGTGGAGTCCGTCGCTGTCTCGATTGAGAGCCCCCGAAGGACAAGCGATCTCGTCCGTCGATTGGTTAGAGTACGACGTGGTAACGCTGAGCTGAGGCGGGCACCTGACTCGGTGTCAACTTGCGCCGTTCGCCCCATGCGCGCGACGGATTGGATGACCCGCGTAGTCGCCCGGAGGCCCGCCTTGATCCCGGCAGGTGCGGTGTACCTCATACTCACTCTCTTCGCGGAAGGGGTGGCTCGCTTTGGCCGTCACCTCTCATGGGGGCAGGACCTCTCGACCCGGGTGCAAGCCAGCAAAGGAAGTCTCCCTGCCTCGCGCGCTGAAGAGAACGTGTGACGTGACGGCGGCTTCGAAGCGGTGCGCCCGATTCGCTGGTTTGGGCATCCTGATCCCCGTCCTGGCCCTCGCTGGCTGTCAGGGCACAGGCGCCGCCCTCACAGCGCCTTCGACCGGCTCCGGCACCGCGGGCAGCCCTCGCCCGGGGGCATGCGACTTTCAACCATCCGATACCAATACGGGCGCGCGTGGCGCTCTGAGTGACTCACCGGTTCAGACCCTCAAGGACCACCAGAATCTCTCCAATGCCCGCGTTGGCCGGCTCGTCATATCTGGCTCGGATGTCACAGTCCGTAATGTCGACGTCGCTCGCTCCGTGCTTGTGCTCGGCGACCGAGTAACACTCGAAGGCGTTACGGCGAAGTCGATCTCGATCTCGAGTGCCTCTGGCGTGACGATCAGCAGGAGCAATATTGGTGGAGGCGACGCGGATGGCGTGCACATCACCTCTGATCGCGGCCGGATGGTCGGGGACGTCGTTCTCGACTACAACTTGGTGCATGACCCGCAGGTCTCGGCTGGAGCACACTACGATGGCACGCAAGTTCGGGGGATCAACGGGCTGCAGATCAGCTGCTCCGTTTACGACGCAGGTGCGTACCGCCCTCAGTACAACGCCGGCATCTACTTGGAGGATGCGAACGGCGGGACCCAGAACGTCACCATAGCGAACAACTGGATCCTGGGCTGGGGCCATAGCCTGATGGTGGACGCGCGCAATGTTCAACTCGTCGGCAACCACTTTGGCGGGGACATCAAGTGGGGCGTGTGTTATGTCGGGAAGCGCGTAGGAGCGAGTTCGTTCACACTCTCGGACAACGTCATGGAGCCTGGCGGACGACCCGTGAGCCCCTGCGTCACCGGGACCAAGTCGTGAAGGTCCTGTACAGTTTCCCGCACCCGATCGGTGCCCCTGGCATTGGCCTCACTGCGTGGCATCAGGTGGACGCGCTCGCCAGGGCTGGCGTTGACGTGACTGTCGTCTGCACGTCAGTACGGAAGAGGTTCGACGCCGAACTTCCGGTTCACACGCTCTCGCTGCTCGGCCCTGTTCGTCCCAGAATGGTTGGATTGAACCGGACGTACAGCCTTCACGACTGGGTGGTCAGTCAGCTCATCCGGTCCCTGAAGCCGGACCTCGTTCATCTCTGGCCCCGGGCTGTCTTGAAGAGTGCCGCGATGGCCCGATTGATGGGCTTGGTGTCCGTACGCGAGGCGCCCAGTCCCTACACGAGGCTCGCGGTGCAGCAAGCCAGGGCCGCGTGGGCGGAGATCGGCCTTCCCGTTCCGCAGGGCCACTTCCATGATCTGGGAGAAGAACAACTCACTTTGGAGGACGCAGAGTTCGCCGCGGTGGATTTCGTGATTGTGGGTTCAGAGCAGGCTGCGGCCAGTTTTGGAGTCGCGCCCTTCCCGGTGCAGGTGCGCGTCAACGAGTACGGCTACGACGATCGAGTTCAGCAGTCCCGGAGGCGCACCATTGGTGGCCTCTCCCGAGACTTTGTCTTCATCGGTCGGCTCGAGCCGACCAAGGGCGTTCATCAGCTGCTTGAGTGCTGGGCAGCGGCATCTCCGCCGGAGGGCGCCGGCCTGGTGCTGTACGGCGATATTGATGCTTCGACGTTGAAGAGGCTGGGGCCGCTGTTGTCACACGACCACGTCAGGCTGGGCGGCTACTGCAACAACGTAGAGAGTGTTCTTGACTCGGCAGACGTCCTTGTCCTCCCGAGTCGCTCCGAAGGCAGCGCATTGGTGGGCTACGAGGCGCTGGGCCGGGGCGTCATTCCCTTGGTCAGCGACGCCAGCGGGTGCCCGGTGGTCCACGGTGTCAGTGGATTGGTGCATCACGCCGGCGATTCGGCGCAGCTGACCGGACATCTGAAGGCTGTTCTGGCCGACACGTCACTTGTGAGCCGACTGCGGCACGGGGGGCGGGAGGAACGGGGGAAGTGGACCTGGGAAGCGTCGGGGAGACGACTGGCCGCGCTGTATGACGATCTTCTCAATGCGCCGAGACGGGTTCCGGCGCAGGGGGCCTCCTGACGCCCCACCCGTCGCGGCGCTTGTGTCGGTCAACCGCTGTGACCGTCGCTCATTTGCAGAGTGCGAGGCTCTTGCCGCTCGAGTCCCACACGTTGCCGAGGCTGGTCAATCCAGCGGTGCCAACTCGCTTTCCGATGTAACAGGTTCCCCAGTGGATGTCTCCGCCGAGACGGTTTCCCTGCAACGTTACGTTGCGGGCATCCATCATGACGCTGAAGCCGAACCCGTACAACCAGTTGTTCGTCACCTTGACGTTACTCGTGCCACCGTTCGCATCCTCCAGGTAAACGCCCGCGTTGAACTGAGAAGCATATGGCCCCGGGTCGTAGGTGGAGCAGTTGATGGTGAGACCATCGACGCCCCGGACCTGACTTCCGTCGTAGTGAGCCCCAGCCGGAACACGAGGGTCGTGAACGAAGTTGTGGCTGAACAGGATGTTCCGAGACATGACACCCCGGTCCGATGTGACGTTGATGCCGTCACCCTTGGTGTACCCCACGTTGGAGTAGCGCACCGTTGCGTTGGAGGCACTGGAGATGGCGATGCCCCTTGCAGTCACGTGGTCGATCATGGCGCCATCGGCCTTGACCAAGATATTGCCGTTCACGGCCACGTTGCGGATGGTGGCGTTCGCGCCGGTGATGACGAGACTACCGACATTCGCGTTGGCGAGAGTCTGCCCAGCGCCAACCGTCGTGACGCCCAGGTTGCTCCGCGTGCCGCTTGCTCCCGTGTTGGCCGAGGAAGGCTTGAACTGACAGGCCCCGACTGCTGCGGTTGCGGACGACGAGGTCGTTGTCGGATCCGTGGCGGCGGTGTTGCGCACGGTGGCGGCCTGCGTCCGCTGGTGTTGGGTCGTGGGAGCCACGGTCGGGGTGGCGACCGTGGCGGTCGCGGCACTGCCCCGGGACGAGTGCTGGTCGCCCGCAGGGGGCCGCCTTTGGCCGACGTTCGAGTCGGTCGGCGCCGACTTTGCCGACCCGGCGGTGGTGCGCTGTTTGGAGCGGTCGGCCCGTGCCTTCTGCTGGTGTGTGGCGGCGACATCGGTCGAGCCTGTGCCGAGATCGGCTGGTGCTTCTGAGACCGCGGGCGATCCCTCTGTGGGCGCGACGCCGACCGGGCCGCTGCTAGCGGCGGTCGATTGGCCACTGTCCGAGAAGCCTTGTGCCAAGCCGAAGGCGGTGAGTCCGGAGAAGGACACCGCCAGCGCTGCAGCGGCCAGCACCCCCTTTCGGCGAGCCGCCGGAACCTGTCGGCGTGGAGAGTTGTGACGGAGGGGGTGGGTACGCAAAGGTCTTGCTCCTTGAGGGGATCGACATCGCCCGAGCGCGTCAGGACCGGAGTTCGACGCCGGCGAGGGCGCTCTTGGGCCGGATGCGGGCGCCCGGAGCGAGCTGCTCGGGCCCAAACACCATCGCCGTCGCTTTGCGAGCGGGTCAAGTCGCGGCGCTCCGGCTCGGCGACTGGTGTGACGCAAGTTCACTTCTGCCCGGTTTTACCCGCGCTTATGGTGACGCAGATCACGTCGATTCGGCCGAAACATCTCGAGCGGGTAACGAGAGCATCACGAGTGGGTCTCATAGAGACGGCTCACAGCTTGCTCAGGAAGTGCTTCCTCCTGCCGCGTCCTGCGCTTGCGAGCCCAGCCCCAGTTCCCGTGCACTTCGAAGCGCTCATAGTTCGGATGCTGCATCACTAACAGGGCGAAGACGCGGCCGACTTGTGGGACTCGCTCAGCGGGGTCGATGACTGTGGTGGGCCGGCGGCCCGAAGCGGCCTTCGAGGCGGCAATCGTCCAGTGAATGTCGTCGAAGAGGATCCACCCGCCGGGGCGTAATAACTTGTCTGCGAGGACAAACGCGAGCCCGTCGGTCTCCCAGGTGTGAGCGCCATCAACGAACACGAAGTCGAAAAGTGGCCGTGTGGTGTGTCCGTCGCGCTGCCGTTCCAAAAGTCCCAATAATTCCCAATTGTACGAACTTTGGGCGAAGATCGGTTCGACGTATTTCGCCAGGCCAGTCGCCGCTAACAGTTCGATGATGTTCGGTTCGCGCAGCCGCGCCGCCTCGCGGTCGATGGTGAGGATGGAGCCGCCACCCAGTTCATCGAGGGCGGCGGCCATGTAGCACGTCGAATTCCCATGTGCGAAGCCAAGTTCCAGTACGCGGCCACACCTGTTGTGGAGGACGAAGTCATAGAGCAGCCGCCCTGAAGCGGGTGTCGTCGCAGCCCTCCCTCCGACCGGCCCCACTATCGCTGCAACGTCTCTGCACAGCACTATTTCCTGCTTCCAGTCCACGCACCACTTGGCACGACGCTATCCGGATCTGAAGATCTCGTTGGCCGTTTCGGCCCATTCCGACCACCGATGGGGTCTTATATGGGAGAGGAAGCACTGAACATGCTTCCGTGGACTGTTGGAGGTTGCCGCCATGATGAATTCGACCCGTGAGGTCCGCGAGGCGCGGACCCGTGTCATCCGGCTGCACACCCGGTGGGCATACGCGATGGCACCGCTTCTCGTGTTCGCGATGCTGGGACTCGTGGCACCTGATGGGGCAGCAGGAGCAGACGATCCAGACCCCAGATCCGTGGCTGGCTTATTGTCACGATGGCATGCTGCGGATCTCGGTCTTGCTGACGGTGATGCGGTCGGGCAGTGGCGCGACTCCGTGAGCGGTGTGACGTTGGCGCAGGGTGCGACATCCCAGCGTCCTCGGTTTATCTCCGCGGTGCCAGAACTTGGTGGTGCGCCTGCTGTGGCCTTCGACCGTGCCTCGGCCAGTTCGCTGGTCGCGCTCGCCTCTTCTGGGCAGGTTCCGGCTGGTTATCTCGGCGGGGTGCCTGGGGTGTCGGTCTTCGTCGTGATGGTGACGCCGCCGAAGATCGGGACGACGTTGACCAGCTTTTTCGCTTCGGTGGGTAACGCGACGTCGCCGGCTCGGGTGCTCACGCAGGTCACTTCGGTGGCTCAGGCGAGCGTGGCGGGCCGGCGGCTGGACGGTGACTCATTCCTGACGCTCACCGGCACGGCCTCGAAGGTGCAGTCAGGGGCAGCCTACGTCTCAGGTGGGGTGCTGGACTACGAGCATGCGCAGGCGGCGCAGTTCCTCAACGGGACGCAGGTACTCTCCGGTCGTTTTGGGACTGCTGGGCTGACAAGTTCGGATGGGAGTCAGCGAGTGGACCTTGGCGTGAACGGTTCGGATGGAAACGTGTTCGAGGGGCAAGTCGCGGAGGTTCTGGTCTATTCACGTGCGTTGTCCGCCGCCGACCGGGCCGCATTGTCGAGATACTTTCAGAACGCCTACGGCATCGCCATGACGGACGCCGGTAGCGCGCCGCCGCCTACGACTACGACCACACCCACAAGCACGACCACGGCTACCGCCACCAC
>NZ_AWQS01000127.1 GCF_000576575.1 Intrasporangium chromatireducens Q5-1
CCACCGGTCCAACCTCATCGGCATGGGCGTCATCCCGCTGCAGTTCCCCGAGGGGGAGAGCGCGGACTCGCTCGGCCTCGACGGCACCGAGACGTTCGCGATCAGCGGCATCACGGCGCTCAACGACGGCACCACGCCGCGCACGGTGCGCGTGACCGCCACGAAGGAAGGATCGGAGTCGAGCCCGGTGTCCTTTGACGCGGTCGTCCGCATCGACACTCCCGGCGAGGCCGACTACTACCGCAACGGCGGCATCCTGCAGTACGTCCTGCGCAGCCTGGTGGCGCGGGCCTGACGGATTCCCTTGGGGCCCCGAACGACTCGCGCTGGCGAGTCGCTCGGGGCCTTCCCGTTGTCCGTATGCCGCTGTGCTCGCGCCCGCGGGTCTGGGCCGTCGCGCGCGTGGCCGGGTCCGCCCGGCTGGCTGGGCGCCCCAGCGTGGTCAGCGGGATCGGGCTAGCGGGATCGGGCTAGCGGGATCGGGCTAGCGTGGGCGGGGTGAGCGGCATACGGCTCGTCATCCTCTCGGACACGCACGTGCCCAAGCGCGCCAAGGACCTCCCCGCGGAGCTCTGGGAGCGCGTCGAGGCGGCGGACGTCGTCGTGCACGCCGGCGACTGGGTGGAGGTGGCGCTGCTCGACGAGCTCGAGGCGCGGTCGCGGCACCTCGTCGCGGTGTGGGGCAACAACGACGGCCCCCAGCTGCGCGCCCGCCTGCCCGAGGTGGCGCACGAGCGGGTCGGGGGAGTGCGCCTCTCGGTCGTGCACGAGACCGGTCAGGCGTCGGGCCGGGAGCTGCGCTGCGAGTCCCTCTACCCCGACACCGACGTGCTCGTCTTCGGTCACAGCCACATCCCGTGGAACTCCACGACACCGGGCGGTCTGCGGCTGCTCAACCCCGGCTCGCCGACGGACCGGCGGCGGGAGCCGGACTGCACTTACCTGACGGCGACGGTCCGGGACGGCGGCCTCACCGAGGTGCGGCTGCACCGCCTGCCCCGGCGAGCGGTGGCGCCCCGGCCATGACATCCTGTGCCTCGTGACGCGACCCCGCCTGTGGATCTGGGAGCCTCCGGAGGGGTGGGTCCCGCAGCAGCCGAGCCACGTCGACGGTGCCCCCGTCGCGAGCCGCGTATGGACCTCGCCGGTGACCGAGTCGCCTTTCGCAGCAACCGAGCTCATCGCGTCATGGAACGCCACGACGCCGCTCTGCGCGTGGCTCGTCGTGGAGGGTCGGGTCGTGGTCGGCAAGGAGTGGTCGCCGTGGTTCACGCTCGCCCAGTGGGCGGCCGGTGACCCCGAGGCCGGGGCGCGGGTCCGCCGGACCAGCCTGCTCGGGCAGGAGGTGGCGGCCGGTCGGGTCGACACCGACACCTTCATCGCCCGGAGCCCCTTCCGGCAGTTCCAGCTTCGCGTCACCGCCTACACCGGCTGCCCGGGCGAGTGGCCGGACGTGCGGCTCGTGGCCGCCCTCGTGAGCGCTCCCGGACCGCTGGCAGAGGACGTGGCCCCGCCAGCGACCGACGGGACCGAGCTCGGCGTGCCGCCGCTGTCGCAGCGTCGCCACGCCGGCACCTTCGAGCACTGGGACGGCGGCGGTCGTTCCTGGTGCTCGCCGACCGCGACGACGATGCTGCTCGCCTACTGGGGCCGCAACCCGGGCCCCGACGAGACCTCCTGGGTCGGTCATGACACCGACCCGGAGGTCGTCCACGCCGTGCGCTCCGTCTTCGACGACGCGTACGGTGGCGCGGGCAACTGGGCCTTCAACGTCGCGTATGCCGCTGAGCGCGGCTTGCGCGGCTACGTGACCCGGCTGCGCGGGCTGGGGGAGGCCGAACAGTTCCTCCGGGCCGGGGTGCCGCTCGCCCTGTCGGTCCGCTTCACCCCGGAGGACCTGCCGGGCGCGGTGTACCACACGGAGGGCCACCTGCTCGCGGTCATCGGGCTGACCCCGGACGGCGACGTCGTCTGCAACGACCCGGGGTCGCGGGGAGAGGCGAGCGCCGACGCCGTGCGGATCGTCTTCCCCCGGGACGCCTTCGAACGGGCCTGGTGGGCCGGCAGCGGCGGGATCACGTACGTCATCCACCCAGATGACGTCGCGCTGCCCGCGCCGCCGACGCCCGAGCCGAACTGGGGCTGACGTGCCCGACACTGGTGGGATGACCGCGCACGTCCCACCCGGCTGGCCCGACGGCGTCCCCCCGGCGCACACGCCCGGGTGGGAGGACCGTGCCGTGCTGTGGCTGCTCGACCAGTGCCCACCGGACTACCGGGGCCACGACGCGTGGCGCCGTCACCCGTTCGCCCTCGCCTGGCTGGCGAGCAAGCACCTCGAGGGCCAGGTCGTCGCCATGCGGGACGCGTGGCGCGAGGCCCGGGTCGCGCTCGGGCCGCAGCTGCCGCCCGAGGCGCTGCCCGAGGTGATGGCCCAGATCGAGGCCGAGGGGATCCGACTGCTCGCGGCGTCACGGTCGGCGCGCCTGCTCCTCGAGGCGCTCAAGGGCAAGGTCTTCGCACCCCGGCTCTGACGGTGCCGACCCAGCGCCCTGGCGGGCGGCCGAGCGCCGCACCCGCCGGGGGAGCGGTCACCACGGACGACGGCCACTCGGTGGGCGTGAGCCCGCTGGACGGCATACGGTGATCCTGGCGGGCGTGAGGCACGCCGTAGACTCGACCGGTGACATGCACGAGAGGACGAGGCACAGCGTGAGCCTGCTGGAGACGATCACCGCCCCGGCGGATCTTCGGGCCCTGCCTGTGGAGCGCATGCCAGAGCTGGCCGAGGAGATCCGGTCGTTCCTCGTGTCCGAGGTGAGCAAGACGGGCGGGCACCTCGGCCCCAACCTCGGGGTCGTCGAGCTGACCATCGCGCTGCACCGGGTCTTTGACTCGCCCCGCGACACCATCGTGTTCGACACTGGCCACCAGTCCTACGTGCACAAGCTGCTGACCGGCCGGCACGACTTCAGCAAGCTGAAGAAGCAGGGTGGCCTCTCGGGCTACCCCAACCGCGCCGAGTCCGAGCACGACGTCGTGGAGAACTCGCACGCCTCGACCGCCCTGTCGTGGGCCGACGGCATCGCGAAGGGCCGGCGCCTGCGGGGGCAGGGACAGCGGCATACGGTTGCCGTCATCGGCGACGGCGCGCTGACCGGGGGCATGGCGTGGGAGGCGATCAACAACATCGCCGTCGACAAGACGCTCCCGCTCGTCATCGTCGTCAACGACAACGAGCGCTCCTACGCGCCGACCATCGGCGGGCTCGCCGAGCACCTCGCGACGCTGCGGACCACCCGTGGCTACGAGCGGTTCCTGGCGTGGGGCAAGCGCTCGCTGGCCCGGACCCCCTTCGTCGGCGGGCCGGTGTTCGAGACCCTGCACGGGGTCAAGAAGGGCCTCAAGGACATCGTCGCGCCGCAGGGCATGTTCGAGGACCTCGGCCTGAAGTACTACGGGCCCGTCGACGGCCACGACGAGCAGGCGGTCGAGCGCGCGCTGCGCCAGGCCCGTGACTTCGGCGGCCCCGTCATCGTGCACGTCATCACCCAGAAGGGCCGCGGCTACCAGCCGGCCCTCGACGACGTCGCCGACCACATGCACGGGATCGGCAAGATCAACCCCGAGACCGGGCTGCCCTTCGAGGTGGCCGGACGGATCTGGACCGACGAGTTCAACGACGAGATGGTCCGGCTCGGGGCGGAGCGGGACGACCTCGTCGCCCTCACCGCCGCGATGCTCATCCCGGTGGGGCTCGACGGTTTTGCCGCCGCCTACCCGGAGCGTGTCTTCGACGTCGGCATCGCCGAGCAGCACGCGGTGACGATGGCCTCGGGCCTCGCCTACGCCGGCCTGCACCCCGTCGTCGCCCTCTACGCGACGTTCCTCAACCGTGCCTTCGACCAGATGCTCATGGACTGCGCGCTGCACAAGGCCGGGGTCACCTTCGTGCTCGACCGGGCCGGCATCACCGGCAGCGACGGCGCCTCGCACAACGGCATGTGGGACATGGCCCTCATGTCGATCGTCCCGGGCCTGCGGCTGGCCGCCCCACGTGACGGCGACCAGGTGCGCCGCCAGCTGCGCGAGGCGGTCGATGTCACCGACGGGCCGACCGTGATCCGCTTCCCCAAGGGCGATGTGGCCGAGCCGCTCGAGGCCGTCCGGCAGCAGGGCGACGTCGACGTCCTCTTCGAGACCGGCAGCGGCGACGTCGACCTGCTCGTCCTCGGCGTCGGGGCGTTCGCCGGCCTCGCCGTCGACGTCGGTGCGAAGGTTGCCGCGCTCGGCCACACGGTGCGGGTCGTCGACCCGAGGTGGGTGCTGCCCGTCAGTGGGACGGTCCTCGACCTGGCGGCGCAGGCGGGGGCGGTCGCCGTCATCGAGGACAACCTGGTCACCGGGGGCGTCGGGGCTGCGGTCACCGTCGCGCTGCGCGAGGCCGGCCAGCAGGCGCCGGTGCACCTGCACGGCATCCCGAAGCGCTTCCTGCACCACGCCTCGCGAGGGCAGCTGCTCGAGGAGCTCGGGCTCACCGCCGAGTCGATCGTGGCCGACCTGCAGACCCGGCTCTCCTGACGGGGCCGGCTCTCGGCTCCGCGCCGACGGGCCTGAGGTGTGGGCTCGGCGCGCGACGACGTGGCGGCACGCCACATGGGCGGCCCGTCTTTGTGGTGCACACCACCACCGATCCCGTGTGAACGCGCAACTACGTTCGCCGCAGAGGTTGGGTGACAACGGAATCTCGTTGCAGCAAGGGCGCGAGCACCCGGCCGGAGCTGGAGGACGTCCGTGTCGAAGCGTTGGAGTCTCGCTCTCGCGAGCAGCCTGATCACTCTTTCCCTGGCCGCGTGCGGCAGCCCCGGCGAGCCCGGCAGCCCCGCCGGCAACGAGACGGCTGCGGGTGGCCAGTCCGGCGCCTCCGGCGAGCCGTACAAGGTCGGCCTCGTCTACTCCAAGAGCGGCCCGCTCGCGACCTACGGCGAGCAGTACCGGCAGTCCCTGACGGTCGGGATCGACTACGCCACCAAGGGCACCGGGGCCGTGAACGGCCACAAGATCGAGATCGCCGAGCAGGACGACGCCGGCGACCCGGCCAAGGCCGTCGCCGCCGCGACCGACCTCATCGGCAAGGGCAACAAGATCATCGCCGGCTCCACCGCCTCTGGTGTCGCCCTCCAGGTCGCGCCGATCGCCGCGGACAACAAGGTGCTGTTCATCTCCGGCCCCGCCGCCGTCGACGCCATCACCGGCGCGAACAAGTACACGTTCCGCTCCGGCCGCCAGACCTGGCAGGACGTCGCCACCGCCGGCGCCATGCTCGGCGACGTCAGCGGCAAGAAGATCACCGTGCTCGCCCAGGACAGCGCCTTCGGCAAGGCGAACATCGCCGCTGTGACCGCGGTCCTCGGCTCCAAGGGTGCCAAGGTCGACTCCGTGGCCGTGCCCGCTGCCGCCACCGACTTCACGCCGTTCGCGACGAAGATCAAGGAGTCGAAGCCGGACCTGCTCTTCGTCGCCTGGGCCGGGGCCAACGCCACCGCCATGTGGACGACGCTCGAGCAGCAGGGGGTCTTCGACGCCACCAAGGTCGTCACCGGCCTCGACATCAAGCCGACCCACCCGCTGTTCGGCGCAGCCGGCACGAAGATCGACTTCCTGTCGCACTTCTTCGAGGGCGCGGCCGACAACGCGGCCTACCAGGCACTCGACAAGGGCATGAAGGCGCAGAACGCCTCCGTCGACCTCTTCACCAACGACGGCTTCGTCGCCGGCCAGATGATCGTGCATGCCCTGGAGGCGAGCGGCGACGACGCCGACAAGATGGTGGCCGCGCTCGAGGGCTGGAAGTTCGAGGGCCCGAAGGGGCAGATGGAGATCCGGGCGGAGGACCACGCGATGCTCCAGCCGATGTTCACCGCCAGCCTGAAGAAGGAGGGCGACAACTTCGTCCCCGTCCTCGGCAAGACGCTCGACGCCGCCACGGTCGCCCCGCCGGTCACGCCGTTCAAGTGATCGAGGCAACCGCAGTCGGCTGGCGCGTCGGCGGGGCGCAGATCCTCGACGACGTGTCCCTGTCCGTCGGGGCCGGTGAGCTGCTCGGCATCATCGGCCCCAACGGGGCGGGGAAGTCCTCCCTGGTCAACATCCTCTCGGGGGTGCAGCGGCCCACGACGGGTCGGATCTCGTTGGGGGACAAGGACGTCACGAGGACCCACGCGACGAAGCGTGCGCGCATGGGGCTCGCCCGATCGTTCCAGACGTCGGCGCTCTTCGACGGCCTCACCGCCGGAGAGAATGTCCGGCTCGCGATCCAGGCCTCGGGGGAGCGGCCGTTCTCGCCCTTCCGCCGCGCGGAGGGGGACGAGGGCGACCGTGTCGACGAGCTGCTCGAGAGAGTCCGTATGCCGGGTCGCGCGGCCACGCTCGCGCGTGACCTCTCGCACGGAGACCGGCGCAAGCTCGAGCTGGCCATGGCGCTCGCGTCCGAGCCGACCGTGCTCCTGCTCGACGAGCCGATGGCCGGCGTGTCCGCCGAGGACGTCGACGGGCTCACCGACATCATCGGCGAGGTCCGGGACAGCGGCGTCGCGGTGGCGATGGTGGAGCACCACATGCACGTCGTGCTCGGCCTGGCCGACCGGGTCGCCGTGCTCCACCATGGGCAGGTCCTCGCGACGGGGTCGCCCGACGACGTGACGTCCGACGAGCGCGTCCAGCAGGCCTACCTGGGAGAGGCGTTGTGAGCAGCACTGACACGAGGGACCCGGTCCTGCGGGTCGAGGACCTGCACGTCCGCTACGGCGGGTCGCACATCCTGCAAGGCGTCTCCTTCGACGTTGCGGCGACCGGCGTCACCGCGCTGCTGGGGCGCAACGGCGTGGGCAAGACCACGACGCTCAAGGCGATCCTCGGCCTCGCCCCACGCACCGGACGGATCGTCGCGAACGGCACGGAGATCCAGAAGCACCCCACGACGCGGATCGTGCGGGACGGGATCGGCTACGTCCCGGAGGACCGGGAGGTCTTCGGCGGGCTCACCGTTGAGGAGAACCTGCGCCTCGTCGACCGCGACCGCGGCATCGACGCACCGGTCGTCCAGCGTCTCTTCCCCGACCTCGTGCCGCGCCGGTCGCAGCGAGCCGGGACCCTGTCCGGCGGCCAGCAGCAGATGGTCGCGCTGGCCCGGGTCCTGCTCCGCCCGACCACGCTGCTGCTCGTCGACGAGCCCACCAAGGGCCTGGCCCCCAAGCTCGTCACGGAGGTCGCGGACGTCCTCGCCGAGGTGGCCCGGTCCACTCCGGTCCTGCTCGTCGAGCAGAACCTCCCGCTCGTGCGACGGATCGCCGACGACGTCGTCGTCCTCGACGCCGGGCGCGTCGTGCACCGTGGTTCGGCCGCCGACCTCATCGCCGACGCCGACCGCACCCGCGAGCTGCTCGGCGTGTCCATGCGCAAGGAGGGCGCAGCATGACCGACCTGCTCCTCCTCGTCGTCACGGGGCTCGGCCTCGGGGCGCTCTACTTCCTGGCCGCCAGCGGGCTCAGCCTCATCTACGGCCTGATGGGCGTGCTCAACTTCGCCCACGGTGCGTTCATGATGGCCGGGTCCTACGCCGGCTGGTGGACGATGACCTCACTGCTGCCCTCGTCGATGGCGGTGGCCGCCCGTCTCGCGGTCGCCGTCGCCGTGGCAATCGTCGTCGGCGCCCTCGTCGGCTTCCTCGTCGAGGTCGTCCTGATCCGACCCCTCTACCGTCATCACATCCAGCAGGTGCTCGTGACGGTCGGCCTCTCCCTGGCCAGCGTCGCTGCGGCCCAAGGCATCTGGGGCGCAGACCCCAAGCCGCTCCCGAAGCCGGAGTGGATGTCGCAGACGACGGAGCTCTTCGGAGCACGAGTGCCGAACGACCGGTTCGTCTTCATCCTGGTCGCCGTCGCGCTGTTCCTGGGCCTGCTGGCCCTGCTGCACCTGACCCAGCTGGGGCTCGTCATCCGGGCCGGAGTCGAGAACCGGACGATGGTCGAGGCGCTCGGCATCAACGTGCGGCGCACCTTCACCATTGTCTTCTCGATCGGTGGCGCGGCCGCGGGCCTGGCCGGCCTGCTCTACTCGCAGTACAGCGGCACCGTCTCTCCCGCCCAGGGCGGCTCGCTGCTCATCTACGCGTTCATCGTCGTCGTCATCGGCGGCATGGGATCCCTCCCGGGCACCGCCGTCGCCGCCGTCGCGGTCGGGCTGGTGCAGCAGCTGGCCAACTACTACGCCGCGAGCGGCGTGGGTGACCTCTCCGTCGTCCTGCTGCTCGCCCTCGTCCTGCTCCTGCGACCCAGTGCCATGAAGGGGGCTCTCGCATGAGCACCGACTGGAGCGAGGACACGAACGAGGACCGAGTGCGGCCCGGAGCGCAAGGAAGAGGCTCGACCATGAGCATGAGCTCGCCAGCTCTCGCGACCCCGACCGACACCGAGCCCTCGAGCGGCCCGGCCCCCCGCCGCGCCGAGGGGCGCCGGACCCGGACCAGTGGGCTGTTGAAGCTGCTCCCGGCAGTCGTCGTCGTCGCGGTCCTGGCCTACCTGCCCTATGTGCCCACCGAGGTGCCCGGCCTGCTGCCCGGCCGCATCAACGGCCCGGGGTCGATGCAGCTGCTTGCCACCTGCCTCGTCATGGCGGGGATCGCGCTCAGCTACGACGTCATCTTCGGCCGCACCGGCCTGCTCAGCTTCGGGCACGCGCTCTTCGTCGCCGCGGGCAGCTACCTGCTGTCGATCTCTCTCTCGACGTGGTCGATGCCGCTCTGGGCCTCGATCCTGGTCGCGCTCGTCCTCACGACCGGCCTCGCGGTCGTGGTGGGCGCGATCGCCCTGCGCGTCGGAGGCATCGCCTTCGCCATGGTGACTCTCGCCTTCGCCCAGGCCGCCTCGATCATCGTGCTGCGCAACCCGGGCGGCGTGACCGGTGGCGAGGAGGGCAAGAGCCTCAACCGGCAGGCGGTCCCCGACCTGCTCGTCGGCGTCGCCCACGCACCCTACCGCTACTGGCTAGCGCTCGGGTTCGTCGTCGTCGCGGCGATCGTCGTCACGCTTCTCGTGCGCTCCCGCGCCGGGCACGCGATGGCGGCCGTCCGCGAGAACGAGGGCCGGGCGGCCGTGCTCGGCCTGCCCGTCTACCGCGTCAAGCTGCTCGCCATCGTCGTGGGCGCCTTCCTCGGTGGTCTAGGCGGCATCGTGCACGCGCTCGTCCTCGGCGGGTCCAACCCCCACCTGACGACGACGGAGTTCACCCTCGGCCTGCTCGTCATGGTCGTCCTCGGAGGCGCCGGGCGGACATGGGGCGCACTGCTCGGCGGCTTCCTCTATCACTACGCCGACGCCCGGCTCGTCGAGGTGAGCGGCTCCTCCCTGCTGGACTCGCTCCCGGACGTCGTGCGTCAGGTGCTGTCCCAGCCGCTGTTCATCCTCGGCATCTTCTTCGTCGTCGTCGTCTACTTCGCACCGAGCGGCATCGCCGGCCTCGGCGCTCGCCTGCTTCGGAAAGGACGCGCCTCATGACCATCGAACCCGCCTTCGTCATGGAGCTGCCGGTCGGCAGCGTCGGGATCCACGACCTCACCGTCGGCACGCCGGCCGATGATGCGCCCGTCGTCCTGGCCGTGCACGGCATCACCGCCAACGGCCTGTCGTGGCGCAAGGTCGCCGACGAGGTCGACCGGCGCCACGGCTCGGGTGCGGTTCGTTTCCTCGCGCCCGACCTGCGGGGACGAGCGGCGAGCGCCGCCGCGGGAGGGCCGTACGGCCTGCACACCCACGTGGCGGACCTCGCCACGATCGCCTCCATCTTCGGCGCGCAGCCCGTCCTCGTCGGTCACTCGATGGGCGCCTTCATCGCCGGGCTCGCCCTCGCGACCCACCCCGGGCGGTTCGCCGGTGCGGTCTTGGTCGATGGAGGCCTCGCTTTCCCCACGCCGCCAGGTCTCGACATCGACGCGGCCCTCAAGGCCGTCATCGGGCCGGCCATGGACCGGCTGTCGATGCGCTTCGCCAGCCCAGCGGCATACGTCGAGTTCTGGAGCGAGCACCCCGCGATCGGGCCCGCGCTGCGTGGTCCGGCCGGCGACGCGGTGCGCGCCTACCTCGAGCACGACCTCGTCCCCGCCGAGGACGGGCGGTGGCGCAGCAGCTGCCTCATCGACGCCGTCCGCGCCGACGGGGCCGACGTGCTGGCCGACGCCGAGACCCATGGCGCGGTGGCCCGTGCCGTGCGCCAGGGCAGCGACATCGAGTTCATCTGGGCCCACCGTGGGCTGCTCGACGAGAGCCAGGGCCTCTATGACAAGGACCGCCTGGCAGCGCTCGAGGTGCCGGCCGAGGTGGCCGTGCAGGACGTCGACGCGAACCACTACACGGTGATCCTCGAGGACCCGGGTGTCACGGCCATCGCCGACGCGATCGACCGGCGACTGGACGCTGGGGCGACGGTCAGCGAGGGGTGAGGAGCAGGTCCCGCAGCCGCAGCGCGAGCTGGATCTCGAGAGCGCGGTCCGGGCGCTGCCACGTCTCGCCGAGCAGAGCGGAGACCCGCTCCAGCCGCTGCGAGACCGTGTTGACGTGGACGTGCAGCTGGCCGGCGGCGTGTCGCGGGCTGCCACCTGCCGCGAAGTATGCCGTGAGGGTCCCGACCAGGTCGGTGCCCCGCCGCTCGTCATAGTGCGCGACGGGACCCAGCACCCGCTCGACGTAGTCACCGATGTCGGGCTCGGAGCCGACGATGAGACCGGCGAAGCCGAGCTCGGTGGCCGCACCTCCGAGGCCACGCCGGCCGAGAGCAAGCAGCGCCCGCACGGTCCGGACGCCCTCCGCGTGGGCCTCGGGGATGCCCGCCACGTCGGCCAGCGGACCGACGCCGGCCACCGTCGTCTCGGAGCGGCGACCGAGACGGGCCGCCATCGACTTGGCCAGCGCATCCGGGTCCTCGCCCGGGACGAGCGCGACGACGTCGCGGTCGTGCGCGCCGACCAGGGCGTCCTCGCCGGCGATCGTGCTCGTGGAGAGCAGCACACTGCGGGCCGGCTCGTTGCCGTCACCGCGTACGACGAGCAGGCAGAACGGTCGGTGCGGTTCGAAGCCGGCTGAGCGGGCCAGCGCGTGGCGGTCCTCGACACTGCCGCGCGGGGTGATCAGGTCGGAC
>NZ_AWQS01000128.1 GCF_000576575.1 Intrasporangium chromatireducens Q5-1
AGCGGGGTGGCGAGGAGTGGGTTAGGAGCTGATCTCGTCGAGCGCGGCGAGGTCTTCCGCCGTCGGCTCCCAGCGGCCGGCCCGGACGTTGTCGGCGACCTGCTCCGGCCGGGTCGCTCCCGCGATGACCGACGCCACGGCCGGCTGGGCGGCCAAGCCGCCGATCGCGACGTCGATGGGGCGCAGACCGCGCTCGGCGGCATACCCCTCGATGGCCTCGATCGTGTCCCAGTCGGCCTCGGCCAGCCGGTCTGCCTGACCGGCGAGGCGGGTGCCCTCCGGCGCGGCGGCCCCGCGGCGGTACTTGCCGGTCAGCAGCCCGGAGGCCAACGGGAAGAACGGCAGGAGGCCGACGCCGACGTGCTCGCATGCCGGCACGACCTCGTCCTCGACGTCGCGCTGCAGGAGCGAGTACTCGTTCTGCGCCGAGACGAACGGCGTCAGCCCACCGCTGCGCGAGACCCAGTCGGCCTCGACGACCTGCCACCCGGCGAAGTTGCTCGACCCGATGTAGCGCACCTTGCCCTCGACGACGAGCTCGTGCAGCGCCGCAAGGGTTTCCTCGAGCGGCGTGACGGGGTCGGGCCGGTGGTACTGGTAGAGGTCGATCCAGTCGGTGCCGAGCCGGCGCAGGCTCGCCTCCACGGCCTTGCGGATGTAGCGCCGTGAGCCGCGCGCGCCCCAGTCCGGCCCGTTGGCGCCCTGCATGTCCATGCCGAACTTCGTTGCCACCACGACGTTCTCGCGCTCGCGGCCGAGAGCCCGACCGAGCAGCTCCTCGCTCGCGCCGACGCCGTAGATGTCGGCCGTGTCGAAGAGCGTGATGCCGGCGTCGAGGGCGGCCCCGACGACCGTGGCGGTCGCGTCGGCGTCGAGACGCCGGCCGAAGTTGTTGCAGCCGAGCCCAACCGTCGAGACGGTCAGTCCGCTGTTGCCGAGCTGGCGATAGGTCATGGTGGAGGAGCTCGTCACTCCCCCACCGTAGTGGCGTCCCTCCGCCGCCCTCGCCAGGAGGCGGGTGACGGGGCGGCGGGACGGCAGGGCGGCGCTCAGGACTCCATCGTCAGGGCCATGACCTCGGCGCCGGGGAGCTTCGCCAGGTCGGCGCCATCGAGGAGCAGCTTCGCGCCCCGGACGCCGGCCCCGACGACGACGAGACCCGCTGCGACAACCTGCTCGTCCACGAGGACCGGCCACTCCTCGGGCAGGCCGACCGGGGTGATGCCGCCCTGCTGCATCCCGGTGAGCTCTTCGGCCTCGGGTTGGTCGGCGAACGAGATCTTGCGCACGCCAAGGTGCTTGCGGACCGTGCGGTTGATGTCGGCGCGGTCTGTCGCGAGCACCATGACGGCTGCGAAGGTCGTCACCTCGCCGCGGCGCCCTTCGACGACCACGCAGTTCGCCGATGCCTCCGGCGCCACGTCGTAGGCCGCACAGAAGGCGGCTGTGTCGGCCAGCCCGGCATCGATGGCGGCGACGCGCGCGCCGGGCACGAGGCCGAGCGACTCGGCAACCGGCGGCGCGAGCAGCTCGGGGTATTCGGCAGCGGGCAGCCAGGTGAGGTTTCCTTCAGCGGATGGCATGTCAGCATGCTAGGCACCGGCCCCCTGCCCTCGATCTCATCCTTGCTGGTTGAACGCAGTGGTGCACCGCCGCGCTCGACGCCGAAACGGCATTCGGCTAGAGGGAAGCGGCGAGGTCGCGGACGACGACCGCGGCGGGAACGGGCCGCGCATCACGCCAGCGCGTGCCGGCCCACAGTGCGAACCACTGCGGGTCCTCGGCCGCGGCGGACGCGCGACGGAGCGGCCCGGCGACGTGGTTGACCTCCGGATAGGCGGCCGGTGCGGTGCCGTCGTGCGCCCGGACGAAGTCGTTGACGAGGGACCGGGCGAGCCGGCCGGAGAAGACCCGGGTCACCGCGGTCTCCGTGAAGCTGGGGTCGCTGAGGGCCCGCCGGTGCACCAGGTGGGTGCCCGCCTCGGGGGTCAGCAACAGCAGGGTGCCGACCTGGATGGCGGCAGCCCCCGCAGCCCGCAGCTGCGCGACCCCCTGGGGGCTCGACACGCCGCCGGCAGCGACGATGGGCAGGTCGACGGCGGCTCGCACCGAGCTCACGAGGTCGACGAGGTCGTCCGTCGAGGGGCCCTTCGCCTCGTCGAGCGTGCCGCGATGGCCACCGGCCGCCGGCCCTTGGACGCACAGCCCGTCGACGTCGTGGTCTGCCGCGGCGCGCGCCTCGTCGACATCGGTGACGGTGACGAGCACCTCCGTGCCGGACCGCTGCAGCTCGTGAACGACGCCGGCGCTGGGCAGACCGAACGTGAACGAGACGACGGGGACCCGCTCCCGCGTCACGAGGTCGATCTTGCGCTCCCAGTCGTCCGTGTCGTCGGGCCGGCCCTCCCCCGGCTCGACTCCCAGCCGTGCGGCGTCACGCACGAGCCGGTCCCGATAGGCACTCACTGCGTGCGCCCGCTCGGCGCCCTCGAGCGGACGCGGCTGGGCAGCATACGTGTTGGCGGTCGCTGGGACGAAGAGGTTGACGCCGAAGGGCCGTTCGGTGCGGGCCCACACCTCTGCGATCTGCTCGTGCAGCGCTGGCGCATCGAGCATCCCCGCGGCGATGAAGCCGAGCCCACCGGCGTCGGAGACGACCGCCGCGAGCTCCGGAGTGCTCGGGCCCCCCGCCATCGGGGCACCGACGATCGGGACATGCAGTTCGCTCACGACCATGACGTGACGCTATCGTTTGCGCCCGTACGGGGCGAGCCTGAGCGAATCCGACGCGGGGACAGCGAATTACACCGATGTGATTGCTTGTCACACCAGTCACTCCTGCAACACACTGGTGGTCGCCGACTCGGACCTGTGAGCTCTCCATGCGTGCAACGCCTCGTCACCTCGCCATGCTCACTGCTGCGGCAGTGGTCGCCGCGATCCCCGCGGTGGGTCTGGCCCCCACGGCGAGCGCCGCTTCGCTGCCCGCGCCGCAGCCCGGCGCGGAGGTCTACCTGCGCCCGGCGGACGGCGTGTTCGACGTCGTCGGCGGCGGCTACGGGCACGGGATCGGGATGTCGCAGTATGGCGCCCAGGGCGCGGCGACCAAGGGCCTCAAGCACAACCAGATCCTCGGCTTCTACTACCCGGGCACGGCGCTCAAGACGGAGGCGGCTACCTCGATCAAGATCGGCATCACGACCGACAACGACGGCATCATCCAGGTCGGCGGCCGCCCGGGCCTCTCCATCAAGACCGGCAGCATCTCGACAACTCTCCCCACGACGCCGACGCAGTGGCGCGTCCGGGCCACCGGCACGACGGCCACCACGTGCGTCGTGGAGTCCCTCACGAGCGGCAAGTGGAGTGCCTACAACTCCGGCAAGACACCCTGCCCCGTCACCTTCTCCAACTCCGCCACCGGAGCCGACAAGAGCACCGTCGACCTCTTCCTGCCCGGCGGTGAGCGGCGCGTCTATCGGGGCACGATCACGGCGCACCACCCTGGTACGACGAAGCTCGCCACCGTCAACAGCCTCTCCATGCAGGACTACCTCCGCGGCGTCGTCCCGTCCGAGATGCCGCCGTCGTGGCAGCTCGAGGCGCTCAAGTCGCAGGCCGTCGCGGCCCGGACGTATGCCGCGACGCGGAGCAAGCACACGAGCTACTACGACACCTGCGACACGACGAGCTGCCAGGTCTACAAGGGCCGCGGCAAGCGCAACTCCGACGGGTCGATCAGCTCCTACGAGTGGACGTCGACGAACACGGCGATCGACCAGACGCTCGGCCAGGTGCTCAAGTACGGCACGACCCTCGCGACGACGATGTACTCGTCGTCGAACGGCGGCCGGACGGTGGCCGTCTCGGGCTACGCCTACCTGCCGGCCAAGAACGACCCCTACGACGGCGCCTACGCAAGCGGGCGCCCGCACGCCTGGAACGCCAACCTGCCGGTCGCCTCCCTCGAGCGGACCTTCGGTATCGCGCGGGTCGAGCGGCTGCAGGTGCTGCGACGCGACGGCAGCGGCGACTGGGGCGGTCGGGTCCTGTCCGTGCGCGTCGAGGGGTTCACGTCCTCGGGCGACTACGTCTCCAAGGACACGAGCGGCAACGGCATCATGAGCGCTCGCCAGTGGCCCGGTTACAGCGACGGCCTCGCCTCCAACTACTTCACGATCAACCAGAAGGTGCCCAACCCGGGCACCGTGGCGCGCATCTCCGGCTCCGACCGCTACGCCACGGCGGCCGAGGCCTCGCGGGCGTTCCCGGCCGGAGTCGACGTCGTCTATGTCGCGACCGGCCGGGAGTTCCCCGACGCCCTCGCCGGCGCAGCCCGCGCGGCCAGCAACGGTGCTCCCCTCCTGCTGACGCAGCCCACCTCGGTGCCCGCCCCGACCCGTGATGCGATGGCCCGACTTCGCCCGGGCCGGGTCGTCGTCCTCGGCAGCGCGGGCGCCATCTCGGACTCCGTGGCGCAGACCCTCAAGTCGATGACGACGACCGGCAACCTGCAGCGGGTCGGCGGCAAGGACCGCTACGAGACCGCCGCGATGCTGGCACGCTACTACCCCTCGGGCGCCAGGGTGGCCTACGTCGCCACCGGCGTCGACTTCCCTGACGCCCTCGCCGGGGCAGCCCTCGCGGGCCGCGACAAGGCGCCCGTCCTGCTGACGAAGCCGACGAGCCTGCCGCCCGCGACCGCGTCGGCCCTGTCATCCCTGCGGCCCGACCGCATCGTCGTCCTCGGCAGCACCGGCGCAGTCTCGGCGGGTGTCGCGTCACAGCTGGCCGGCTACACGAGGAGCAGGACCGTGACCCGGCTCGCCGGCAGCGACCGCTACGGCACCGCCGCCGCCGTCGCTCAGCAGTTCGGCTCCGCCACATCGGTCTACGTGCCGTCGGGCGAGAACTTCCCGGACGCGCTCGCCGCCGCAGCCGTGGCCGGGGCAGCAGGCGTCCCCGTCCTCCTGACGCGCGGCGACCGGCTCCCCGACCCGATCCGCGCCCAGCTCACCCGGCTGCGGCCCCAGGCCGCGTACATTCTCGGCGGCCCGACCGTCGTGACGAACACCGTCCTCGTCAAGGTGCGCGACGCGATCCACTGACCGAGAGGTATGCCGCTCCGCCGGCACCGCGCGAGTGGCGAGCGTCCCTGCGCGGCGCGGGTGAGCGGCATACCGCCGCCTCTCAGCGGGGGCGGACGACGCGCCGCTCGTCCCAGACGGGTTCGTCCGCCTCGTAGACTCGCCCGTCCTCACCGAAGACGAGGAACCGGTCGAAGCCTCGGGCGAACCACCGGTCGTGGGTCACCGCGACGACGGTCCCCTCGAAGCGGTCGAGCCCCTCCTCGAGGGCCTCGGCCGACTGGAGGTCGAGGTTGTCGGTCGGCTCGTCGAGCAGCAGCAGCGTCGCGCCGGACAGCTCGAGGAGCAGGATCTGGAACCGCGCCTGCTGGCCGCCCGAGAGCGACTCGAAGGTCTGCTCCCCCGAGCGGGCGAGCTCGTAGCGGTCGAGGGCCCGGGCCGCCTCCTCGCGGGGCTTGCCGGCGCGGTGCTCGTCACCCCGGTGCAGGATCTCGAGCAGGGTCCGGCCCATGAGGGTCGGGTGCTCGTGGGTCTGCGCGAACCAGCCGGGGCGCACCCGTGAGCCGAGCCGCACTGTGCCGGTGTGCTCGACGGGTCTGGGGAGCACGTCGCCGACGGGGCGGTGCTCCGGCTCGGGGTCGCTGCCACCGCAGGCGAGCAGCCGCAGGAAGTGCGACTTGCCCGAGCCGTTCGACCCGAGGACCGCGACCCGCTCGCCGAACCACACCTCGAGGTCGAACGGCTTCATCAGCCCGGTCAGCTCGAGGCGTTCGGCGATGACGGCGCGCTTGGCCGTGGGACCCCCGGTGAGGCGCATCCGGACCTGCTGGCGCATCGGCACGGCCTCGGGCGGACCGGCCTCCTCGAACCGGCGCAGCCGGGTCTGCGCCGCCTGGTAGCGCGCCGCCATGTCGGAGTTGTAGGCGGCCTTCTGCTTGTACATCAACACGAGCGCCTTGAGCTTGGCGTGCTCCTCGTCCCAGCGCTTGCGCAGCTCCTCGAGCCGTGCGTTGCGGTCGGCCCGCGCCTCGGCGTAGGTGGCGAACCCACCGGGATGCACCCAGAGCGTCGCCCCGGCCGCGCCCGGCTCGAGCGTGGCGATGCGCGTTGCGACCCGGTCGAGCAACTCCCGGTCGTGGCTGATGAACAGGATGGTCTTGGGCGAGGCGACGAGCGCCTCCTCGAGCCAGCGCTTCGTCGGCACGTCGAGGTAGTTGTCCGGCTCGTCGAGCAGCAGCACCTCCTCGGGGCCGCGCAGCAGCGCCTCGAGGACGAGCCGCTTCTGCTCTCCCCCGGAGAGGGTCGTCACGCGGCGCCACTGGGCCTTGTCGTAGGGCATGCCGAGCGCCGCCATGGTCACCTGGTCCCAGACCGTCTCCTGCTCGTAGCCGCCGGCCTCGCCCCACTCGACGAGGGCGTGCGCGTAGGCCATCTGGTCGGCCTCGGTGTCACGCTCCATCATGAGCAGCTCGGTGCGGTCGACCTCCTGGGCCGCGGACCGGATCCGGTCCGGGGCGACGGAGACGAGCAGGTCGCGGACCGTCGACTCGTCGCGGACCGACCCGATGAACTGGCGCATCACCCCCAGTCCGCCGGAGCGGGTGACCGCACCCTCCTCCGCGCCGAGGTCGCCGGAGATGATCCGGGTCAGGGTCGTCTTGCCGGTGCCGTTCGGCCCGATCAGCGCGACCTTCGCCCCCTCGCCGACCCGCAGCGACACGTCGTTGAGCAGCGGCCGGCCGTCCGGCAGCGAGAAGGAGACGGAGTTGACGTCGATGTGGCCCACGGGGGTCCATCGTGACGTATGCCGCTCACCGCCGTCACGCCGATATCGTCAGGGCGGGCCCCTAGCTCGCGCGAGGTCAGGTCCACTGCCAGCTGCTGAGCAGCTGGTCGAACTGCGCCATCGCGTGGTCGGCGTCCTCCTGCGAGGAGCTCAGTGTCAACAGGTAGACGCGGTCGCCGTGCGGCGCGGCCCACGACCGAGCCAGCACCTTGACGCCCTGCTGCTCGAAGGCCGCCCCGAAGCCGGCGGCCGTGACCCCCGCGACCTGCTTCTCCGGCGCCTCGGTGAGCGTCCGGCCCTCCTGCTTGAGGCCGTCCTTGCCCTTGGCGAGCTCGTCGCGGGCGGTCTGCTCGTTGCCCGGCACCGACACGACGACGAGGTTGTTGCTGAAGGAGCCGGTCTTCTCGCCGGCCACGAGCACCGTCTCGAGCCCCTGGACCGAGCCGACCTGGTCGCTCGCGTCGCGCCAGCCGGCGGGCGGGACCACCGTGAAGGTGCCCGACTTGCCCTTCATCGCCTGGGTCGCCCCGGTTGCCGTGGCCGTCGCCGTGCCGGTCTCGCTCGGCGCCGGGCCGGCCGAGCTGGAGGTTGACGCCGGGGTCGACGATGCACTCGGGTCCCCGGACGGCGCCCCTGCCTTGGAGCATCCGGTCAGGACGAGGACCGAGGTGAGCAGGGCGACGGACGCGACGCGGTGGGGTCGGGGCATGATCTCGATCCAATCACAGGCCGCGGCGCTGCCCGTCCGCGCCGTCGCGCCGGGCACGCGCCTGCTCGGCCCGCACCGCCAGCTCGGCGTCGGGTGGATAGCGGACCTCCTCGAGGCTCAGCCCGTGGGCCGGCATGACGAGGACCTCGCTCGCCCGCACTCCCCGGCCCTGCGCCTGCGCCGGCCACTCGACGCCGCGCCGGCCCTCGCCGACGGGCACGACCGCGCCGACGAGCGAGCGCACCATGGAGTGGCAGAAGGCGTCCGCCCGGACCGTCGCGGCCAGCACCCCGTCGGGCAGCCGCCGCCACGAGAACTCGAGCAGGGTCCGGATCGTCGTCGCACCCTCCCGCCGCTTGCAGAAGGCCGCGAAGTCCCTGAGCCCCACCAGACCCCGTGACGCAGCGTTCATCGCGTCGACGTCCAGCGGACGCCGCCACCCGACGGTGTCGCGGCGGCGCAGCGGGTCGCGGACCGCGTCCGGGTCGGCGATCCGGTAGCAGTAGCGGCGCTCGAGCGCCGCGAAGCGGGCGTCGAAACCGGCCGGTGCCCGCGTCACGTCCCGCACGACGACGTCGTCGGGGAGTATGCCGCTCAGCCGGCTGACCAGGGCCTGCTCGGGCGTGCGCGTGGACCGTCCCGGGAGCAAGGCGAGCGCCTCCGGGTCGACGTCGACGTGGGCGACCTGGCCGCGGGCATGAACGCCCGCGTCGGTGCGTCCGGCGACGGTCAGGCGGACCCGCTCGGCCGATCGGAAGAGGGTCGTCAAAGCCGCAGTCAGCACTCCCTCGACGGTGCGCCGGTCCGGCTGCGCGGCCCACCCGGAGAAGTCGGTGCCGTCATAGGCGAGGTCAAGACGCAGCCGCACCAGCTCCTCCCCTGCCATGCCGGCGAGCCTATCCGTATCACCGCGCTGTCAACCGCCACCGGTCCATGGACGTCTTCACAGCATCAGCCGTGCCGGCACCCGGCCGGCCGGCTCCACCCAAAGGGGGCCCGTCATGAGGACCATGAGTCGCCGCCGCGTGGGCGCTGTCGCCCTCGCCACCGCCATCGTCACACCACTTGGTGCCACCGCCGCGACGAGCACGGCTGCGGCTGCGCCGTACTGCGGCATCTACTGGGGGTCACTCGCCAAGACCTCGTCGAGCCAGACCCGCGCCGCCATCACCGGGGCCCGGTCCGGCCAGCACGCCTGCTACGACCGCCTCGTCTTCGACCTGGGCCGGGGCACCGGCAAGGTCGGCTACAACGTCCGCTACGTCAGCACGGTCCGCAGTCCGAGCAGCGGCCTCCCGGTCCCGGTGAGCGGGGGCGCCCGGATCCAGATCACCGTCAATGCACCGGCGACGAAGCGGATCCCGGCGAGTGGGACGCTGACCTACTCCGGCTGGCGCACCTTCCGGCAGCTGAAGTGGGTCACCAGCTTCGAGGGTTACACCGACTTCGGGCTCGGGGTGCGGGCTCGGCTGCCGATGCGGGCCTTCGTGCTCACCGGCCCGGACGGCGGGCAGCGCCTCGTCGTCGACGTCGCCCACCGCTGGTAACCGTCGAGAGGCCACCACACGTCGAAAGGCCAGTTTCCGACACGTCGGGAACTGGCCTTTCGACGTGATGGCGTGCGTCAGTCCTTGGCGCCGGCCTTCGTGAAGCCGGCGGCCTCGGCGTCCTCAGCGGACTTGAACCAGAACTCCGCGACCGTCTGGTCGTACCACTGGCCGTCCGGCTCGTGGTAGAGCTTCGAGCTCGCGTTGCCCTTGACGGTGTAGCCCTCGGGGGCCGAGCCGTCGGTCGTGGCCGGAGCCGCGCCCTCGGGCAGGTCGACCGCGGGAGCGTCCGCCTGGGCGTCGCTGACCGCCGCCTCGTCCGCCTCGACGGCGGCCGTCGGCTCCTCGGCCGGAGCGGCCTCGGCGGGAGCGGCCGCAGCGTCCTTGGCCGCGCGCTTCGTCGCCGCCTCGGCCTCCTTGACCGTCGCCTTCTTGGCCGACAGCGGCTCGCGGACGAGCTCGATGACGGCCATCGGGGCGTTGTCACCCTTGCGGGCACCGATCTTCGTGATGCGGGTGTAGCCGCCCTCGCGCTGCGCCATGTCGGGGGCGATCTCGGCGAAGAGACGGTGGACTGCGCCCTTGTCGCGCACCACGGCGAGGACCCGGCGGCGGGCCGCGAGGTCACCGCGCTTGGCGAACGTGATGAGACGCTCGGCGAGCGGGCGCAGGCGCTTGGCCTTGGCCTCGGTCGTCGTGATCCGGTCGTTCTCGAAGAGCGCCGTCGCGAGGTTGCTGAGGATCAGCCGCTCGTGCGCGGGGCCGCCACCGACGCGGGGACCCTTGGTGGGGGTAGGCATTTCGTTCTCCTAGTGGGGTCTGACCCGGCCCGCGGGGAGCCGACGTCAGGGGCGGTTGTCAGAGCTGCTCGTCCTCGACGTAGGACTCGTCGTCCTCGTCGTAGCCCTCGTCGTAGTTGTCGACGATGGCCGACGGGTCGAACCCGGGCGGGCTGTCCTTGAGCGCGAGGCCCATGCCGGCGAGCTTCGCCTTGACCTCGTCGATCGACTTCGCACCGAAGTTGCGGATGTCGAGCAGGTCCGCCTCGCTGCGACCGACGAGCTCACCCACCGTGTGGATGCCCTCGCGCTTGAGGCAGTTGTAGGACCGGACGGTCAGGTCGAGATCCTCGATCGGCAGGGCGAGGTCAGCGGCGAGGGCCGCGTCGGTCGGCGACGGCCCCATGTCGATGCCCTCGGCCTCGACGTTGAGCTCGCGGGCGAGGCCGAACAGCTCGACGAGCGTCTTGCCGGCCGACGCCATCGCGTCCCGCGGGGTGAGCGAGTTCTTCGTCTCGACGTCGACGATGAGCTTGTCGAAGTCCGTGCGCTGCTCGACACGGGTCGCCTCGACCTTGTAGGTCACGGCCAGGACCGGGCTGTAGATCGAGTCGACCGGGATGCGGCCGATCTCCTGGTCACCGGACTTGTTCTGCGCCGCGGAGACGTAGCCACGGCCGCGCTCGACGGTCAGCTCCATCTCGAGCTTGCCCTTGTCGTTGAGCGTCGCGATGTGCAGGTCGGGGTTGTGCACCTCGACACCCGCCGGCGGCGTGATGTCGCCCGCGGTGACCGCGCCGGGTCCCTGCTTGCGCAGGTACATGACGACCGGCTCGTCGTGCTCCGAGGAGACGACGAGGCCCTTGATGTTGAGGATCATCTCGGTGACGTCCTCCTTGACACCCGGCACGGTGGTGAACTCGTGCAGGACGCCGTCGATGCGGATCGACGTCACCGCCGCACCGGGGATGCTCGAGAGCAGGGTGCGACGAAGGCTGTTGCCGAGCGTGTAGCCGAAGCCGGGCTCGAGCGGCTCGATCGTGAAGCGGCTGCGGTTGTCCGCAACGACTTCCTCGGAGAGCACGGGACGCTGTGCGATGAGCACTGTTGTTTTCCTTCCCACGGGCGACCGCTATTTGACGCCGCGTGAAACTGCCCGGTCTCGCTCCGGGCGGCCGGGGGTCGGCTCTGTCTGCGACCCCCGCCCCAACGAGAGGACGCGGTATGCCGCTGAGCTGGCTCAGCGGCAT
>NZ_AWQS01000129.1 GCF_000576575.1 Intrasporangium chromatireducens Q5-1
ACGTGTCCGCGGACGGCGCGGACTGGATCGCCAAAGTGGTCACCGACAGGTGCCCGGCCGCGGTGCGCTGTGCCGATCCGTTCCATGTGGTTGCCTGGGCCACCGACGCCCTGGACCAGGTACGTCGAGACGCGTGGAACACCGCGCGTGGCGCCGTGGACAAGCGCCGCGCGGGCCGCGCGAGCGGGCACGCGAAGGCCCTCAAAGGCGCCCGGTACGCGTTGTGGAAGAACCCCGACACGCTGACCGGGCGGCAGCAGGCGAAGCTGGCGTGGATCGCGCGTACCGACCCGCGCCTGTACCGGGCGTATCTGCTCAAGGAGGGCCTGCGGCTGATCTTCCGGCTGCCCTACGAGGAGGCCGTCGAGGCGCTCGAGCGGTGGATCTCCTGGGCCCGACGCTGCCGCATAGAGGCGTTCGTGGACCTGCAGCGTCGGATCGTCAAGCATCGCGACTCCATCCTCGCCGCGATCCAGCACGGCCTGTCCAACGGGCGGATCGAGTCGGTCAACACCAAGGTGCGCCTGATCACCCGCATCGCGTTCGGGTTCCGCTCACCCGAGGCCCTGATCGCCCTCGCGATGCTCAGCCTCGGTGGCCACCGCCCGTCCCTCCCCGGCCGGAAATGACCCACGGATCAGTCAGGAGAGCCCCGAAACTGCCAACCTCATGCGGCACACACCTCTTGCATACCCGGCGGCGGGTGGGCATTTGTCCACTGTGGGTTGACCGCCCAGGGTCGCCCCGCGCCTTCGGCATGGTGTGACGATGTCGATCCACAAGCTGACGACGGGGTCGGGGTATGACTACCTGACCCGGCAGGTCGCGGCCTTGGACACCACCGAAAAGGGGCACACCGGGCTGGCGAGCTACTACACGACTAAGGGTGAGTCGCCCGGTGTCTGGGTCGGGTGTGGGTTGGCTGGCATTGAAGGCCTCAGTGCGGGCGATGTCGTCACCGCGGGGCAGATGCAGGCCCTGTTCGGCTCGGGTCATCACCCGATGGCGCACGAGCGCCGCGCGCGGCTGGCCGCCGACGCGAGCGACGCGCAGGTGCAGGCGGTCACTCGGCTCGGGCTGCCGTACCGGGTCTACGAGCACGACGTCACCGCGTTCCGGGTCGAGGTGGCCAGACGGGTCGCCGCCGTCAACGCCGACGCGGGGCTCCCCAGGGACTGGCCGGTGCCTTTGAACGAGCGGGCCCGGATCCGCACCGAGGTCGCGACGGGATTCTTCCGTGCCGAGCACGGCCGGGACCCGGTGGACGCCCGCGAGGTCGCCGCGACGATCGCCAAGCATTCGCGGCCACAGACGACGGCGGTGGCCGGGTATGACTTGACCTTCTCCCCGGTCAAGTCAGTTAGTGCCTTGTGGGCGATCGCTTCGCCGGCGGTCGCGTCGCGGATCGAGCGGGCGCACCGGGCCGCGGTCCAGGATGCGCTCACCTTCATCGAAGGCCACGCCCTGTACACCCGGACGGGGACGAACGGCATCCGCCAGGTGGACGTTCAAGGTTTGGTGGCGGCCGCGTTCACCCACCGTGACTCGCGCGCCGGCGACCCGGACCTGCACACCCATGTCGCGGTGGCGAACAAGGTCCAGACGCTCGACGGGCGATGGTTGAGCATCGACGGGCGGGTGCTGTTCAAGGCGACGGTCGCCGCGTCCGAGACGTACAACACCGCCTTGGAAGCGCACCTACACACCGAGCTCGGGCTGCGCTTCCAGGCCCGGGACACCGCGGATGTCCGTAAGCGGCCGGTGCGCGAGGTGCTCGGCGTGGACCCGCGGCTGAACGCGCGGTGGTCGACCCGCCGGGCGAGCATCGAGGCCCGCCGGGGCGAGCTCGCGGAGCAGTTCCAGGCGACGCATGGCCGGCCACCGACGCCGATCGAGTCGATCCAGCTGGCCCAGCAGGCGACCCTCGAGACGAGGGAGGCCAAGCACGAACCGCGTTCGCTCGCGGAGCAGCGCGACACGTGGCGCGCCCAGGCGGTCGAGGTCCTCGGCAGCGCAGAGGCGGTGCACGCGATGGTTACCGGGACACTCGCCCGCCAGGTTGCGCGGCCTGTGGAGATCGACGGCGCGTGGGTCGCCGCGATGGCCGAGCGGGTCGTCGCGGCGGTCGAGACGCGCCGCGCCACGTGGCAGACCTGGCACGTCCGCGCCGAGGCACTCCGGCAGGTCCGTGCCGCGGACCTCCCCGACAGTGCCGACCCGGAAAGGGCCGTCGATCACATCGTGAATGCCGTCCTCACCACCCGCTCGGTGCCCTTGGTCCGGGGGAGCGACGACCTGGTCGAGCCGCCGCAACTGCGGCGCCGGGACGGCGCCAGCGTGTACTCGCTCGCCGGCGCGACCCAGTACACATCCGCGCGGGTGCTCGCCGCCGAGCGGCGACTCGTCACCTGGGCCGGCATCAAGGACGGGTATGCCGCCGGGCCGGTCAACGTCGAGCTCGCCCTGCTCGAGGCGGCCGCGAACGGCACCACCCTCAACCCGGGACAGGCCGCCCTGGTGCGGGAGATGGCGACCTGCAGTGCCCGCCTGGCTCTGGCGATCGCGCCCGCCGGGGCCGGCAAGACGACCGCAATGCGGGCCCTCGCCGCGGCGTGGACCGACGCCGGCGGCGACGTGATCGGGTTGGCACCGTCGGCCGCCGCGGCCGCCGCGCTGCGGGAGCACACCGGCGCCCATACGGACACGCTCGCCAAGCTCGTCTGGTCACTCCAGCAGCACGACCTGCCCGCCTGGGCCGAGGCGATCGGCCCGCGCACCCTCGTCGTGATCGACGAGGCCGGGATGGCCGACACCATCTCCCTCGACGCCGCCGTCGCGTTCGTCACCGGCCACGGCGGCAGCGTCCGGTTGGTCGGCGATGACCGGCAACTCGCCGCGATCGGCGCCGGCGGGGTGCTGCGCGACATCGAAGCCAGCCACGGCGCGACCCGGCTCACCGAGCTGATGCGGTTCACCGACCCGGCCGAGGGCGCGGCCTCCCTCGCGCTGCGCGACGGCCGCGTCGAGGCGCTCGGGTTCTACCTCGACCACGGCCGGGTCCACGTCGGGGACCTGGCCACCATGACCGACGCCGTGTTCACCGCCTGGCAGACCGACCGGCAGCACGGCGTCGACGCGATCATGCTCGCCCCGACCCGCGAGCTCGTCGCCGAGCTGAACCAGCGCGCCCGCGCCCACCGCCTCACCGACAACCCCAGCCACTCACTCACCACAAGAGAGCCTGCGAGCGAGCCGGGCGGCATAAGCGCGGTGCGGCTCGCCGACGGCAACGACGCCTCGGTCGGGGACCTGATCATCACCCGCGCCAACGAACGGCGGCTGCGGATCTCCCCCAGCGATTGGGTCAAGAACGGGGACCGGTGGACCGTCCTCACGGTGCGGGACGACGGCGCGGTCACCGCGCAGCACGCCCGGAACGGCCGGATCGTCACCCTCCCCGCCGAGTACGTCACCACATCCGTAGAACTCGGCTACGCCACCACGGTGCACGGCGCCCAAGGCGTCTCGGTCGAGGTGATGCACGGGCTCGCGACCGGGCAGGAGTCCCGCCAGCAGCTCTACACCATGCTGACCAGGGGCCGGGCCGGCAACCACGTCTACCTGCAGGTCGTCGGCGACGGCGACCCGCACACCGTGATCACGCCCGAGACCGTGTTCCCGGCCACCCCGACCGACCTGCTCGAGGCCATCCTCGCCCGCGACGACGCCCCCACCTCCGCGACCTCCCTGCTACGCGACCTCGCCGCCCCCGCGACGCGGCTCGGGCACGCCACCAGCCGGTACGTCGACGCCCTGTATGCCGCCGCCGACGACACCCTTGGACCGGACGTGAGCGCCGCCCTGGAGGACGGCGCGAACCAGCTCGCCCCCGGGCTCACCGGCGAGGCTGCGTGGCCGGCGTTGCGGGCCCACCTGCTGCTGCTCGCCGCCGCCGGCACCGACCCGATGGCTGCGCTGCGCGACGCGGCCGAGAGGCGGCAGCTGGACACGGCCACCGATCTCGCGGCGGTGCTGGACTGGCGCCTCGACGACACCGGGCTACGTAACGCCGGCCGCGGACCCTTGCCATGGACCCCAGCCGTTCCCGCCATGCTGGCGTCGCACCCGGCCTGGGGCGAGTACCTGGACCGCCGGGCCGACCTAGTCGCTGGCCTCGCCGAGCAAGTCCGCTCGGCCGTCGCCCCGGACACGGTGCCGGCATGGGCCGCCCACGCCGGTCACCGCGTCGAGCCGGCGCTGGTGGCCGAGGTCGCGGTGTGGCGCGCCGCGATGCAGGTGCCCGACACGGATCAGCGACCCACCGGGCCACGGCAGCTCGCGAAGGCGGCCGCCGTCTGGCAGCGGAGCCTTGACGCGAGGTTGACCGCCGGACACGGGGACGCCCTCGACGAGTGGGCTCCCCTGCTGACCCAGCTCGAGCCGCGGCTGGATTGGGACCCGTTCGCGCCGACGCTCGCCGCGCGCTTGGCCGCGCTGTCCCGGGCCGCGCTCGACGTGCCCGCCCTGCTGCGCGAGGCGACCGCGCCCGGGCCGCTGCCGGATGACCATGCCGCGGCGGCCTTGTGGTGGCGGATCAGCCACCACGTCGAACCGGCCGTCGCCGCCAGCCTCGACACCTCCGATGCGCTGACCGCGCCGTGGATCGACCAGCTCGTCGAGCAGGTCGGGCCGGACCGAGCCGACCAGATCCGGGCCAGCCAGTTCTGGCCGGCCTTGGTCACCGTGATCGACCGCGCCCTGCAACGCGGCTACCGGCTCACCGACCTGCTCGACACCGCCGGGCGCGACCTGGCCGGCAGCGACCTCGACGAGTGCCACGCCATGGTCTGGCGCCTCTCGGTGCTGACCGACCCTCCCCAGCCCGACACCGATTTCGCCGAGCCGGACCCGGCGCCGCCCGATCTGCTCGCCGATGTCGTGCCCCCGGCCGACGCACCGACCACCGCCGAATGGCAGGACTTCCTCCACGGACACCCCGACCCCGAGCCGGACCTGCCCGCCGTCACCGACGAGGAGACGACCACCTCGACGATCGAGGCGCAGCTGCGCCTGGACGCCCTCGTCCGCGACACGATGGGCCCACTGGATCCGACCGACACGGAGATCGAGCGGATTCTCGACCGCGCCCACGACTGGGACGACTGCCCCATCCCTCGGGACCGCATGGTGCAGGTCAATGAGCTCGCGACGACCTTCTACGAGTCGCAGTACCAGTACAGCTGGGCCCGCGACTATCTCGCGGCGCGGCTCGGCCAAGACCTTACCGGGCACCCCGACTACCGGCCCGGGTACGCGCCGCCCGGGTGGACAGCGCTGGTGGACCACCTGCGTGCGCTCGGGGTCACCGACGAGGAGATGATCACCACGGGCGTCGCAGGCGTGGCCCGCACCGGCCGGCTCATCGACCGGTTCCGCGACCGTGCCGTCCTGCCGATCATCCACGACGGCGACGTGCTCGGCTTCGTCGGCCGCCGCCATCCCGACCGCACCGATGCCGCCCACGCGGAACCGAAGTATCTCAACACCGCCACGACGGCGCTGTTTCACAAAGGAGCGCAGCTGTATGGCGCACTCCCCCACCTGCGCGACGCGGGCGCGGACCCGGTCTTGGTCGAGGGGCCTATCGATGCCCTCGCGGTCACCCTCGCCACCGCAGGCAGCCATGTCGGCCTCGCCCCGCTCGGCACCGCGCTCACCGAGGAACAGGCCCGGGAACTGCTCACCTACCAGGCGGCCCCCGTCATCGCGACCGACGCCGACCAGCCGGGCCGACGCGCCGCGGAACGGGCGTTCTGGATGCTGACCCAGCACGGCCTGGCGCCAACGGTCGCCCGGCTGCATGATGGTCTCGACCCCGCGAGCATGCTCGCCGAACAGGGTCCCGAGGCGCTCGTCGCGGCGCTCCAGGGTGCGCAGTCGCTCGGTGCAAGCCTGGTGCAGGAGCGACTCAATGGGGTTTGGCGACCGGGCCGGCTGGGGTCGGTGCTGGCCGTCATCGCGGCCCAACCGGCCGACACCTGGGAGTCAGACCTGCAACGGATCGCGAATCGGACCGGCACCGACATCGAAACCCTCCGGGGTGGCTTGGCTGCGGCGACCGGCGCCTGGAACGAGGATCCCCGGCGGGTCGCGGAGCAGCACTTCGAGCGCCTGCGGACTGTATCGACAAGGGCGGGTCAGCCGCGTGCGGTGCCGGCGCAGCGGCATACACGTGAAGGAGTTTCGGTGGAGGCTCCGCGGCTCGCGGCCCGCGCCCGCGCCGAGGAACGGCACGCCGCCGCGCGACCCGGTTCGGGCAGCGACCCCACGCACCGCGGGCGTTGAGTCCCGGCGGCTCACCAGTCGGCGTGCTCTTCGCGGATCTCACCGGTCTCCAGGTCCACGACCGAGAGTCTGCGACCGCCACGAGGTGACGTGTCGGCGTCGGCCCGGTCCGCTTCCCGGGCGAACGTCTCGGCCCGCTCCTTGCGGGCCTGCGGGTCGGTGTGGCGTGCATGTCGGCCCTTCGCCGGCCACGGTTGGTGGCCCTCGTCGCAGTGGCCCCGCAGCCGGTCCCGCATCCGGTCGATGAACCCGGGCAGGGTGTAGCGGTGCCAGTCCTCCAGCAGGTCGCTGCTGAACGCGGCGCCGGCGCGGCGGCGCTGGTCCGCGACGACCGCGATCTCGTGCACCAGGTGCGGATGCGCGGGCCAGCACGGTGGGATGACCGCGGCCGCGTCCCAGACGTACTCCCGGTTGAGCCATTCCACGACGGCGTCAAGCCACGCCCACACCTCCGCCCGCAGATCGGCCTCATGGCAGGTCGCCGGGTCCCACGGCCGGGGCAGCCTTGCCGGGTCGCCGAGGGCGCGGGCCTGCTGTTCGCTGCCGTGTCCGGCGAGGTTCAGCTCACGGTAGGCCAGCTTCGCCAGCGGCCCCACCTCCGGGAAGCCCGTGACGAGCAGCCCTGCCGTCGCGGTCGGCGGGACGCCGTCGGGAGTCACTCCCACGGGTCGGTGCTCTCCGCGGTCAGGCCCCTGCGGCGCGCCTCCGCGACGGCCTCGGCCGCCCGCGCCGCCGCGGTCGTCGTGTCCGCATGGCGGGCGGTGGTGAGGGCGTCGCGGGCACGGGCCCGGTCCCGCAGCAGCCGCTTGCCAGCCTTGCCATCGATGCACCGGGACAGCCGAGCGATGACCGGTCGGCCGTTCTCGGCGACGACGAGGGCGTGCCGGTCCGGGATCTGGCGCACCTCCTCGGGGCGCAGCACCGGGATGTCCTCGCCGGAGGTGGTGCGCCCACCGCGTGTCCCGGACTGCCACGAGGTGCGTCGCACCCGCGTCGTGCCGACCAGGTCGGAGACCTCCTGGTTGAACGCGGCGTCCTTGGAGCCGCCGAATATGACCAGCACGTTGGACAGCCCGAACAAAGCCCGGGCCTCCTGTTCCCCGAAGATCGCGGCGAGCTGCCGCCAGGTCTGGGCGGCGTAGATGAACGAGATCCCCAGGGCCCGTTCGTTGGCCATCCGGGTCCGCAACGTCGGCAGCGGCGCCGTCGACGGCAGCTCGTCGAGGCAGGCCAGCATCGGTGGGCAGAGCCGCCCCCACCGCGATCCGTTCGCCAGGGCCAGGGCGGTGTCCAGGACGTGTTCCGCGAGCGCGGTCATCAGCGGGGACGCCGACGCGTAGGGGTCCTCCCGGCCGAGTAGATAGATCGTCCCGTGCCGCGCGATCACCTCAGCGATATCCGTGGCCGGTCGACCGGGGCCGGGCACGCAGCGGCGGCGGATGTCGGCCTGGAAGAACAGGCTCATCGCCTGCTGCACGGTCGTGGCCGTGTTCCCGGCGGTGCGGTCATCGCCGTGCAGCGCGCCCTGCAGTAGCCCGTGCCAGAACGGCGCGGCGTGCGGGTGCTCGCGCAGGGTCTCGGCCGGCTCGGACGCCGCTTGGGGGTTGGCCACCCAGCGCAGCAGGTCATCCAAGGTGCGACCGGTCAAAGCGGCCGCGTGGAAGTAGGCCTGCAACACCTTCGCCGCTTCGGCCGCGTAGAACCGGGCCGCATCATCGCCGTGACCGTCCTGGACGGCGCCCTTGACGGTGCCCGCGGTGAACGCCTTCGCGCGACGCTCGGCGACCATCGGGTCGACACACCCGTCGACCGGGTCCCAGACCAGCTCTGGAACCCCGGGTGCCAGCCCAAACGGGTCGAGCACGACACACGGCCGTCCGCGGCTCGACCGTGCAGTCAGGGTGAGCAGGAGGTCGTCCAGCTTGGTCAACGTCACCAAGGCCGCGCCCTCCGCCGCGAGCAAGGCAGGACTGAGCAGGTCCAGTGTTTTGCCCGAACCCTGCGGGCCGATCACGCCGGCGGTCCGGTCCCACGGCACCCACAGATCCCCGGTGCGCGGTTCATGCCCGCGCCCGAGCGGCCATCCGATGGCGCTTGGGTCGATCGACCGCGCCACGGTGACGCTCCTCATCTCTGACCTCCCGTCTTGCCGTAGAGGTCGGGCCGGACAATCCGGGCATGGCGGCGAAGCCGCGAACGACCCAACAGGCGCTCAGCCTCGGACCGGGTCGCCAGGCCCTGGACCCGTTGCGGGCCCCATCGGGCTAGCCCGAACTTCAAACCGGCGAGCGAGCCGATCAGCAGGAAAGTCTCGACGACGGCCACGCATGTCCACATCAGTGAAGCCGGCGCCAACGGACCTTCGACTCGGGCCAAACCGGCAGCAAAGTCACCACCCACGAAAGCCGGCAGGCTGACGAACAGATGCTCACGATCGGGAAACCCCCACCACCCGCCGGCAACCAGGTTCGCCACGCCACGACCGACATGCAGTCCCAGCACCACGAGCACCGTGAAGGCAAGAAGAATCCCGGCCGGCACCTCCCAAGTGATCGGGTAGGGATCCTGCCGTCGTGCATGTTGCATCCGTCAGCCTCCTCGATCTCACTCCACGTAAGGCGAGAGACAGCGGCTGGCGATCAGCTGGACAACCACGGGCCGTCTCGCACAGCAGCTCCTCACGCGATGACGGTCAATCGCGGCGATAAGACGCGGGTCCAGAACGCACGACTCGCGGCAGATGAGGGCCTCCGTGGACCCGCCCATCCTGCAGGGTGGAGCTCAGGCAGCTGGTCGCCGCGAGATGGTTTGACGTCTGTTGTCAGCGACCGCGAGGACCGCGAGAAGGGTCTCGGTCCTCACCTTCACATTGAGTCCAGTGCGGTCGGCGTACTTGTTTATCCGCTGCGCGAGGTCGAGCCGAGCTCTGGCGTCAGCGGCGACCTGTTGCCACCTCCACGCCGGCGAAGCTGGCGCCGACACCCGGGTCAGCGCCTCGCGCCGAGCCTTGATCGTGTGACTTCGCGTGTCACTCAGGAGGGCATCTCTGCCCTGAGGGCAGCAGGAGAAGTTGGTGCAGGTCAGTTCGGCCGCGAGGCGTTGGTTCGCGATCAGGGCCTCTACGGAACGCTTGCGCAGGCTCCGTCCCAGCGCAGACAGGTACACGGGCCGAGGTCCGAACCCAGATGGGGGCCGTCGGTGCTGGCTCATAGAGGAGGGCAGGTCACAGCGTTCACGCCATCCGATGCCGCACTCGTACCCGAGGGCCCCGCCAGCCACCGCAGCCTCGCCGAGGGCGCCCTGCTGCCAGGCGATGACGGGAGCGAGCTTGGTGATGCGTCGGATCGTGGCAATCATCGTGACCAGCCGGGCATCGGGGTGAACCCCTGCGTCGACTTTGGAGGCGGCCAAGGCCACCTCCGTAGGAGTTACGTGCTTCAAGGTGCGAAGGAGGCGGGCCAGCCCTTCCGGCCATGTCGGGCGGTCGAGGAGCCGCCAGCCAAGGGCGATGACGGCGATCACTGGCAGCCGAAGTCCCTTCTTCCTGATGTGTTCGACGGAGGCGTTCCAGAGCGCCCGCTGCACCGGTATCCAGCCGCCCTCGACTCTCTCGATGTGCACGTACGGGAGGACGATGGCGGTGGCGTCGTGCTCCAGTTGGTAGTCGATCACAGCCGCGGCCAGGTCTGCGGCTACGGCTGGGCGCATCAGATCGGCCGGCGTGAGGACGTGGCCGTGTGCGAACGGCAGTGACACCCAAGGGTCGGCCGGGTGCTGGTAGTCCTGAAGGTAGTGGGTCTGGGGATCGATGATGAACGGGATGCCTGCCGCCAGGGCGGCAGCTCTGATCCGTGGCTCCGCATGCGCGACGTGCGCATCGACGACCACCCGGTCAGGCCGCCCATCGTTGGCCTGCAGCACGCGTTGGATCAGCGCAGCATCCTGCGTGCCGACCCGGATCAGCAGTTCAGCCATGTCCATGCCTCCATCTGGCGCACTACCCGGGAGTAGCGTAACACGAGACGCAACCCGACCCGCAAGGACCTCGCTGGTTGACACGAAAGATTCAGGGCATACTATCTGCAGCATGGTGAAGCGCGCGGAGGCTAGGGAGACGGCAACCCCGCATATGGCTAAGCAAGACAACGTGTCGTTCATGAGACTGGTCGACGACGTCACCGAGACGGTCATTCCGCAGAGTGACTTCGCTCTGGCTGTGGGCGCGTCCGAGCGGACGGTCCAGAACTGGTCGAGCGGTCAAACCAAGCCCCGCGGGGACGCGGTCAGGCGCGTCCTGGACCTGGTCTACCTGGTGAAAGAACTGCGAGAGGTGTACACCGACGAGGGCATCCACATCTGGCTCCAGTCGCGAAACCGGAACCTGAACGGTCGCCGACCGCTCGATCTGCTCGGTGCCGGCCAGATCGACGAAGTTCTCGACGAGGTTCAGCGCGTAGTGGGGGGCATGTGACATGGACGGCCTCGCCGCTCGGCTAGCGGAGCTGGAGCGGTCCAGCGAACGCGGCGAGTGGCAACGCCACGTGGCCATGTCTCACGTTGCAAGAGCCCTCGAGGGCCGACAGGCCGACGGACGATGGGGAACCAAATCCGGGTACCCAGTCCTCTACCTCGGACGCCCGACGGCGTCCGTTGTCGTGGAGGCCTACCGTCACCTGGTTGACCCCATTGAGTTCGACAGCGTGGACGACCGAGAACGATTCCTGGCCTCACTCCAGCCACGCGCTCTGGTGACATGCTCGCTCGAGGTCAACAACCTCCTCGATCTGCGGTCGCTAGGAGCACGC
>NZ_AWQS01000130.1 GCF_000576575.1 Intrasporangium chromatireducens Q5-1
CGGTCACTTCCCTCAGGTCGACCGGTCACTTTCCCCGGAGGATGATGGCGGGCATGAAGTCGCGCGACTGGGACGAGCGGTATGCAGCAGTCGACCTCGTGTGGTCGGCCGGCCCGAACAGGTGGGTGGAGGAGCTCGCGTCCGACCTGCCCCCGGGCCGGGCACTCGACGTGGCGGCCGGGGAAGGGCGCAACGCGATCTGGCTCGCGTCCCGCGGGTGGACCGTCGTGGCGGCCGACTTCTCCCCGGTCGCCGTCGAGCGGGCGCAGCGCCTCGGCGCCGACCAGCTCGGCGAGGCGGCTGACCGGTTCACCTCCGTCGTCTCCGACGCCCTCGAGCCGGCGCCCGAGGGCGGGCCGTACGACCTCGTGCTCTTCTCCTACCTCCAGCTCCCCGCAGGTGAGCGGCGCCGGGCCTGGGCCCGCGGCATCGAGGCGGCTGCGCCGGGTGGCCGCGTCGTCGTGATCGGCCATGCGAGCCGCAACCTCAGCGAGGGCTGGGGCGGCCCGCAGGACCCGGCCGTGCTCTACGACCCCGAGGCGGTCGTCGCGGAGGTGAGCGACCAGCCGGTCGACGTGGAGTCGGCCGAGCTGAAGGTCCGGCCCGTGGGGACGGACGACGGCACGCACGAGGCGCTCGACACCGTCGTGGTGCTGCGCCGGCGCTGACGCGCTCCGGCCGCCCGCGGGTCACGACACGGGGTATCAACACCACTTCTCGTGGCGTTCCCCGACCCCAGGCCACGACACGGGGTATCAACGCCACTTCTCGTGGCGCCCCCCGACCCCAGGCCACGACACGGGGTGTCAACACCACTTCTCGTGGCGTCGCCCGACCCCAGGCCACGACACGGGGTATCAACGCCACTTCTCGTGGCGGTGGGAGCGTCCGTCGGGACGGTCAGCCGGCGACGTGCCAGGCGAGCAGGCCGAAGAGGACGCCGAGTCCGTTCGTCGCCCAGTGCATGCCGACGCTCGCGAGCAGGCTGCCGGAGCGGCGGCGCAGCCACGCGGCGACGAGGCCACCGGCCGTGGTGAACAGGACGGTCCCGCCGATGATCGCGAAGTGGGCGAACGGCCCGAGCCGGATGGCCGCCATCGCCATCGCCTGGTTGGCACCGGCGGACGCCATGGCGGGCAGCACGTGCCAGAGCCCGAAGAGCACCGACGAGGCGAGCGCCACCTGCCACACGCGCACGTGCCTGGAGAGGAAGCCCCACAGCACGGACCGGAACGCGATCTCCTCGAAGAGCACCGTCCCGACCGGAATCATCACGAGGGCGGACATCAGCGCACCCGCGGGGGCGAGGTGGTAACGCACATCGAGGAAGGCGCTGCGGGTCAGGGGCAGCAGGACGCCGACGAGGTAGACGAGCCCGACGAGGGCGATGACGCCGCCGCCCCACCGCAGGCCCGGTCGCCACTGGTGCCGGCCCAGGCCGAGCTGGGCCCAGGTCAGACCCGACCAGCGGGCGAAGGCGAGCAGGGCCGCGGCCCCGACCGGCCCGAGCCAGAGGGTGTCCCAGTGCAGCAGGTGGTTCGCGAGGTTGATCCCGACGAGGGTCGCCACGACGGCCACGGTCGCGGCGGGGCTCGGGGCGTGGCGTCGGTGGGTCAGGGTCGCCTGGCTCATCCCTCCCATTGTCGCATCTGCGCGGCGACCGTGCGTCCGTCGCTCACGATCTCCGGACGGAACGCCACCATCGGCAGCTGTTCGACCGCTCGTCGCCGGGCCGCGTCGGAGCCGTCGTACCGCCAGCCGACGAGCCGGCTCAGCACGCGGCGCACGACCGGCACCACGAGCCAGTTGCGCCGCTCGTACTCCGCGAGGGCCCGCTTGGCCTCCTCGAGCGAGAGGAGCCGGTATGCCGCTCGCCGGCGTCCCGCGCCGAAGCTGACCTCCGCGGTGCCGGCCGCCTGCAGGTTGCGCAGCCAGTCCGCCTGCGGACCGAATCCGGACAGGACGGTCGCCTCGCCCGTCTCCGGGTCGTAGCGGATCACCTCCAGCACGGTGCGGAAGGTTCGGCCGCTCCGCCGCCCCACATGGGTCAGCTGCAGGAAGCGGTGCCCGAGCAGCCGGCCCCCGCCGTGTTCGTACAGGAAGTTCGGTGCGCCCAGGGCGCGCTTGAGCCACCACGGGAGCGTCGACGAGCTGGGCGGCACCGTGGCCGGTCCCGGGCCGCGGCCGGAGCTCACTGCGTGGATCGGCGGCGGATCAGGATGCCGCGGACGTACTCGGCCTGCCCCAGGTGCTTGGCACTGTCCTCGAGGATCGAGATCGCGCGCATGCCCACCGTCACCGGCGGATCCCAGTTGCGGTCGATGACGCGGTCCCAGTCGTCGTCGTCCACCGAGTCGAGCCAGCGCATCGTCAGCTCGTAGGTCGCCTCGTGGTAGCCGACGAGCAGCTGGCCGTCGCTGACCTTGAACTGGCCGACCTCCTGCGACGACATCCCGTAGCCGTGGGCGTCCCGCGGGTAGGGCAGGCCGAGCCGGTCGCTCCACTCCGTCGTCCAGGGCGACTTCAGCTTGCCGAGGTGTGCCACCTGGGCATCCTGCTGGCGGCTCAGGTGCCAGACGAGCCAGCCGAGCGGGTTGGCGCCGCGGTCGACTCGCCACGACAGCTCCTCGGGGCTCAGGCCCTCGACGACTGCGACCACCCCCTCACGGATCCGGCCGAACCCGTCGCGCAGCAGCGCGACTCCGACAGCGTCCTTGTCCGTCATCCCGACAGCCTCCCACCGTCCCCCCGCCAGCGCACTCCCGCCCGACGATCGTGCTCTCGATCGTCGCGATCGTCGGGACTGTGCTCTCGGTCGGGATGGGGGTGCGGCTAGAGGTCCAGCGATCGGCGACGGAGCTTGCCGTTCGGGGTGCGGGGCAGCGCATCGACCCAGCGGACCTCGCGAGGGCACTTGTACGGCGCGAGGTGCGCAGCGGCATACGACAACACGCCGCTGCTGTCCCTCACCGCGCCCTCGCGGGGGACGGCGAAGGCGGTGACGACGCGCACCCCCGGCCGCACCTCGACATCCGTCACGGCGACCTCGGCCACCGAGGGGTGCGCGGCGAGGCACTGCTCGACCTCGAGCGGTGACACCCGGTAGCCCATGGCGTTCATGACGTCGTCGGCGCGGCCGTGGAAGGTCACGTAGCCGTCCTCGTCCAGCGACACTACGTCACCGCCGACGAACCACGGCCCCCGCCGCACGGCCGCCTCCTCGTCGGGGCGGTTCCAGTAGCCGAGCATCAGCGCGGGATCCGACTCGTGGACGGCGAGCAGCCCGACCTCGCCGGGGGGCAACGGCTCGTCGGCGCCGTCTGCGGACTCGTCCACGGGGAGCACCGCGACGCACCGGCCGGGCTGCGGACGCCCCGGGCTGCCCGGCCGGACCGGCACGGTCGGCCCCGCCGAGATGAAGGTCGACACCTCGCTCATGCCGAGCGACTCGTACAGCTCCAGGCCCGTCACGGTGCGCCACTCGGCGAGCAGGCTCGGATGCAGCGCCTCGCCGGCCGTCACACCATGGCGCAGCGTCGACAGGTCTGCGGCTGCCAACTCCGGCGAACGCAGCAGCTGCCGGTAGACGCCCGGCACGGCCGCGAAGATCGTCGCCTCGTGCATCCCGATGAGCCGCGCCCACACCCCTGGATCGCGAGGACCGTTGTAGATCAAGGCAGTTGCCGCGTTGGCCCACGGGTCGGTCAGCCCGACACCGAGCGTGTAGGTCCAGTTGAAGGCCCCCGCGTGGAGCAGGCGGTCACCGGCGCGCAGACCAAGCCACGCGGCATACATGGGTCGGCGTCCCCACGCCGAGCGGTGCCCGTGGAGCACGCCTTTGGGGCGTCCGGTCGTGCCCGACGTGTAGACGAGGTAGGCGGGGTCGTCCGCGCGCGTCCTCGCGTATGCCGCTGAGTCGCCCGCCGCTCGCCAGCGCGCCACGTCACGGGGCGAGACGCGCAGCACGCCGGGCGGGGTCTCGAGGTCCCGGCCCTCGTCGAGCGCGATGGCCCGGGCACCCGAGTCGGCGAGGAGGAAGCGGGCCTCGTCGGAGGTGAGCTGCGCAGAGGAGGGCAGGGCCACGAGTCCCGCCGCCATCGCGCCGAAGTGCAGCAACGCGTAGTCGCTCGTGTTGCCGAGCCGGATCATGACCCGGTCACCGGGCTCCAGACCGAGGTCGAGCAGGCCGGCCGCGACGTGGCGGACGGCGTCGTCCAGCTCGGCGAACGTCCACCGCTCCGCCGCGTCCGGTGACGCCGCGGGGTCCGTGACGAGGACGAGAGCGGTGGCGTCGGGGTGGCTCGCGGCGGCCCGACCGATGACGTGGGCGCTGAGGTTGAACCACTCGGGCGCAGGCTCGCCGGTGTAGTGCAGCGGGCCGGGAGTCATGCGGGCCAGCGTACGGGTGGCACCGTCGAGGGCGGCGCCGCCGACGGTCGGGCCTCGCCGCGGCCTGTGAGATCGTGGAGGCAGAGGCTGAGTCAGCCTCCCGGACGAGGGGCGCCGTACCCGGTCAGCGACAAGACGGCCCGGGAGAGTGACATGTACTGGCCCATCCTCATCGTGTCCGGCGTGCTCGAGGCCGTCTGGGCGACTGCTCTCGGGCGCAGCGAGGGCCTGAGCCGCCTCGGCCCGACGGTCGTGTTCCTCGTCGCGGTCGTCCTGTCGATGGTCGGCCTCGGCTACGCGATGCGCGGACTGCCGACCGGCACGGCGTATGCGGTGTGGACCGGGATCGGCGCGTCGCTGACAGTGGTCTACGGGATGGCGACGGGCGCCGAGCCAGTCTCCGTCGCCAAGACCCTGTGCCTCGTCGCGATCATCGCCGGGGTGATCGGGCTGAAGGTCCTGCACTGAGGATTGGGGCACACCCCGGTGACCGTCCACGAGGCGTCAGTCATGATGGGGTCACCCATGTAGCGGCGGCGGAGGAAGAGGTGGCGGCCCATGCGACTGCGGCTCAGTGACGAGGATGCGACGTTCCGGGCGGAGCTGCGCGAGTTCTTCACGACGAAGGTCCCCCAGCAGATCCGGGACACCGTCGCGGCCAGGCGGCACCTGACCCGCGAGCAGCTCGTCGAGAGCCAGCGCATCCTCAACGCAGCCGGGCTCGCCGTGCCGCACTGGCCGGTCGAGTGGGGCGGGCGCGGCTGGACCGAGCTGCAGCGCCACATCTGGCACGAGGAGATGCAACGTGCCTGCGTCCCACCACCCCTCGCCTTCAACGCGAGCATGGTGGGTCCCGTCATCGCGACGTTCGGGTCGCAGGCGCAGAAGGAGCGCTTCCTGCCCGCCACCGCCAACCTCGACATCTGGTGGTCGCAGGGCTTCTCGGAGCCGGACGCCGGGTCCGACCTCGCCTCGCTCCGCACGACGGCGGTCCGGGACGGCGACGAGTTCGTCGTCAACGGGCAGAAGACTTGGACGACCCTCGGCCAGTACGGCGACTGGATCTTCTGCCTCGTGCGCACCGACCCCGACGCGCCCAAGAAGCAGCAGGGGATCTCGTTCCTGCTCATCGACATGACCTCGCCGGGTCTCGAGGTCCGGCCGATCCAGCTCATCGACGGCGGACGTGAGGTCAACGAGGTCTGGTTCACCAACGTCCGGGTGCCGGTCGAGAACCTCGTCGGCGAGCTCAACCACGGCTGGGACTACGCGAAGTTCCTGCTCGGCAACGAGCGGGTCGGCGTCGCCCCGGTCGGCGCGTCGAAGCGTGTGCTCGCGGATGCCAAGGACTGGGCCCGGTCCGTCGACCTGCTGGGCGACCCCCTCGTCGCGACCCGCTTCGTCGAGCTCGAGAACGAGCTGCTCGCCCTGGAGCTGACGGCCCTGCGGGTCGCGGCGAACTCCGCTGACGGCAAACCCGATCCGGCGTCCTCCGTGCTCAAGCTGCGTGGCACCCAGCTCCAGCAGGACGTCAGCGAGCTCGCCATGGACCTGGCCGGCCCCGACGCAGCGGCGTCGTTCGCCGGGGACCGGTCGGAGGCGCCGGAGTGGGCCCGCATGTCGACCCCGGTCTATCTCAACCTGCGCAAGGCCTCGATCTACGGGGGATCGAACGAGATCCAACGGCAGATCATCGCGAAGACGATCCTCGGGCTCTGAGAGGCGGACGACATGGACTTCACGTATGACGCTGAGCCGGTCGCGCTGCGCGATGCCGTTCGCGCGCTGCTCGGCAAGACGTATGGCGACTACGAGAACCGGCGCCGCATCGTCGCGGCCGAGCCCGGCTTCGACGAGGACGTATGGCGCCGGCTCGCCGAGATGGGCGTGCTCGGGCTGCCGTTCGACGAGGCGGACGGCGGCTCCGGGGCCGGGCCCGTCGAGGTCGCCGTCGTCGCGCAGGAGCTCGGTCGCGTCCTCGCGCCGGAGCCGTTCGTCTCGGCCGTCGTCGAGGCAGGCGGGCTCGTCGCCGCAGTCGGCACGGCGGCGCAGCGGGCGGAGGTCCTCGGGTCGCTCTCGGCCGGCGAACGGGTGCTCACCCTCGCGCACGCCGAGCCGGGCTCTCGCTGGGTGGCACCGGCAGCGGCCGTCGTCGCCACTGGCCAGGGGGACCGCTGGGTCCTCAGCGGCACGAAGGAGCCGGTCGTCCATGGGGCGCGGGCCGACCAGCTCGTCGTCTCGGCTGCGCTGCCGGACGGCGGGACGGGACTCTTCCTCGTCGACGGGTCCGCCGCGGGGCTGCGCCGAGAGGGCTATCCCCTCGTCGACGGGGGCCGCGCGGCCCGCGTCACGTTCGACGGCACGCCCGCCCAGCCGCTCGGCGAGGCGGTCGACCGGACGGCCGAGATCGAGCGGGTCCTCGCTGCGGCCCGGGTCATCAGTGCCAACGAGGCGCTCGGCACCATGGACGTCGCGCTCGACACGACGGTCGGCTACCTCAAGAGCCGCAAGCAGTTCGGTGTCACGCTGAACCACTTCCAGGCACTGACCTTCCGGGCCGCCGACATGTATGTCTCCCTCGAGACGGCCCGCAGCCTCGTGGCGTGGGCGTCCATGGTGCTGGCCGAGGACCCGGACCAGGTCGTCGACGCGGCGGACCGGGCCGGACTCAAGGTGGCTCGGGCCGGCCGGCACATCGGCCAGGAGGCGATCCAGCTGCACGGCGGGATCGGCATGACGGCGGAGTACTCGATCGGCGCCTACACCGCGCACCTGACGACGCTCGAGCAGCTGCACGGCAACGGCCACCGGCACGCGAGCGCCCTCGCCGCCACGGTCGCGGACCACGGCGAGGTCGACCCGCTGGCCTGACCGGCCGCACCTGGCCCTTCGTCGGGAAGTGGCCTTTCGACGGTTCGTGGCCTTTCGACGGTGGGGAAGGAAACCACGTCGAGAGGCCACTTTCCGACGGGGGCGGCTCAGCGGCATACGTCCTCCGTATGGCGCCCACCCGGCACCCGCTCAGCGGCATACGTCCTCCGTATGGCGCCCACCCGGCACCCGCTCAGCCCTTCCCTCCCGAGCGGGCCCGCGCTATCGCGGGCGCAGCGGCCCCAACCGTGGGAGCATCGAAGCCACCGAGTTCGACCGCGGGGACCGCCCCGCGCGAGGAGGCGGACATGGCGAGGCTCCCGTGGCATCGCGTCGTCGGCTACGGCGCCGGAGACGCCGGCTGCAACGTCGCGTTCCAGATGACCGGGCTGTTCCTGCTGCTCTACTACACCGATGTCGTCGGGCTGAGCGCTGCCGACGCCGGCAGCATCTTCCTGTTCGTCAAGTTCTGGGACGCGTTCGCCGACATCTTCGCCGGCCGGCTCGTCGACCGGACGATGACCCGCTGGGGCAAGTTCCGGCCGTTCCTCCTCTGGTACTCGCTGCCGCTGCTCCTGATGAACCTCGCCTGCTTCGCGATCCCTGACTTCTCCTCGTACGGCGCCCGGCTCGCCTGGGGGTACGTCTCCTATGCGCTCCTCGGGCTGCTGTACTCGCTCGTCAACATCCCGTTCGGCTCCCTGGCCGGTGCGATGACTCAGGACCCGATCGAGCGATCCAAGCTCGCCGGCGCCCGCATGGTCGGCTCCGGCTTCACCATCCTGATCCTCTCGATCTTCCTCGCGCCACGGCTCAAGCAGGCCGCGAACCTGCACGCCACCTTCCTCATCACGGCGTCGATCTTCGTGCTCATCGGCATGGCGTTCTTCATGTTCACCTTCCTCACGGCGAAGGAGCGCGTCTTCCGCGAGGTGCCCAAGGTCAGCCTGCGGGACACGTGGAACACGGTGCGCCACAACGGCCCGCTCGCCCGGCTCTGCGGCTCGTCGCTGATGTACCTCACCGGGCAGAACGTCGTGTCGGCGCTGGCGATCTTCTACGCACGCGACTACCTGCGGGGGTCGGGGACGCTCCTCGCCGTCGCGACCATCGTGACGACCGGTGCGGTGCTCTACGTCGGCCCGTTCGGGCCGTGGGTGACGCGCCGGCTCGGCAAGAAGCGGGGCTTCCTGATCGGGTGCATCGGCGCGGTGGCGGGCGGGGTCATCGTCTTCCTCGGCCGCAGCAACGTGCCAGTCGCGATGACCGGCCTCGCCGTCGTCGGCATCTGCATGGCGCTGCTCAACACGATGACGTGGGCGCTCGAGGCCGACACCGTCGAGTACGGCGAGTGGCAGACCGGCATCCGGACCGAGGGCGCCACGTATGCCGCCTTCTCCTTCACCCGCAAGGTCGGTCAGGCGGTGGGCGCCGGGCTCGCCGGCTATGCCCTCGGCTACTTCGGTTACCTCAGCTCGACCCGGGGAGCGAACCCCGTCCAGTCGCAGCACACCCTCGACGGCATCATGCTGACCATGGCCTTCCTGCCGGCCATCTTCTTCGCCCTCGCCGCCGTCGTGATGCTGAGCTACCCGCTGACCGAGGCCCGGCACGCCGAGCTGCTGCGCGAGATCAACGCGCGGCGTGCGGCCGGCCTGACGGCAGCGCACCTGTCCGCCGCCGACCGCGCCTGACCCGCCTCAGTCTGCACCGGTGGGCTCACTCGGCGCCCCTTCCCGAGTGAGCCGAACCGCGGCTCCGGGCCTCGCTCCTTCGTCGCTCGTGTCTTCACCGGTGGGCTCACTCGGCGCCCCTTCCCGAGTGAGCCGAACCGCGGCTCCGGGCCTCCCTCGCTGGCGCTCGGTCGGGTCCTCACCTCTGGGCTCACTCGGGCACCAGGCTGAAGGCGCCCTCCTCCTCCTGGTCGTTGTGCAGGCGCAGCACGGCGTAGAGCCCGTAGAGCATCCGGCGCAGCTCGACGACGTCCTCGGGCGTCGCGTCGCCCTCGACCCCGTCGACGAGCCGGTGCAGCCGCATCACCTTGCGCTCGATCTCGGCGTGCACCCGGCTCACCGCCGTGGCGTCGCCGTCGCCCAGGGTGCGGGCGATGAGCGGGACGAGCAGCCGTTCGTCCTCGCGCTCGTGAGGGAGCAGCTCCTCGTCGAGCCGCACCAGCAGCTGGCGGGTCGGCGCCATGTCCGGGCGCTGGCTCGACAGGGCATCCGCCGTCTGCCGGATCTGCTCGACGACCGCCCGGGTGTCGTCGTGCTCGTCGCGTAGCCGCCGGCTGAGCTCGACATCCTCGGGAGAGAGCGTCACCGTGTGCAGCTGCGACGGCAGGATGGCCCGCAGGGCGATGCCGATCGCGATGAGGTCGATGACCTCCTGGAGGACGGCCCCCGCGGCCGGCGGCAGGTAGCCCAGGGCCGCCGCCGCCATCGCGACGAGCGAGAGACCCATTCCGACACCGACCGACTGGAAGGCGATCCGCTTGGAGCGCCGGGCGATGAGCACCGCGTCCGCGAGCGCGTCGACACGGTCGACGGTGAGGACCACGTCGGCCGCCTCCGACGACGCGGTGGCCCCGCGCGCGGCGATGGCGACGCCCACACCCGCGGCCGCGAGCGCCGGGGCGTCGTTCACCCCGTCCCCCACCATGATCGTCGGCGCGGTCCGGGACTCGGCGGTGATGATCTCGAGCTTGTCCTCGGGCTTGCAGTCGGCGATGACCTCGTCGACCCCGACGACCCGGCCGACCGAGTGGCCGGCGTCCGCCCGGTCGCCCGTGACGAGCACGATCCGCTCGATCCCCACCTCGCGCAGGGCACGCACCATGCGGGGTGCGTCCGGCCGGATGCGGTCCTCGAGAAGGATCGCGCCCGCGCCCACCCCGTCGACGGCCACATAGACCGACAGCGCGTCGTCGAGCGCCGCGCGCCGCCGGACCCGCTCCACCCAGGCGGGCGCGGGCTCCCCGACGGTCCACGACGCGCGCCCGACCCGCACCAGCCGGCCGTCGACGCGCCCTTCGAGCCCGACGCCGTGCACCTCGTTGACCCCGGTCGGCAGCTCGAGGGCCAACCCCCGCGTCGACGCGGCCGTGACGATCGAGCTGGCCAGGACGTGCGGCGAGACCTGGTCGAGGGAGGCGGCGAGGCGCAGCACCTCCTCGGGCGGCAGGCCCCCGGGGGCGGCGAGGACCGACGACACGGTCGGCCGCCCCTCGGTCAGGGTGCCCGTCTTGTCGAACAGCATGACCCGACCCGTCCCGAGCTGCTCCAGTGCCTGGCCGCCCTTCACGATGACCCCGAGCCGCGCGGCGCGCGAGATCCCCGACATGATCGCGATCGGCGCGGCGAGCAGCAGCGGGCAGGGGGTGGCGACGACGAGGACGGCGACGGCCCGCACGGGGTCGTCGGTGAACGCCCAGGCCGCGCCCGCGAGGACGAGGGTCAACGGGACGAACGCCAGGGCGAACCGGTCCGCGATGCGCACGAACGGGGCCGATGAGGCCTGCGCCTGCTCGACGAGCGCCACGAGTGCGGCATTCGTGGACCCGCCGGCGTCAGCCGTCGCGACGATCCGCACGGGGGAGCCGGCGTTGACGACGCCGCTGCGCAGCTTGTCGCCGACCGGACGCTCGACGGGCAGCGGCTCACCGGTCAGCGCCGACTCGTCGAAGACGCCGGGCTCGAGGAGCCGTCCGTCGACCGGGACCACCTCGCCGCTCGCGACGAGCAGGTGGTCGCCCGGGACCACGGCGTCGACGTCGATGGTCTGCACGCCGCTCGGGTCCAGCCGACGGGCAGTCCGGGGCGCCCGCTGGACGAGCAGGCTGAGCTCGCGGCGCGCGCGGGCCGCGGC
>NZ_AWQS01000131.1 GCF_000576575.1 Intrasporangium chromatireducens Q5-1
GTCGTCGTACACCAACGTTATGGACTCAACTGCGCGCCGCGCCGGTCGCCCCACGCACGGCCGCAACCACAGGGATGTCAACGCCCTGCAGCACGTGCCGCGGCCGCCGGGCCCGCCCGTTCGCCGGACAGCTCGACGCGACGGCGAACCGGTGGGCGTAGCGGGTCCTTGGAGGCGGAGGATCCGCGTGCCGCCGCGCTTTTCGATCGCGCCTCCAGACAACTCCCCGATGGCGCCAAGTTCGTAATGGGGAAGGAAGCGGCCAAATCGCATGGAACGTGGGACGCCCGGAAGGAGGCCCTAACCAAGGTCTTTGGCATTCGAGCCGGCAACTTTCGCTCCTGGCAGGCGTTAGATGGTGCGATCTGGGTGCGCAACAGCATCGCTCATGGTTCTGGCGGGTTATCACGCATGCAGAAGCGTGCAGAGGCGACGAAGGCCGAAGCACTTGGTGTGGCGTTGATAGACGGTCGCCTCTACCTGCGCGACGAATCCGTTGCGCGCTGCGTTGATGCCTGCTGTGCCTTCGTCGTAGAGCTCGATGACGCTGCCGGGCCTTTGATCTAACGGGCAGGCCCATGCTCTTGGTCTGGAGCTTCGCGAGCAACGTCTTCACTGGTTCATACGCGGCTTCAGCAAGTGCAAGCTGCCCCCTCACCTGGGCGCTGACGCTGCCCCACAGTGGGCGAAGTGGGCGCCCACAGGTAGGCGCCTAAGACGCGGTCGAGCGTGCCACGGTCCCTCCGGCAAGAAGGCGGATCCGTTGAACCCTTGGGGAGCTTCCGATGGAAGTTCGTGCGCCGCTCCCAGGGTTTCAAGCCTTCGGGACAAGATCCGGCTCTTGCCGCCCGCTGTGAGGGCCGCTTCGTCCCTCGGCGGACTCAAGCGGTGAGCTTGAGCACCTCCGGCGGAATCTTGGCGGAATCCCGCCGGTCAGAGCGGCGGAGAGGACATTGACTTCAAGGGTCGAGATCCCGCGTTTCGGCAGGTCAGAGGCTTAAAAGAGAGCGTGCCCCCGGCAGGATTCGAACCTGCGACACCCGCTTTAGGAGAGCGGTGCTCTATCCCCTGAGCTACGAGGGCGGACATGGCTGAAACTCCTGCTGGAAACCGTGGCGCAACCCGTGATGTAACTGGGGGACCGCCAGGCGACCAACGGTGACAGGGTAGTGGAGGGCTGGTCCACACATCCAATGGGCCTCGGGCCGCCGACGATGGGCGAAGGAGAGGGCCGAAGTCGACCCGCCGTTTGGAGGAACGTGTCCCGAGACCCCGGCCGGTGGCACCGCAGCGTCAGGTCAGCGGGAGAGCACCCTGAGGTCAACAAGGAGGGCGACGGGACGCGCGCCTCGGCCTCGCCCGACCAGCATCTCGTAGTCCCCCGGTCCGTCGCCGCTCGCGAACAGCACCCCGCTCACCCGGTCCTCGACCTCCACGGTGAACACGCCCTGCCGATCGAGTTCAGTGGTGAGCTCGTCCGCCTTCGCGGCGACGAGGGCGACGTCGTCGGCAGCGATGAAGGCACCGCATCCCACGTCGATGGAGAGGCGCGTGGAGGGGACCGGGGGCTCGACCCAGGACTCAACCGCGGAGACGTCGCCCACGACCGCGACACAGGGCCGAACAAGCTCTCCGCGCGCGGTGGCATACCGGATCACGGCAACCTCGACGGGAAGCAGGTCACCTTTTAGCTCGAGCTGTGTGGGCGGTCCTTGCCATGCCATGGAAACTGGGTCGCAGACGGTGATGCGACCTCCCGGCGCGTCGACCGGCTTCGCGACGAGCCGCACCAGCTCATGCGTTTCCTCGTCGTCAGTGACGAGTGCCCCGGCACCGTAGGGCAGCAGCTCGGCGGTCGTCATGCCCGAGCGCAGGCGAGCGGGCCACGGGGCATCCTCCATCTCCTCCTCCGGGGTCAGCGGTGTGGCTTCTTCGCCCCAGCGGGGCGGCAGCCCCGCTGCCGACTTCGTGTGGGCCACGATGTCGGCGATCCAGTGCACATTGTCATCACTCATGCGGACTGGATAGCAGACCGCCCAGCAAGCCGGGGCCCGTTTCACCCACCTGTTGACGAGAAGGAGGCCATGGCGGACGTGGATCCGACGAGCGGCGCGTCCCGCTCGTCAGGACAGGTCCACCGACTGGAGTCGGTCGTACTCATCCGCGTTTCGGCTGGGTTCTGAAGCTCAGGCGGGTGTTCTGGCCAGATGGTGAACTTGAGGCATGACCGCCCCGCCCGCCCATGCCAGTTCGAGCCGGGTTCAGCCTCTGATCGCGCTGGCTCACCTGGTGGTCGCCGCCGCTGCGGTCGGCGTGGTCCTGGTCCTGCTCTATGCGGGCACCCGCCCCAACGCCGAGCTGGAGGGCGGGTATGCCGTAGTGGGCGGCATGCTCGTCCTGCCTGTGCTCACCTTCGCCGCAGCCGCGGTCGCCTGCGCGGTGGCACGGTCAAAGGCACCGCGGCGGTCGCTGCGGTTGTCGATCGCCCTGGCGTGCGTCGAGCTCGTCACCGCGATTCTGCTCGCCTGGGCGGCTTGGGTCGCGGTCGCGTCCTATGGCGAGTTCGCGCCCTGGCGTTCACCGGTCGTTGTCCCCGCCCTCCTGCTCGGTGCGGCCGGAACAGCGGCCCTCGCCCAGGCTCGTCGCGCGCCGAGGCAACCGTGACACATTCTCGACAGGCTCACTGACCCCGCTCCGTCGATGCGCCGACACCGTCGGGGGAAAGCACTGTCACGCCTCGCCGGCACAAACGAGTCGCCACGGCGGCCGTCTTCCGTGCTTCTGACGTCCCGGTCACCACGAGCCGCGCCCGGGAACGAATGTCGGGACGGCCCCTCACCACGACGGCCGACACCTCGAGGGCCGCCCGGGTCCCCGGTGGGCTTCGCCTCCTGATCTAGGTTGGACCGGCGAACTGGGCGACGCCGTACCCACGCGCCGCCGGCCCCCGCCCAAGCCGCACCCACCGCTCAAGCCACACCCCACCGGGCCGAAAGGGCAGCAAGGAATCCTAATGGTCGATGTCCTGCTGGCCGGCGGTATCTCGATGGCCATGGCACTGCTCTGCACGAAACCGTTCATCGCCTTCCTCGTCCGGCGCCGCTACGGCCAGTTCATCCGGGACGACCTCGTCCACCACCACGTCAAGCGGGGCAAGCCCACCATGGGTGGCGTCGTGATCATCGCCGCGGCGCTCGTCGGGTACTTCGGCTCACACGCGCTCCTGCGCGTCCTCGGCGGCACGGGAGTGCTGCAGGTGGTCCCGAGCTCCATCTCGCTGAGTGCCGTGCTCGTGCTCTTCCTGCTCACAGGGCTCGGGATCGTCGGGTTCCTGGACGACTTCACCAAGATCCGCAAGGAACGCAGCCTCGGCCTCACCTCGAAGCAGAAGCTTCTCGGCCAGACCCTCGTCACCGTCGTCTTCGCCCTCGCCGCCCTCCTGATGACCGACTCCCGCGGGATGCGACCGGCCTCCACCGCCATCTCCTTCGTCCGGGACACGCGGCTGGACCTCGCCTTCGCCGGCCCCGTGCTGGCCGTCATCTTGTTCATCGCGTGGTCGAACGTGCTGATCGCCGGGGCCTCGAACGGCGTGAACATCACCGATGGCCTGGACGGCTTGGCCACCGGAGCGTCCGTCATGGTGTTCGGCGCCTACACGATGATCAGCCTGTGGCAGTTCAACCAGGGGTGCCAGGTGCTGCCCGGGCCGAAATGCTACGACGTGCCCGCTGCCCTGGACCTCGCTGTCGTCTCCTGCGCCATCGCCGGCGCCTGCTTCGGATTCCTCTGGTGGAACGCCTCGCCCGCCGAGATCATCATGGGCGACACCGGCTCGTTGTCGCTCGGCGCGGCGCTGGCCGGGATGGCCATCCTTACCCACACGCAGCTGCTGCTCGTGGTGCTGGGTGGGCTCTTCGTCATCGTCACCGCGTCGGTCATCATCCAGGTCATCAGCTTCAAGACGACCGGCCGGAGAGTCTTTCGGATAGCGCCCCTTCACCATCACTTTCGAGATGGTCGGGTGGTCCGAGGTCACCATCGTCGCCCGCTTCTGGATCATCGCCGGCATCTGCAGCGCGGCAGGACTGGCGCTCTTCTACGGCGAGTGGCTCGCCCAGCCCTGACCGCCGAAGCGCCCCACGGCCGGGCGTGGAGGTCATCCACGATCCGACCACCCGCTGTCCGCTCCCAGACGGGCACCCACCCTCACCTCCGACGCACCCTTCGGTGCCGGACTGGCCTACCGGAACGCTAGGGTCCCCGAGTGATCCTCGAGCACGCCCTCCTGGCCGTACGACCGGGCAGTGAACCTGACTTCGAGCGGGCCTTCGCCGACGCCCGCCGCATCATCGCCGCAACCGCCGGCTTCCGGCGCCTCTCCCTCTCCCGAGGCGTCGAGCGCCCCAGCACCTACCTGCTGCTCGTCGAGTGGGAGCGCCTCGAGGACCACACCGAGGGATTCCGGTGCTCGCCCGGCTACCAGGAGTGGCGCCGGCTCCTGCACCACTTCTACGACCCCTTCCCGGAGGTCGAGCACTTCGAGCAGCGCATCGAGGCATGACCCGACCCGCACGGTCGCGCGACGCTCAGCCCATCGAGCCGGGCCCACGCCGCCACGCACCCTCGGGAACGTGCGACGGAAGCGCGCTGTGCGGCATACGGTGATCTCATGTCGTGGGACGGCTTGATCGAGATCTTCAATCCCGGGCACCGGCACTTCCGGGAGGAGCGGGACCGCAAGCGGCTCGAGGCGCAGATCCCCGAGTCCGAGGGCGACCCGCTGCGCGACTTCGAGCGCGGCATCATCCGCATCCCGGCCAAGCCCGCCCCGAGTGAGCCGATCCGCCGTCCGGCGCAGCAGCACGAGGACCGGCACGAGGACCAGCCCGAGGAGCAGACAGGCGACTGACGTCGGGAGGGGCCGAGGCGAACCCATCCAGAGGTCCATCGTCTCAATCGAGAGGTAATAGATCCTTCACCTTTACTCAATTGGGTCCTACGGTCGAGCCTGTCGCGCCAACGCCGGCGTGATCCGACTGGACGGCAAGGACTCGCATGACTCTCCTCGACTCACGGCACCTGCCCGACGAGCCCCAGGCTCCGGGCGCACCCCAGGGGGCGGCGGCGCAGCCGTCCGACACCGGAGGTGGCGAGCCGCGTCGCCGGAACTGGTGGGCTCTCGCGCTCGGGCCGGTCGCGGGACTGGTCCTGACGCTCCTGCTGCCCGAGTCGCTCTCCTTCGGCGGGCGCGCTGCCGCCGGCTCGGCACTCTGGATGGCGCTGTGGTGGATGACCGAGGCCGCCCCGATCCCCGTCACCTCCCTCCTGCCACTGGTCCTCTTCCCCCTGTTCGGGATGGCGCCGCTGAAGGAGGTCGCGGCCCCGTATGCCGACTCCGTGGTCTTCCTCGTCCTCGGAGGCGTCGTCCTCGGGCTCGCGACGGAGAAGTCGAACCTGCACCTGCGGGTCGCGCTGCTGACCATCCGAGCGGTCGGCACCAAGCCGGCCCAGATCGTGTTCGGGCTCATGGCGGCCTCCGCCTTCATCTCGGCCTGGGTGTCCAACACGGCCACCGCCGTGATCATGGTGCCCATCGCGGTCTCGATCCTGCGTCTCGTGCGCAAGGTGGACGAGCGCGCCGGTGGGACCAAGTTCGCGGCCGCCATGCTGCTCGGCGTCGCCTATGGCGTCACGATCGGCTCGACCGCAACGCTCATCGGGCAGCCGCCCATGGCCCTGATGAAGGCCTACCTCGCCAAGAGCCACGGCATCGACGTCGGGTTCGGCCAGTGGATGCTCGTTGGTGTGCCGTGGGCCGTCGTCATGCTCGTGCTCGTCTGGGTCGTTTTGACGAAGATCGTCTTCCGCGCCGAGGTCGACGAGATCCCCGGTGGTGCGGCCGTCATCAACGCGGAGCTCGGCAAGCTCGGTCGGCTCACCACCGCAGAGCGGCGCGTCGGCCTGATCTTCCTGGCAGCCATCTTCTTCTGGGTCTTCGTCCCCCTCCTCGCGCAGCTGCCGGCCGTCGCCAAGGCGGCGCCCTTCCTCGACAACATCTCCGACCCGCAGGTCGCCATGGCTGCTGCCATCGCCTGCTTCCTCGTGCCGGCCCGCAGCCGCTCCGAGGACCGTTCGGGCGCGCCTCTGCTCGAGTGGAGTGCGGCCGCCGAGATTCCCTGGGGCCTGCTGCTCCTCTTCGGCGGGGGACTGTCGCTCTCGGCGATGTTCTCCGCGACGGGTCTGTCGAAATGGATCGGCAGCCAGGTCACCGCCCTGAGCCACCTGCCCACCGTCGTGGTGCTCCTCGTCGTCGCGGTCGTGGGCCTCGCGCTCACCGAGCTGACGTCCAACACGGCAACGGCCGCGGCCTTCTTCCCCATCTTCGGTGCCGTCGCCGTCGGCATCGGCATGGACCCGCTCCTCATGACGATCACCGTCACCCTGGCCGTCTGCTCCGCCTACATGTTGCCGGTGGCGACCCCGTCGAACGCCGTCGCGTTCGGCTCGGGAGAGGTCAGCATCAAGCAGATGATGCGCGCCGGAATGTGGCTGAACCTCGCGTCGATCGTGATCCTGTTCGTCGTCCTCTCGACGTTGGTCCCCCTCGTCTTCGGGGTCGGTCTCTGACGCTGCGCAAACCCCACGCCGAACGCCCGGCGGAGCCGGGCGAGCGGGATGCAGCCCCGGTGCGCACCTCCCGCCCCGGCCAGCGCGCGGTGGGGGAGCGGTATGCCGCTGAGCCCACCCCGTCGGGACCGCCCCGGCCGGCGCGCGGTGGGGGAGCGGCATACCGGATGTCCTCCACGGTGCCGGGCGGCCCCCTTGTTAGCCTGCAGCAATGACTGACGCCCCGTCGGCCGGCACGGCCACCGCCACGCGGGGCTCGGTCGACCCACGCGCGGAGCGGGTCGCGGCCGCCGTCAAGGTCTGGCAGCGCACGCTCGTCGACCTGGGCGGTCGCAACACCCTGCTGTGGTACCGCGACCTCGCTGCCGGCAGCCTCGACCTGACCACCGCCCACCCCGGCGGCGTCTCGATGCTGCTCGCGGGTCGGCAGACCCGACTCAGCGACCTGTTCCGGGAGCCCGGCGCGCTCGACGAGGCGCGCCACCGGGCGCGCGCGATCCGCGCCAAGGCGCTCGAGCTGCAGGAGGAGCGCGGCATCGCCGCCGGCTTCATCGCGATCGGCATGGCGACCTGGTCGGTGCCCCGCGCGGCGCGGCCGCCGGCCGCCCCGGTGCTCCTGCGCACGTGCCTGCTCCGGCCGACCGGAGCGGCCCAGGAGGACTTCGAGGTCGTCCTCGGTCCCGAGGCGGAGTTCAACCCCGTCCTGCGCGAGTACCTCCGGTCCGAGCAGGGCATCGAGCTCGACGGGGACGCCCTCGCGGACCTCGCCGAGGTCGGCAACGCCTTCGACCCCTACCCCACCTATGCCGCGCTGACGCACGCCTGCGCGGCCATCCCCGACTTCCAGATCGCCCCACGGCTCGTCATCGGCACCTTCTCCTACGCCAAGCTGCCCATGGTGGCGGACCTTGCCCTGCAAGGCGATTCGCTCGCCGATCACGACGTCGTGGCGGCCCTGGCCGGGGACGAGTCGGCGCTCGCCGCGGTCCGGTTGCGCGTCCCGGAGACGGACCCCGACCCCGACCCCGAGCGTGAGCACCTCGTCCTCGACGCCGACTCCTCGCAGCAGGCGGCCATCGACGCGGTCCGGGCCGGCGCCCACCTCGTCATCAAGGGACCGCCCGGCACCGGCAAGTCGCAGACGATCGCCAACCTCGTCGCCGCGCTCACCGCCGAGGGCAAGTCGGTGCTCTTCGTCGCCGAGAAGCGCGCCGCCATCGACGCGGTCGTCTCGCGGCTCGACCGGCTCGGCCTGGGCGACCTCGTCCTCGACGCACACGACGGCACGACGAACCGGCGCGCGATCGCCAAGCAGTTCGCCGCGAGCCTCGACGCCGCCCTCGAGCACCGCCCCCCGACGAGCGACCCCACCTCGGAGACGCTGCGCGACCGGCGCTCCCGGCTCATCCGCCACGTCCGGGCGCTCCACCGGGTGCGCGAGCCGTGGGGCGTCTCGGCCCACGACGTCCAGGAGGCGATGGCCGAGCTCGCCAGCCGCCGACCGGCACCGACCTCGCACGTGCGCCTCACCGGTCCCGACATCCTCGGCCTGAGCCGGGCCCGCGCCGTCGAGCTCGGGCGACGGCTGCGCGACGCCGTCGGTCTCGGCGCGTGGACGGCCGACGGGGACGACCCGTGGTTCGGCGCCCGCATCCTCACCGCCGACGACGCCGCCCGGGCCCTCGACATCACCACCGGGCTCAGCTCCACCGACCTCGAGGCCGTCGCCACCCACCTCAACGGCATCCTGTCCGAGTCCCAAGTGCCGCAGGCGAACTCGCTCGCCGACTGGCAGTCGGCGTTCGCCACGATGTCCCACGTGCGGCACACCCTCGAGGTCTTCCGTCCCCAGATCTTCGACGTCCCGCTGACCGAGCCCATCGCCGCGACCGCCAGCCGCGACTGGCGCCTGGAGCACGACGTGCAGATGAGCTGGCTGACCCGTCGCCGGGTCGCCCACCAGACCAAGCGACTGCTGCGCCCCGGCCGCCCGCCGGCCAACCTGCACGAGGAGCTGGTGGCCGCGAGCGAGCAGCGCCAGCACTGGGCCGCCCTCGTCGGTGGTGGCGGTCGCCCGGAGATCTCACCGCGTCTCGACGAGGGCAGCGAGCTGCTCGAGCGCGTCGGCGCGGACCTCGACTGGCTCGCCGCCCGCCTCGCGACCGGCGAGAACGGCGACGACCTGCGCGCCATGCCGTTGGCCCAGCTGCGCGAGCGGCTCGCCGCGCTCGCAGCACGGTCCGACCGTCTCGCCGTCCTGCCCAACGTCACCGCCGCGCTCGACGACGTCCGCGCCGCCGGGCTCGGGCCCATCATCGACGAGCTGGCCGCCCGCGGGGTGCCGGCGGAGGCCGTGACGGGGGAGGTCGAGCACGTCTGGTGGGCCTCGGTCGCCCAGGACATCACGGTCCGCGACCCCGACTACGGCGCCCACGACGGCGCCGGCCTGCGGCGCGCGGTCGACGAGTACGTCGCGTCCGACCACGCCCACCTCGCCGCCACCGTCGAGCGGGTCCGCAGCTCGGTGGCCCGCAACATCCGCGAGGTGCTCTCGGACAACCCGGCCCACGAGGCGCTCGTGCGCGCCGAGGCCGGCAAGGCACGGCGGCACAAGGCGCTGCGCGACCTCGTGCCCCAGGCAGGCCGCACGCTCACCGCCATCAAGCCGTGCTGGGCGATGAGCCCGCTCGTCGTCGCCTCGACCCTGCCGCCCGGCCGCTGGTTCGACGTCGTCATCTTCGACGAAGCCTCCCAGATCCAGCCGGCCCAGGCGGTCTCGGCGATCTCCCGGGCCCGGCAGGTCGTCGTCGCCGGCGACGAGCGGCAGCTGCCCCCGACCAACTTCTTCACCGTCGTGTCCGACGACGAGCCGAGCACCGACGAGGACGTCCTCACCGACGGGTTCGAGTCGATCCTCGACGTCCTCGCCGCCGCCCTGCCGACCCGCCAGCTGACCTGGCACTACCGGTCGCGCGACGAGCGGCTCATCGCCTTCGCCAACGACGCGATGTACGACGGCACCTTGACGACCTTCCCCGGCACCTCGCTGGCCTCGTCGGTGCGGCTCGAGCCGGTCGACGGCGTCGCTCGGGTCGAGCACGGCGTGCAGGCCATCGAGACCACCCCGTCCGAGGTCGACCGGGTCGTCGAGCTCGTCCTCGAGCACGCGCGGACCCGCCCGCAGGAGAGCCTCGGGGTCATCGCGCTCGGCATCACCCACGCCCTTCGCCTGCAGGAGGCGGTCACCACCGCCCTGCGCGAGGCACCCGAGCTGTCCCCCTTCTTCTCCGAGGACCGGGACGAGCGGTTCTTCGTCAAGAACCTCGAGCGCGTCCAGGGCGACGAGCGCGACGCGATCATCCTGTCGGTCGGCTACGGCAAGACGCCGCACGGGCGGGTCCTGCACCGGTTCGGCCCGCTCAACCAGGAGGGCGGCGAGCGCCGCCTCAACGTCGCGATGACCAGAGCCCGCCAGCGCATGACGGTCGTCTCGGCGCTCCACGCCGCCGACCTCGACCCCGCTCGGCTCAAGGCCCGCGGCGCCATGATGCTGCGCGACTTCCTCGCCTACTGCGAGGCGGGCGGGCCACCAGCCGCAGCCACCGTCCCCGAGACGGCGCCCGCTGTCGGCGACCCCTTGCGGCACGACCTCGCCGAGCGGCTGCGCCGCGCCGGCCTCACCGTCCACGAGGACCACGGTGCCGGTGCCCAGCGGATCGACCTCGCGGTCGAGGACCCCTACCACCGCGGCCGTGGCCTGCTCGCCGTCGAGACCGACGGCCCACGGTATGCCGCTCACCGCAGTACGCGAGAACGTGACCGACTGCGCGCGGAGCAGCTCGGCCGGCTCGGCTGGGAGCACGTGCGCGTGTGGTCCACCGACGTGTTCCGCGACCCGGCCCGGGAGATCGCCCGGATCGTCACGCTCGCCCGGGACCAGCCGTTCGTACCCCGCGCCGACGCGGCCCCGCCCACCTGCGCCGACGCCGAGGCGGGCGCAGGGGAGCAGCCCGGCGACGGGGGGTCTGACGCGGTGGAGCCCGCTGGCCCGGACGGGGCCGACACCACCACCTCGGCCGGTGGTTCCGAGGCGTCGCCGACAGACGGTGCGACGGGAAGCGGCAAGGGCAAGGGCCGTCGGAAGCGCCGGCGTGCCTTCCGCAAGGGCACTGGCGCCGCGGCGTCGGACGAGGGCGAGGGTTACGGTCCCACCCAGGACGACCTCGAACTCGGCTGGGGCGACCGCGGTGAGGACCCGGCCGGCCGCGACCGCTGGCTCCAGGAGCAGCGCCCGCCCCACTACGAATGACCCAGCCCACCGACCCGATCGAGAGCACAATCTCGACGGTCGAGCGCACAATCCCCACGATCGAGAGTGCACTGGTTCTGGTCGAGCGTGCGCTTCCTCTGCACTGGTTCTGGTCGAGCGTGCTCTTCCTCCGAGCGAGAGTGCACTGGTTCTGGTCGAGCGTGCG
>NZ_AWQS01000132.1 GCF_000576575.1 Intrasporangium chromatireducens Q5-1
CTCTCGTCGGTTGGTGGCCTCTCGACGGGGTGGGACTCAGCCACAGGGAGAGGTATGCCGCTCAGCCAAGTGAGCTGAGCGGCATACCGAATGCTCGTGGCTGGGAGGTCAGGCGCGCCGCTTGACGAGCTCCTCGGCGACCTGGACGGCGTTGAGCGCGGCGCCCTTGCGCAGGTTGTCGCCGACGACGAAGAGGACGAGACCCTTGCCCTCCGGAGCCGCCTGGTCGGCGCGGACCCGACCGACGAACACCTCGTCGCGCCCCGCCGCCTCGAGCGGGTTGGGCACCTCGGTCACGACGACGCCGGGCGCGTTCTTGAGCAGGTCGAGCGCCTCCTCGGGGGTGATGTCGTGCTCGAACTCCGCGTGGATCGCGAGACTGTGCCCCGTGAAGACCGGCACCCGCACGCACGTCCCCGACACGCGCAGCTCCGGCGCGTGGAGGATCTTGCGGGACTCGTTGCGCAGCTTCTGCTCCTCGTCGGTCTCGAGGGAGCCGTCGTCGACGATCGAGCCGGCGACCGGGACGACGTTGAAGCCGACCGGCACCGCATACACCTGCGGCTGCGGCACCTCGACGGCGTCGCCGTGCAGCGCGAGGCCGGTCGGGTCGCCCGCCGCGTAGCCGCCGCGCAGCTGACGGTCGAGCTCCTGCACGCCCTTGCCGCCGGAGCCGCTCACGGCCTGGTAGCTCGCGACGTGCATCCGGACGAGGCCGGCCTTCTCGTGCAGGGGCGCGAGGACCGGCATCGCCGCCATCGTCGTGCAGTTCGGGTTCGCGACGATCCCCTTGGGGATTTCGGTCAGGTCGTCGGCGTTGACCTCCGAGACGACCAGGGGGACCTCGGGGTCCTTGCGCCAGGCGCTGGAGTTGTCGATGACGACGGCACCGGCGGCGGCGACCTTCGGCGCATACTCCTTGCTGGTCGAGCCCCCGTTGGAGAACAGGGCGATGTCGATGCCGGAGAAGTCGGCCGTCGCGGTGTCCTCCACCTCGACCTGCTTGCCCTTGAAGGGAAGCGTCGTGCCCGCGGACCGCGCCGACGCGAAGAACCGCACCTCGTCGACCGGGAAGTCGCGCTCCTCGAGGAGGGCGCGCATGACCTGACCGACCTGACCCGTTGCTCCAAAGACTCCAACACGCATGCCGTCAAGGGTAGGTCGAGTCGCAGCGCACTCCCCCGCCCGTTCACCCATCGGTCACCGCTGTGCGGTGGGACTGCGCACCGGATCGGGCAGCGCAGGATGCGACCCAGATGCCAAGACGCTGGGATTGTCCTGATGCCCAGCCGCCTGGCCCAAGGAGGACCAGAGTGGAGGGTTGGGGAGGAGCACAACCGCAACAAGGAGCACTCCCATGAGAACCACCCTGCGCGCCACCTGCACAGCGCTCGTCACGGCGCCGCTCCTGGCCCTCGGAGCGGTGACCGCCACCGCCGGTGGCAACGGCGCGACGACCTTCACCGACACCGAGCACGACGTCAGCATGGTGGTCGACTTCATCAATCCCTGCACGGGCGATCCGGGCGTCGTCACGGCAGTGGAGAACCAGGTCTTCCACGGCACGCTCAACAAGAACGGCTCGCACGGGTCGTGGCTGACGGGCAACATCGAGGGACGGGCGACGTTCGTCCCGACCGACCCGAGCAAGGTCACCTACACCGGTCACTTCTCGGCGACGTTCGGCGACCAGCTCAGCCACGGCGACGGCATCGAGCACAGCACCTTCCAGATCAACGCGACCGGCTCCGACGGGTCGCACCTGGTGTTCCACGACAACGCCAAGGCGGTTCTCAATGCCGACGGCACGGTCACCGTCTCGTTCGACCATCTCTTCTGCCAGAGCTGAGGCTCGGCGGCATTCGGCGCCCTCGGCACCCCTCGTTGGTTCGAGGTATTCCCCGGACACCACTGACCGGTAGATACCTCGAACCGGGGGCGATGCTCACTCGGCGTGCCGGTCGGAGTTGGCGTGGATCGCATCCCGGACATACTGCGCCAGCCCCGGCTCGAGGTCCTCGTAGCTCTTCGTGAACCTCGGGTCGGATACGTACAGGTCGGCCAGTCCGCGGTGGAACTCGTGGTCGAGGTCGTAGAACCGGTCGGCGATGTGCCGCCGGTGGACCTCGGCCGCGTCCATCGCCGCCTCGCCGGTCGCCGGCTCGCCGCGCCGCTTCGCCGCGATGAAGGCCGCGTTGACGGCGTCCATCTCGGCCTTGACGGCCGCCCAGTCGGCCTTCGTGTAGCGCTTGGTCCGCTCGGCCGACTGCTTCCACGCGTCGGTCTCGCCCCAGCGCTCCTGCGCCTCGGCCTGGTACTCGTCCTTGAACCCGTCGCCGAAGAGCTCCTTCATCTCCTCGGGCGTTGCTGGCTGGTCACTCATCTCTCGCTCCAGTGCTCGGTCGAGGGCCGCGACGAGCTCGCTCAGCTCGTCGAGCCGGGACATGACCGCGTCGCGTTGCCGCCGCAGGTGCTCGACTGCGTCCTCGCCACCGTCGAGCAGCTCACGGATCTCGTCGAGCGGCAGCTCGAGCCGCCGGTAGACGACGACCTGCTGCAGCCGCGTCAGGTCCGCGTCCGTGTAGAGCCGGTAGCCCGCCGCCGACCGCCCGCTCGGCACGAGCAGGCCGATCTCGTCGTAGTGGTGCAGCGTCCGCACCGTCACGCCGAACAGGTCGGCGACCTGCCCCACGGTCCACGTCGCCATCTGGGTCCTCACGGTCATGTCCTCGAGCGTGGCGCCTCACGTCGCGTGAGGGTCAAGCCCTTTCACCGTATGCCGCTGAGCTCGCTTCACGCGCGGCCTGCGGTCCCGCACCAGCGGGGCGGCCCAACCGGCGGGGCAGCGTCGCGAGGGCGACCGCCGCACCGACGACGAGGACCCCGGCGGCGACGAGGTCGGTCACGTGCATGGCCTCGACATAGGCGGTGCGGGCCGCGTCGAGGACGCCATGGCCGACCGGTCCGCCGACCTGCTCGGCCACAACGGTCGCCTGCCCGAGGGTCTCCGCGGCCGCATCTGCGAGCGAGGCGGCGAGGCCGGAGGGAAGCAGCTCCGACACCCTGGAGGCATAGACCGCCCCGAGGATGCTCCCGAGGACGGCCATGCCGAGGGCCCCGCCGAGCTCACCGGCGGTCTCGACCAGGGCCGAGACGGAGCCGGCCCGCTCCGGCGGGGCGACGGCGAGCGCGTACTCCGTCACCAGGGTCGCGACGGACACGAGACCGGCCGCCACGAATGTCGCGGCGACGAGGACCGGCATGAGGGACGAGCCGGAGCCCGCCGTGAGCATGCCGACGAACCCGCCTGCTGCGACGAGGAAGGCGCCTGCCATGACGGCTGGCCGGCCGACTCGAGTCGAGAGGGCTGCCGCGCCGGGGGCCGCGGCGCCGACGACGACCGACGGGAGGAGGCTCCACAGCGCCGCGACGAGCGGGGTCAGGCCGAGGACGGACTGCAGGTACTGCGTGATGACGATCGCGTTGCCCATGACGCCGAACATCCCGGTGACCTGCACCGCGACGGACCCACCGAACCCCTTGTGGCGGAACAGCTTGAGGTCGACCATCGGCGAGACGACGCGACCCTGCCGGACGACGAAGGCCACCGCCGCGCAGAGGCCGACAGCGGCATACAAGGCCTCCTCCAGCAGCCAGCCATCGGCGGCGACTCCCTTGATGGCATGGATGATCGGCAGGATCGCGGCAAGAGAGAGGACGGCGCTCAGCAGGTCGACCCGGGCGCTCGGGTTGCGCGACTCCGGCAGGAGGGCCGGGCCGAGGACGAGCAACGGGACCATGAACGGGACGTTGAGGAGGAAGACCGAGCCCCACCAGAAGTGCTCGAGCAGCAGGCCGCTGACGACCGGCCCGATCCCGACGCCGCCCGCCATGACGGCGGACCAGATCCCGACGGCCTTCGCCCTCTCGGCCTCGCCGTGGAACATCGAGCGGACAATGCCAAGGGTGCTGGGCATGAGCGTCGCCCCGCCCAGACCGAGGACGGCCCGGGCGAGGATGAGCGCCTCCGCGCTCGCGGCGTAGGCGGCGAGGAACGACGCCAGCGCAAACGCGACCGCGCCGATGAGCAGCAGTCGGCGGCGGCCGATCCGGTCGGCGACGTTGCCCATCGTCAGGAGCAGGCCAGCGAGGACGAAGCCGTAGATGTCGAAGATCCAGAGCATCTGGGTGGCCGTCGGCTGGAGCGAGGCCGAGATGTGCGGAACCGCGAAGAACAGGACGGAGACGTCCATCGACACGATGAGGAGCGGCAGGCAGAGGACGGCGAGGGCAGTCCACTCGCGGCGGCCTGCACGGGAGGTGTTCATGGGCGCGCTCTTTCTGTGTATGCAATACGTCGTTCGTCACCGTAGTGGCGCTACTGCGTACGGTGCAAGCAGTTACTACACTCACCGCATGACCGACCTGCCCCGCTACCTCCAGCTGCTCTGGGGTCGCGAGCCGGAGGGCCGCCGGGGCCCGAAGCCCGGCCGCACGATCGAGGGCATCGGGGCGGCGGCGGTCGAGATCGCCGACCGGGAGGGACTCGAGGCGGTCTCGATGAAGAGCGTCGCCCGCGCGGTCGGCTTCACCACGATGTCGCTCTACCGCTATGTCGACAGCAAGGAGGAGCTCGAGGCCGTCATGCTCGACGTGGCCTACGGTGCGCCGACCTTCACCTACGACACCGGCTCCGGGTGGCGTGACCGAATCAGCTTGTGGGCACGAGGGATTGCGCAACGTCGTCTGGCGCACCCCTGGACCGTCGAGCTCATCCAGAGCGCTCCCCCGCTCACGCCCAACGTCCTCGCCTGGACCGAGCACGGCCTCGCAGCCCTCGAGGACACTCCGCTGACCAGCGAGCAGCGACTCTCGGCGATGCTCGCGATCGACGGCTGGGCGCAGAACCACCTCCGCCAGTCCGTACAGATGGGCTTCACGGGCCCGGTCGACCCCGAGAGCCCGCAAGGCAACTACCTGGGGCTCATCTCCCAGCTCATCGACCCCGAGCGGTTCCCCCAGCTCACGGCCGCCGGCAGCGAGAGCCTCGGCGACCCGGACGACAACTTCTACGCAGAGGAGTTCGACCGCGGAATGGGGCTGCTCCTCGACGGCATCGCGGCCCTCATCGAGCGCCATCCCTGACCCTTGCGGCGCAGGTGGCCGGCGCCCCGACGTCCGTATGCAGCTGAGCTGGATTCGGTGGCAGGGGCGCAGGCTGCGACCGGCGCCCCGCTGCGGGGGCAATACGCTGCATCCGTGCACCGTCGCCTGGCGCTCGTCCGCCGCCCCTCCCCCAAGCTCGCCGACGGCATCGTCACCCACATCGAGCGCTCGTCCTCGGTCGATCCCGGCCTCGCCGAGCGGCAGTGGGAGGAGTACTGCCAGGTCCTTCAGGACCGTGGGTGGTCACTCGTTCAGGCCCCGGCCGCAGACGACTGCCCGGACGGGGTGTTCGTCGAGGACCAGGTCTTCGTCTATGGCGACGTCGCCGTGCTGTGCCGGTCCGGGGCGGTCGAGCGCCGCGCCGAGCAGGAAGGGCTGCGGGCTGTCCTCGAGGCGCAGGGGTACCGCTGCGTCGAGATCGAGGCGCCGGGCACGCTCGACGGTGGTGACATCCTCAAGCACGCCCGCCGGGTGTGGGTCGGCCGTGGTGGTCGGAGCAATGACGAGGGCATCCGCCAGCTCGCGGCGGCCCTGGCCCCGCTCCGGCTGACCGTCACGCCGGTGCCGACGACGAGGGCGCTGCACCTGAAGTCAGCGCTGACGGCGCTGCCGGACGGGACGATCATCGGCTGGGACCCGGTCGTCGACGACCCGTCCCTCTTCGACGCGGTCGGCTACTTGCCGGTCCCCGAAGAGCCCGGCGCGCACGTCGTCCTGCTCGGCGGTGACTCGGTGCTCCTGTCCGCGGCCGCTCCACGGACCGCCCAGCTGCTGCGGGAGCGGGGCCTGGACGTGACGGTCGTCGACATCTCGGAGTTCGAGAAGCTCGAGGGCTGCGTCACCTGTCTCTCGGTCCGGCTGCGCGGCTGAGGCACCCGGGGGCGGCACGCCGACCGGCGCGACCGCATCCGAGATGCGGTTAGCCTGCTGACAAGGCCGGTCGAGCAACGAGGTGAGCCCGTTCATGGACGCAGACGTCATCGTCGTGGGAGCGGGGCTCGCAGGGCTTCGCTGCGCGCAGCGGCTCGGGGAACTGGGGCACGAGGCTCTCGTCCTCGAGGCGTCGGACGCGGTCGGGGGTCGGATCCGCACCGACGTCGTCCACGGCTTCCGGTGCGACCGCGGGTTCCAGGTGCTGAATCCGGCCTATCCTGCGGTGCGGCGGTGGGTCGACGTCGCGGCGCTCGACCTCCAACCCTTCGGCGCCGGCGTCCTGGTCCGCCAAGAGCGGGGCCTCGCCGTCGTGGCCGACCCCGTTCGCGAGCCCCGGCTGCTCGCGGCGACGCTCCGCAGCGGCTACCTGCGTCCGCTGGAACTGGTTGCCCTCGCACGATGGGCCGGGCGGGTGCTCGTCGACCCGAAGGGCGTGCTGTCGCAGTCGGACTCGACGCGCGCCGCCTCCCTCGACGAGGCCGGGGTCACCGGCCGACTCCGCCGCGAGGTGCTCGACCCGTTCCTCGCCGGCGTCCTCGTCGAGCACGACGGCTCGTCCTCTGCACACTTCACCCAGCTGCTCGTGCGGATGTTCGTGCTCGGTCGGCCCGGCGTTCCGGCCGGAGGCATGCAGGCCTTCCCCACCCAGCTGGCAGACCGCCTCGGCGACCGGGTCCGGCTGCACAGCACGGTCGAGCACGTCCGCCCTGGGCCGACCCCCACCGTCACTGTCGACGGCCAGACCCTCTCGGCCCGGGCCGTGGTCGTCGCCACCGACCCGGTCGGCGCCTCACGCCTCACGGCGCTGCCACCGCCGGTGATGCACGGCCTCGCCACCTGGTGGTTCGAGGCGCCGGAGCCACCGCATCACCACAACCTGCTCGCCGTCGACGGACGCCGCACCGCCACCTCGTCTCCCGGGCCAGTGTGGAACACGGCTGTCATGACGGCGGCGGCCCCCTCCTACGCCCCGCCCGGGCACCACCTCGTCGAGGCGACCTGCCTGCTCGACCGGGCCGGATCGGAGCCGACCGAGGCGCAGGGGCGCCGCCACGTCGGCGAGATCTACGGGCGGGACACCGGCTCGTGGCAGGTCGTGACGCACCACCGCGTCGAGGCGGCGCTGCCGGCGCAGCCGGCCCCGCTGCGGCTGCGGGCCGCGGTCAGCCTCGGCGACGGCCTCTTCGTCTGCGGCGACCACCGCGACACGGCCTCGATCCAGGGCGCCCTCGTGTCCGGCCAGCGCACCGCCGAGGCAGTCCACCGCTCGGTGGGCCAACTCACCTGACATCGCCAGCCCCGCATCTCCTAACCGATCCCGCGTCCGTGTGCTCCAATCGAGTGGCCACCACTGCCGATCGAGCCTGGCTCATCAGCTCCTCCTGCTGACGGGCAGCATTCATGCCAAAGGGCCTCACACAAAACGGCCGTGCGGCGGATTCAGGCAAACTGAATTAACCCGGAGGCTGCACCCATACTCCCGCGGCGCGGCCCGAGCCGGGCATTGCTACTGCGCCGACGGGAACTGCGGTTCCCGCTTCTCGCGCAGCGCCGTGTAGCCCTCCACGACGTCGGGGGCCATGAAGCAGAGCATCTCGTAGGCAGCGGACTGGTCGAAGATAGGGCCGGCCTGCCGGATCCAGCTGTTGAGTGACCGCTTCGTCCAGCGGATCGCCATCTGGGATCCGGTGGCGAGGACCTGAGCGACGCGCATCGCCTCGGTCAGCACCTCGGCCCGGGGAACGGCCTTGCTTACCAACCCGATTCGCTCCGCCTCCGCCCCGTCGACCATCTCGCCCGTGAGCAGGTAGTAGCGCGACTTGGCCATTCCCGCGAGGAGTGGCCAGATGATCGCTGCATGGTCCCCCGCGGCGACGCCGAGCTTGACGTGCCCGTCACCGATCTTGGCGTCCTCGGCGACGATGGAGATGTCCGCGAGCAGGCCGACGACGGTCCCTGCGCCGACCGCGACGCCGTTGATCGCCGAGATGACCGGCTTCTCGCAGTTGGTGATGCCGTAGACGATGTCGCTCATCTCGCTCAGCATGTGGGCGACCCGGTCATGGTCCCCCGCCAGCCGCTCGACCATCGCGAGGTCGCCACCCGCGCTGAACGCCTTGCCCGCGCCAGTGATGACCGCGACGCGGGTCTGCGGGTCGTCGGAGACGTCCCGCCACACGCGAGCGAGCTCACCGTGCATCCCCTCGTCGGTCGCGTTGTACTTCTCGGGCCGGTCCATCGTGATGAGCAGGACCCCGTTGTCGTGCCGGGTGAAGCTCAGCTGCTCGTAGCCGTCATACCTGTCGTCGTGGCCCATTGCCGCTCCCAACGTCATTGAATGGTCGTTCAACCTGTTGTTTGAATGATCGTTCAGTCCGCGCGCGGAGTCAACCCCCGCACTGGCGTGGCCCCTGCCACGTCGGCAGGATGGGGAGGGCGCCCGGACGGCGTCGGTATCCGATATCTTGATATCAAGATTTCTGTCGGACCCTCGGAATGGAGCACCGGTGACTGACTCGACCATCATCTACACGCACACGGACGAGGCACCCGCCCTCGCGACAGCATCCCTGCTGCCGATCGTGTCGGCCTTCGCGAAGCAGGCGGGTGTCACGATGGACACCCGGGACATCTCGCTCGCCGGGCGGATCCTCGCCAGCTTCCCGGACGCGCTCGAGCCGGGCCAGCGCGTCGCCGACGCCCTGGCCGAGCTCGGCGAGCTCGCCAAGCGGCCCGAGGCCAACATCATCAAGCTGCCGAACATCTCGGCCTCGATCCCGCAGCTCAAGGCCGCGATCGCCGAGCTGCAGGCCCAGGGCTACGCGCTGCCCGACTACCCCGACGACCCGCAGACCGACGAGGAGAAGGCCGCCCGCGCCGCCTACGACAAGGTCAAGGGCTCCGCCGTCAACCCCGTTCTGCGCGAAGGGAACTCGGACCGCCGAGCTCCTGCCTCGGTCAAGAACTACGCTCGGAAGCACCCCCACTCGATGGGGGCGTGGAGCAGCGACAGCAAGACCAACGTGGCCACGATGGACGCGGACGACTTCCGCCACGACGAGCAGTCGGTGGTCATCGACCACGAGGGCGCCCTGCGGGTCGAGCACGTGGCTGCCGACGGCACCACAACGGTCCTCAAGGAGTCCATCCCGGTCCTGAAGGACGAGGTCGTCGACGCGACCGTCATGCGCGTCGCCGCGCTCGAGGAGTTCCTGCGCGCGCAGATCGCGCGGGCCAAGGAGGAGCACGTCCTCTTCTCGGTCCACCTCAAGGCCACGATGATGAAGGTCTCCGACCCGATCATCTTCGGGCACGTCGTGCGCGCCTTCTTCCCCACGCTGTTCGAGAAGTATGCCGCTCAGCTCGCGTCCGTCGGCGCCAACCCGAACGACGGGCTGGGTGCGATGCTCCGCGCCATCGAGTCGCTGCCCGAGGACGAGCGTTCGCAGATCGAGGCCGCAGTGAAGCAGGGCTTCGCGGACGGCCCCGCCATCGCGATGGTCGACTCCGACCGCGGCATCACCAACCTGCACGTCCCGAGTGACGTCATCGTCGACGCGTCCATGCCGGCGATGATCCGCACCTCCGGCCACATGTGGAACGCCGAGGGCAAGGAGCAGGACACCCTCGCCGTCCTGCCGGACAGCTCCTACGCCGGCGTCTACCAGGTCGTCATCGACGACTGCCGGGCCAACGGAGCCTTCGACCCCTCGACGATGGGCTCGGTGCCCAACGTGGGACTCATGGCCCAGAAGGCCGAGGAGTACGGCAGCCACGACAAGACCTTCGAGATCGCCGCGCCGGGCACCGTCCGGGTCGTCGACGAGTCGGGCACGGTCCTCATGGAGCACGAGGTCGCCGCCGGTGACATCTGGCGCGCTTGCCAGGCCAAGGACGTGCCGATCCGCGACTGGGTGTCCCTCGCCGTGCGGCGCGCCCGGGCGACCGGCGCCCCGGCCGTCTTCTGGCTCGACGAGTCGCGGGCCCACGACCGCAACCTCATCGCCAAGGTCAAGGAGTACCTCCAGGACGAGGACACCGACGGCCTGACGATCGAGATCCTCTCCCCCGTCGAGGCGACGAAGTACTCCCTCGAGCGCATCCGCAAGGGCCAGGACACCATCTCGGTCACCGGCAACGTGCTGCGTGACTACCTCACCGACCTCTTCCCGATCCTCGAGCTCGGCACGTCGGCCAAGATGCTCTCGGTCGTCCCGCTGCTCGGTGGGGGCGGACTCTTCGAGACCGGCGCCGGCGGCTCGGCCCCCAAGCACGTCCAGCAGCTGCTCAAGGAGGACTACCTCCGCTGGGACAGCCTCGGCGAGTTCCTCGCCCTGGCCGTGAGCCTCGAGCACTTCGCAAAGGTCAACGACAACGCACGCGCCCAGGTGCTCGCCGACACCCTCGACCGGGCGACCGGGACCTTCCTCGACGAGAACAAGTCCCCGGCCCGCAAGGTCGGCCAGATCGACAACCGCGGCAGCCACTTCTACCTGGCGCTGTACTGGGCCAAGGAGCTGGCGAAGCAGACCGAGGACGCCGAGCTGGCCGCGACCTTCGAGCCGGTGGCCAAGGCGCTCGCCGACAACGAGGCGACGATCGCCCAGGAGCTCATCGACGCCCAGGGCAAGGCTGTCGACCTCGGCGGCTACTACCACCCCGACGCCGAGAAGGTGGCCGCGGTGATGCGCCCGTCGCAGACCCTCAACGCCATCATCGACGCCCTGGCCTGACTCCCCGCTCCGTCGAGAGCACAATCCCACCGATCGAGAGGCCACTTCCCGCAGGGAGGTGGCCTCTCGACGGTTGGTGGCCTCTCGTCGGTTGGTGGCCTCTCGACGGAGGAACCACGTCGAAAGGCCACTTCCCGACACGACTGGGGTCAGCGTCATACGGGACCAGCATGCGCACGTGGCCCTTCG
>NZ_AWQS01000133.1 GCF_000576575.1 Intrasporangium chromatireducens Q5-1
CCTCTCGACTGGGGGAAAGTGACCGGTCGACGTCAGGGGAGAGCGGCGGCGAGGGCCTCGGCGAGGTAGGCAGCCGTGCGGCTGTCCGCGGACTGCGCCACCTCCCAAGGGGTTCCGGCCGCGACGACGCGCCCTCCCGCTTCGCCGGCCCCGGGGCCGAGGTCGATGACGCGGTCGCACTGGGCGACGACGGTCATGTCGTGCTCGACGACCACGACCGTGCTGCCGCCGTCGACCAGGCCCTGCAGCTGGCGCATGAGCACCTCGACGTCGGCCGGGTGCAGCCCGGTCGTCGGCTCATCGAGCAGATAGACGGTCCCCTTCCGCTGCGTCCGCTGCAGCTCGGTCGCGAGCTTGATCCGCTGCGCCTCCCCGCCGGACAGCTCGGTCGCCGGCTGCCCGAGCCCGAGGTAGCCGAGCCCGACCTCGACGAGCGTGCGCAGGCTGCGCGCGACCCCTCTCTCGTCGGCGAACACCCCCGCCGCCTCGTCGACGCTGAGGGCGAGGACGTCCGCGATCGTCAGCCCGTGCCAGCGCACCTCGAGCGTCTCGGGGTTGTAGCGAGCCCCGTGGCACGTCGGGCACACTCGGTACGTCCCCGGCAGGAACAGCAGCTCGACCGACACGAACCCCTCGCCCTGGCAGGTCTCGCAGCGACCACCCTTGACGTTGAAGGAGAATCGCCCGACGCCATAGCCACGCCGCTTCGCCTCGTCCGTCTCCGCAAAGAGCTTGCGCACCCCGTCGAACAGGCCCGTGTACGTCGCGAGGTTGGACCGCGGCGTCCGCCCGATCGGCCGCTGGTCGACGACGACGGCGCGGCGCACGTGCTCGCTCCCGCTCGTGCGGGGAAGGCGAGACCGTATGCCGCTCACCTCCTCGTCCTCGACGTTGCCCTCCGCTTCCGGCTCGGTCCTGGCGCCGGGGTCGAGGTGGGCGCCGAGGACCTGTCCGAGCACCTCCAGCACCGTCGACTTGCCGGAGCCGGAGACCCCGGTGACGGCGGTGAGGACGCCGAGCGGGAAGGTGACGTCCGTGCCGAGGACGTTGTGCCGGTCGATGTCGTGCAGGGTGAGCTCGCCGCGGGGGACCCGCGGCTCGCGTGCCTCCGGTGCTGGTGCGGTGCCGAGGACGTAGGGCGCGGTGACGGACTCCGAAGCCTCGGCGAGACCGGCGATCGGGCCGGAGTGGAGGAGGCGCCCACCGAGGTCGCCGGCGTGCGGCCCAACGTCGACGAGCCAGTCGGCGCGACGCATCACATCGACCGAGTGCTCCACCGCGAGGACCGAGTTCCCTTCGGCGACAAGGCGGTTCAGCACGGTCAGGAGCGGCTCTCGGTCGGCTGGGTGCAACCCGGCGGACGGCTCGTCGAGGACGTAGACCACGCCGAACAGGCCCGACCGCAGCTGCGTGGCGAGCCGGAGCCGCTGGAGCTCGCCCGAGGAAAGGGTCGGTGTCTGCCGGTCGAGGGAGAGGTAGCCGAGGCCGAGCTCCATGAGCACGTCGAGCCGCGCCTCGAGGTCCGGTGCCAGGGCTGCGGCGACGTCACCTTCCTCTGCCTCGCCACGCACCTGCCGCACGAGGTCGCGGACCGAGCTCAGCGGCATACTCCACCATGCGTCGACGGGCAGGCCCGCGACGGTGACGGCGAGCGCCTCGGGGCGCAGTCGGCGACCGTGGCACGACGGGCAGGGCACGGTCTCGACGAACTGGAGGGCACGCCGGCGCGCGGATGCGCTCTTCGACTCGGAGAGGGTGCGCAGGACGTGACGGGCCGCGCTCATGTACTGGCCCTGGTAGGGCCGCTGGATCCGGCCGGCCTCGCGGACGGGGTGCACTGTCACGACGGGCTCTTCGTCGGTGAAGAGGATCCACTCGCGCTCGGCCGGAGGCAGGTCGCGCCAGGGCCGGTCGACGTCGTGGCCGAGAGTCTCGAGGATGTCCCGCAAGTTCTTGCCGAGCCAGGCGCCGGGCCACGACGCGATCGCCCTCTCGCGGATCGACAGCGACGGGTCGGGCACCATGAGTGCCTCCGCCGGGTGGTGCACGTGGCCGAGGCCGTGGCAGGTCGGGCAGGCGCCGGCAACGGTGTTGGGGGAGAAGGAGTCCGAGTCGAGCCGCTCCGCTCCGGGCGGGTAGGTGCCGGCGCGGGAGAAGAGCATACGGAGGGTGTTGGAGAGCGTCGTGACGGTGCCGACGCTGGACCGGGTGCTCGTGCCGGAGCGGCGCTGCTGGAGGGCGACGGCCGGTGGCAGGCCCGTGACCGAGTCGACCCGCGGTGACTCGACCTGGTTGATGAGGCGGCGGGCATACGGCGCGACCGACTCGAGGAAGCGGCGTTGCGACTCGGCATAGATGGTGCCGAAGGCGAGGGACGACTTGCCCGAGCCGGAGACGCCGGTGACGACGACGAGGCAGTCCCGGGGGATGTCGACGTCGAGGCCCTGCAGGTTGTGCAGGTGGGCGCCGCGGACGCGGATCAGGCCGGCGTCGGGGTCATGGTCGGCCGGGGTGCGCACGCGCCAACGGTACGCGGCGGCGACGCTCCCCTCCCGTTCGAGGTATTCGGCGGCCCGATGTGCCCGGCTTTTACCTCGACCCAACAGGTGGCCGCCCCGGTTCGAGGTATTCGGCGGGCGGATGTGCCCGGCTTTTACCTCGACCCAGAGGGGGCGGACACGGCACATTTGCACGGTGTGCAAGTTTGGACTTACCGTTGTCCGGTGCCGCTGAACCGACCCACCGAGGACGGGCGTCGCTCACGCCGGACTCGGGAGACCCGCGAGCGGATCGTCGACTCGGCCCTCGACCTCGCCGCCGAGGACCCCACCGCTCGACTCACCGCCGAGCGCATCGCCGACCGGGCCGGCGTCTCGAGACGCACCTTCTTCAACTACTTCCCGTCCGTCGAGGCGGCCTTCTTCGCCCCGGTCCAGCTGCTGCTCCACGCCGCCGTCGAGCAGCTGGAGCAGGTGCCGGCCGACGCGCCGCTGCTCGAGACCCTGGCCCGCGCCATGACCGGTGCTGCCGAGCAGGAGCCGCTCGACCGGCTCGGCCGGTGCGCCGACCTCGGGCCGCGCCTGCCCCAGCTCCGCGGCAGCGACCTCGAGCAGTGGGAGGCCGCCGACGCCGTCCTCACCGAGGCCTTCGAGGACCGTTATCCGCACCTCACCTCGTTCGAGGCGCGCTGCCTCGCCGGCGCCGTCATCGGCACCTGCCGGGCCGCCCTCTTCGAGTGGCAGCACGGTCCCGAGCGCAGCCGCGGCGACGTCTCGGCCGCTGCTCTCCACGACCTCATCCAGACCGCACTGACCCGCGTCGCGACCGGCTTCGCTCCCGTCGTCGACGCCTCCGAAACCCAGAACTGAAAGGCCACCCGTGGCAACCCTGCTCTACCGGCTCGGCGCGTTCAGCCGCCGCCACTTCCGCACCGTCATCGTCGGCTGGCTCGTCCTGCTCGGCCTCGCCACCGCCGGTGCCCTCGGCCTCAGCAAGCCGCTGAGCAACACCTTCGAGATCCCGAACGCCGGCTACCAGCAGGTCTTCGACCGGCTCCAGCACGAGATCCCGAGCGCGTCCGGCGGCATCGGCACGGTTGTCCTGTCGACGACCAACGACACGGCCTTCACCGCTGCGCAGAAGCGGGCCGTCGGGCAGGTCATCGACGAGTGGTCGAAGCTGAAGGGCGTCCGCGAGGTCCGCAACCCGTTCCAGGTCGAGGCACAGCTCACGGGCGCCGCTGACCAGACCAAGCAGGCCCGTCAGAAGCTCGACGACGGCAAGGCCCAGCTGCAGGCCGGTGAGCAGCGCCTCGCCAGCGAGCGGGCCAAGCTCGACGCGGCCCAGCAGCAGCTCGACGCCCAGAAGGCGCAGCTGCCCAAGGGCTTCCCCACCCCGCCCCAGCTCGCCGCCGCCCAGCAGCGGCTCGACGACGGCCGCGCCCAGCTCGAGGCGCAGAGCAAGAAGCTGCAGGCCTCGAAGCAGCAGCTCCAGACCGGCGAGCGCGACCTCGCCCTCGGCGAGCGCCAGGTGGCCCGCAGCTCCGCCCTGCACGTCGTCTCCACCGACGGCACCGTCGCGCTGACCCAGGTCCAGTTCGTCGGTAGCGCGCAGGAGGTCTCGACGCAGACCAAGGACCGCCTGCAGGAGATCGGCAGGACGCTCGCAGCGCAGGGTGTCCGGGCCGACTTCAGCGCCGAGATCGTCCAGGACGTCAGCTCCGTCATCGGCCCCGGTGAGATCACCGGCATCGTCATCGCCGGCATCGTCCTGCTCGTCGTCCTCGGCACGCTCGTCGCGGCCGGCCTGCCGCTGCTGATGTCGCTCGTCGGCGTCGCGGTCGGCATCGGGGCGTCCCTGACGATGACCCGCTTCGTCGACATGAACTCCGTGACGCCCGCGCTCGCGCTGATGCTCGGCCTGGCCGTCGGCATCGACTACGCCCTGTTCATCATCAGCCGGCACCGCACCCAGCTGCTCGCCGGGATGCCGCGCGAGGAGTCGATCCCGCGGGCCACCGGCACTGCGGGCACCGCCGTCCTCTTCGCCGGCTCGACCGTCATCATCGCGCTCGCCGCTCTCACCGTGACGGGGGTGCCGTTCCTCGGCGTCATGGGCCTCGTCGCCGCCTTCACGGTCGCCGTCGCCGTGCTCGTCGCGCTCACGCTGACCCCGGCCGTGCTCGAGGCCGCCAAGCACCGGATCATCCCGCGCCGCACCTGGCGCAAGTTCGGCTTCACCGACCGGGGCGAGCCGCGGTCCGACGAGGGCCACCTCGTCGAGAGCGACGAGGAGGCGGCGACCCACGCCCGGTCCGGGTGGGCCGGTCGGGTCACCCGGCACCCGTGGCTGTTCGCCCTCGCGAGCGTCGTGCTGCTCGCCGTCGTCGCGATCCCGGCCGGGAGCCTGCGGCTCGGCCTGCCCGACGGCGGGTCCGAGGCACCGAACTCCACGGCACACCGCACCTACTCGCTCACCGCCGAGCACTTCGGCGCCGGCGCGAACGGCCCGATCATCGGGGTCGCGACGCTGCCCGCGGGTCTCGACACGTCCGCCGCGGAGGAGAAGTCGCTCGACGTCGCCGACCAGCTCGCGACGGTCACGGGCGTCACCGCCGTGGTCCCGTTCGGGATGAGCGAGGACCGGCGCACCGCCGCCTTCCAGATCCTCCCGGCCGAGGGCCCTGCCGAGGAGTCGACCGTCGCGACCGTCGAGGCGCTGCGGGCCGCGGAGCCGGGCATCGCCACGGCCACCGGCGCGGCCGTCGACTTCACCGGCCAGACGGTCGCCAACATCGACATCTCGCAGATCCTCTCCGACTCGCTGCCGCTCTATCTCGGCATCGTCGTCGGCCTGTCGCTGCTGATCCTCGTGCTGATCTTCCGCTCACTCGTCGTCCCGCTCATCGCGACGGGCGGCTTCCTCCTGTCACTCGCGGCCGCGTTCGGCGCCGTCGTCGCGGTCTACCAGTGGGGCTGGCTCGGTGACCTGCTCGGCGTCAACCAGCCGAGCGCGATCCTGTCGTTCCTGCCGACCCTGCTCATCGGCGTCCTCTTCGGCCTCGCGATGGACTACCAGATGTTCCTCGTGTCGGGCATGCGCGAGGCGCACCAGCACGGCCAGGACGCCCGGCGGGCGGTGCTCACTGGCTTCGACCACGGCCGCGTCGTCGTCACGGCGGCGGCGCTCATCATGGTCGCCGTCTTCGCCGGCTTCGTCCACGCCGAGCTGACGATGATCCGTCCGATCGGGTTCGGCCTCGCCTTCGGTGTCCTCGTCGACGCCTTCGTCGTCCGGATGACGCTGACCCCCGCGCTCATGCACCTGCTCGGCGAGAAGGCGTGGTGGATCCCGCGCTGGCTCGACCGCGTGCTGCCGAACGTCGACGTCGAGGGCGCCACCCTGTCCCGCACGCTGGCGGCACGCGCGGAGGCGGCGCGTCACGCGGAGCCCGCTGGGCGGCATACCAGGTGACTCCCGTGGGGGCGCGCCGCGCCCCCTCAATGCCCCGGTATGCCGCTGAGCTTCCTCCCCATGGCCAGTGTCCCGGGCGCATGGCGGGTCCGCGGGCGCAGCCGTTGGCCGCCCTACGGCACCCGGCGACGCGTACGCTCCTGTTGGAGGTACTGGTGGGCGTCGTCGAGGAGCTGGCCCGGGCTCGCGCCGACTTCGAGCGCGGAGACTGGAGCGCGGCCCTGGGCACCTGGTCCGATGCCGACCCGTCGTCGCTCACGCCCGAGGACCTCGACCGAGCCGGCGAGGCCGCCTATCTCCTGGGCCGACGTGAGCTGGCCCTCGAGCTGGACGAGCGGGCCCACCTCGCGCATCTGCGGTCCGACGACGTCCCCGGCGCCCTCCGGTCGGCCTTCCATCTGGTCATGATCGCGGCCACGTCCGGCGAGCCGTCGAAAGCGGCTGGTTGGCTCGCCACGGCCGAGCGACTGTTGGCCGACGTGCCCGCCGACATTGTCGAGCGCGGCTACATCACCTTCGCCCAGATGTTCCGGTGCGCGATGTCCGGTGACCTCGCCGGTGCCGCCGTGAGAGCCGAGGAGGCGGTCGAGACCGGCCGCAGGCACCACGACGGGGAGCTCATGGCGCTGGCGCTGTGTGGGCTCGGTCGCGTGACGATCATGTCGGGGCGGGTCGCCGAGGGACTCGCCCTCCTCGACGAGGCGATGACCGCGCTGTTGGCTCACGGCCGCTCCCCGGAGGTGTTCGGCAACGTCTACTGCACCGCGATCGAGGGGTGCCAGGAGGTCCGGGAGGTCGGCCGGGTGGCCGAGTGGACGTCCGGGCTCCAGCGCTGGTGCGAGGCCCATCCGAGCCTCGTGGCCTTCACCGGCCAGTGCTCATTGCACCGCGGCCAGCTCCTCGCCGCACAGGGAGCACTTCGGGAGGCGGTCGACGAGTTCGACTCCGCCATCGAGCGCTACCGCGGCGGCGGTCAACTGCCCGCGATCGGCCAGGCGGCCTACGAGCGAGGTGAGGCGCTGCGCATCCTCGGCGACCTCGACGGTGCGGACGAGTCGTTCCGGCTCGCGGGGGAGTGTGGCTACGACCCGCAGCCCGGCCTCGCCCTGCTGTGGACCCATCGAGGCGAGCTGGGCGCGGCCGCCGGTGCTGCCCGCCGCCTGGTGGCCGAGCCGGGCTCACCGGTTGACCGGGTCCGGGTGCTCCCCGGGCTCATCGAAGTGCTGCTCGCGTGTGGCGACGTCGACACCGCTCGCTCCCTGTCGGCGCAGCTCGACTCTCTCGCAAACAGTTTCGGCTTCGATGCGGTCCACGCGGATGCAGCCTCGGCGGCGGCGACCGTGGAGCTCGCCGCGGGCGACCCCACTGGCGCGCTGCCCTACGCGCGGAAGGCGCGCTCGCTGTGGACGCGGCTGGAGAACCCGTATGCCGCAGGGCTGGCCCAGGTGTGCATCGGCCGGGCGCTGCGCGCCCTCGGTGACGAGGGGTCGGCCCGCGTCGAGCTGGAGGCAGCCCGGGCGGTCCTCGCCCGGCTCGGCGCCGCTCCGGCCGTGCAGATCATCGACGAGCTCGTCTCACCCCGCGTGCCGGACCGGCCGGACGGCCTCAGCGAGCGGGAGCTCGAGGTGCTGCGCCTCGTCGCCGTCGGGCGGAGCAACCAGCAGATCGCCGCACTCCTCGTCATCAGCGACCGGACCGTGGCCCGACACCTGTCCAACATCTTCACCAAGCTCGACGTGGGCAGCCGCACGGCGGCGGCTGCCTACGCCTACGAGCACCACCTCGTGTGAGGCGGCCGGCGGGGTCACGCCCGGACCAGTGCCGTGGCCCGCTCCGCGCGGTCGCGCGTCCGGGCGACGATCCGGCCGGCGACGTAGTCGGCGTCCCGGCCCACACCGGGCAGGACCATGGACGAGAACGAGTACTGGAACGACAGGCCGCAGAAGAAGAGGCCGGGCACGTCGTCGGCGACCCCCCGGTACTCCCTCGGCCACCCGTCCTCGTCGATGACCGGCAGGTCGATCCAGTCGAAGTGCTGCTCGAAGCCGGTGGCCCAGACGATGTTCGTCGCCGTGACGACCGTGCCGTCGGTGAGCAGCGGCAGGCCGTTCCTGACGCCCTCCACGCGTGAGACGTTGCGCACGACGCCGCGGGCCGCCAGGTCCTGGCGCTGGACCCGCAGCATCGGGCCACCGTGCTGCCGGACGTGCGGCATGGTCCGCCGCCCCATCGGCGTGCGCCGGGTCAGCACGTGTCGCCAGGCGAAGAGGACCGCCGGCAGGGCCGCGCGCAGCAGGGGCGTGTCCCACCTCAGGGGGAGCTGGCCACAGTCTCGCCCGACCAGCGTCGTCGGTCGGGTCTCGGCCAGCTCGAGGGCGATGTCGCACCCCGAGTGCGAGGCACCGACGACGAGGACCGGTCCGGGGGACAGCTGGGACGGGCGGCGGTACTCGCTCGAGTGCAGTTGCAGGATCGCCGGGTCCAGGTCAGCCGCGAAGTCCGGCAGGTGCGGCCGCCGACCAAAGGTTCCGGTCGCAACGACGACGTTGTCGCAGTGGTAGGTGCCCGCAGTCGTCTCGACGACGAAGCCGCCCTCGGTGTCCTCGCCCGCCGCCGTCCCCCTGGCCAGCCGCTGTACGCGGACACCGAGCCGGACAGGAAGGCCGAGCTGAGCGGCATACGTCTGCAGGTAGTCGGCCACGTCGTCCTTCGTGGGGTAGGCCCACGGCTCGCCCGGGAAGGGCACGCCGGGCAGGCCGTCGTAGCGGGCCGGGGTGTAGAGGCGCAGGGAGTCGTAGTGGTGCCGCCAGTTGTCCCCGAGCCGGTCGTTGCGCTCGAGGACGACGCAGTCCTGGCCGCGTGACAGCAGCGCGTGCGCCGTCGCGAGCCCGGCCTGTCCACCACCGATGATGACGGTGCTGACGACGTGATCGTCGTGAGTTCCACTGGTGTTCATGGCTTCCTCCTGGGTCGATGCCTCGACGCTAGGAGCGGAGCGGGGTGCTGCGCGTCCGTCATCGTGCCCATCTGCGGCGCACGGGATGGCGTGAAATGACCACGCCACGGGGTTCGGGCGGTCAGGCCGTCTTGGCCTCGGGAGCGCCGTCGGCCGCGGCAGTGCCGCCCGCGGTGTCGGCCGGGTCGGTGTAGAAGTCGACCATGCAGCCGCGGGGGTCGATCCGGTCGAGGATCGCGGCGGTGATCTCGTGCAGCTGGTCCACCTGCTCGCTCGTCAGGCCGTCGAGGATGAGCGAGCGGACGTGGCGCACGTGGCCGGGCGCCGTGTCGACGACAAGATCCCAGCCGGCTGGCGTCAGGTGGGCCATCGTCACGCGGCGGTCGGTGGGGCAGCCGGAGCGCTCGACCAGGCCGCGGTTCTCGAGGCGGCGGACGACGTGGGAGAGCCGGGGGAGCGTGGCGTTCGTGCGCTGGGCCAGCGCCGACATGGCGAGGGTGCGATCGGGTGCCTCGGACAGCATCGCCAGCACGTAGTACTCGAAGTGCGACAGGTCGGCGTCGCGCTCCAGCTGCTGGCTGAGCGTCCCCGGCAGGAGCTCGACCATGGCCGCGAGGCGCAGCCAGGCAGCGCGCTCGCGGGCATCGAGCCAGGGGACGGGTTCGGTCATGGCACCATCATAGCGCATTGGTTGACACTTCAACCACTGCGGCGTAGATTCGCTTGTAAGAACAACCAATCCACACCAAGGAGTCGGCATGTCACACATCACGATCATCGGCAACGGCAACATGGGCCAGGCCATCGCGGGGCTCACAGCCAAGGGCGGCAACACCGTCGAGCTGATCGGCCACGAGGACACGAGCAAGGACGTGACCGGAGACGTCGTCGTGCTCGCGGTGCCCTACCCGTCGGTCTCCGAGATCATCGCGAGCCGCGGCGCCAGCCTCGCGGGCAAGGTCGTCGTCGACATCACCAACCCGCTCAACTTCGAGACGTTCGACTCGCTCACCGTCCCGGCCGACTCGTCCGCCGCGGCCGAGATCGCCGCCGCGCTGCCCGACTCGCGCGTCGTCAAGGCGTTCAACACCACCTTCGCCGGCACCCTCGTCGCGGGGACGGTCGGCGGCAACCCGACGACCGTGCTCGTCGCGGGTGACGACGCCGACGCCAAGGCCCTCGTCATGGGCATCGTCGGCGCTGCTGGACTGCGCGCCATCGACGCCGGATCCCTCCGCCGGGCGCGCGAGCTCGAGGCGGTCGGCTTCCTGCAGATCAGCCTTGCCGCGGCCGAGAAGATCTCGTGGACCGGCGGGTTCGCCGTCATCCAGTGAGTCCGCTCAGCCCCTCAGCCCGCTCAGTCCGCCCAGGTGGCCCCTCAGCCGACCGCACCGACCATGCGGTCGACGAGGGCAGCCAGAGGCGGCGGCGTCGTCGCGGGGGTGAGGCGCCGGGCCAAGCGGGCCGCCAACGCCAGCTTGCGCCCGGACCCGCTCCCGGCGAAGCGGTGCAGCTGGTCGGGCAGCGGGCGACCGCGCCACTCCGGCTGACGCTGGAAGGTCCGGAACCGGCCCAGGTCACCCAGCTCCGACAGCGCGTCCTCGACGGCCTCCGGCCCGAGGGCGCGCAGCAGCTCGTCCTCGAGGTCCTGCACGCACACGAAGAACCCGAGGGCGCCCATCTCCGCCCGGCACGTCACCGGCCGCCCGGCCTCCTGCAACGCGCGGACGACGTACCGCTCCTCCGGCGCGTCACAGAGACCCAGCACGTGGACGTCCGACTGATCGGCGTGGCGCAGCAGGTGTGACCGGATGTTCGTGACGCCTCCCATCGCCACGACCCGCACGACCCCGTCGGTGGTGTCCAGTCCACGGGCAGCGGCCAGCGCCTCGACGACCACGGCATCGCTGCGTCCCTCGACGAGGACGACCGCGCGCCGGGGCTCCTGCTCCACCCATTCACCCTCACACTGCGCCGGCCGAGGCAGCAACCGACTTCCTGCGTCACTGCTCACTCAGAGTGAGCAGT
>NZ_AWQS01000134.1 GCF_000576575.1 Intrasporangium chromatireducens Q5-1
GAGCGCAAACTCCGGCCCTTGGTCCGCAGCCCCCGGGCCACCGCGGTCGTGAGCGCCGTCCTCGCCGGGCTCGGGCTCGTCCTCGTCGGTCTCGCCCTCGCGGCGCCGGACCGGCTCGTCACCGACGTGACCCTCGGCATCCCGTTCATCCCGCTCGTCGGTGAGTCGCGGCTGCTCACCCCCATCGGCGTCGGCGGGCTCGGCCTGCTCGCGCTCGCAGCGGTCGTCACCGCGCCCCGGTGGTGGCCGGTGCTGCGCCGCGCCGACCTCCTCGGCGCCCTCCTCGTCGCCGTCGCGCTCGGGGCGCTCGTGCTCACCTTCGCCGGCTCCGACCCCGAACGGGAGGTTGTCGGCCCGCTCGGCCTCGTCCTGCTCCCGCTCGGTGCCCTGGCCCTCGGAGCCCTGGCCATCTGGCACCGGCGAGCCCGCCACCCGCTCATCCCGCGTGGGGTCGTCCACGGACGCGGCCTGCGGGCCCAGCTGGTCAGCCTCCTCGTCGGCGCCGCGCTCGTCGCCGTCGTCGTCGACGTGCCGCTGCTCGCTCGCCTCACGCTGACCCAGGACGAGACCCGTGCGGCGCTCGTCCTCGTCCGGTTCCTCCTCGCCGTCCCCGTCGGTGCGCTCCTCGGTGGCCTCGCCACCCGCCGGCTCGGCGACGGACCGGTCGCCGCCGTGGGCCTCGCGCTCGCCGGGGTCGGCATGGTCGCCATGTCGCGCTGGGGCGTGCACTCCCTCGCCGACGCCGTCCCGACGACCGTCGTGCTCGTCGTCGTGGGTCTCGGCATGGGCCTGGCCATCGCGCCCGTCAACGACGCCGCCCTCGCCGACGCTCCACCGTCCGGCCACGGTGTCGCCAGCTCACTCGTCGTCGTCGCCCGGATGGTCGGCATGGTCGTCGGTCTCGCGCTGCTCACCTCGCTCGGCCTGAGCCGCTACTACGAGGCGGTCCGCCACCTGCCGAACCCCCTCGACACCGACGCCCTCATCGGGGCCGGCGTCGTCCAGGTCCAGACCGTCCTGCTCGGCGGCGCGGTCGCCGCCCTCCTCGGCGCCGCGGTCTCCCTCACCCTCGGCACCGCCCGGCGACCCCGCGAACAGACGACCGCCGCCTGACCCGGCCGGACAGCCGCGCCCTGTGCAAGGCTGGCGCATGGCTTCCCGGACCGCGAACTTCTCGATCGACGCCCACGATCCCCGCGCCCAGGCCGCGTGGTGGGCGCAGGTGCTCGACGACTTCGAGCCCGACCCGGCCGACGACGATGACGACGAGGCGGGTCTGCTGGGCCCGGGCGGCCGGTCGCTGCTCTTCCTCCGCGTCCCCGAGCCGAAGACGGTCAAGAACCGGATGCACCTGTGCCTCCGCCCGGCCGACCGCAGCCGGGACGAGGAGGTCGACCGGTTGCTCGGCCTCGGCGCGACGATGGTCAACGACCTGCGCGACGGCGACACCGGCTGGGCCGTTCTCGCCGACCCCGAGGGCAACGAGTTCTGCGTCCTCACCAGGTCGGCCGACGAGGCCGGCATCGCCAGGCAGTAGCGAAGGCCACGCCAGGAGCGGTCGCCGGCCCAGCGGCATACCCCTTTGGTATGACGCTGAGCCCGCCGCGCTGGGACGTGACCTTTCGGGCGGGTCGGCTCAGGGCATCGAGGCGGCGGGCTGCCCGGCCAGACTGCGGTTCATGATCCGCTTCCAGATCGGCGCGGCGTAGCACGCTCCCGTCATCGAGCTGCAGAACTTGCCCGCCATCGACACGTTGAACATCCGGCGGTTCGGGTTCGTCGGGTTGCCGACCCACACGGCCGTCGCGAGCTGCGGGGTGAAGCCGACGAACCACGACTGCGAGTTGCCGTCCGCGGTGCCGGTCTTGCCGGCGGAGGTGCGGCCGCTCAGCTGGTTGAGGATGCCGGAGCCGTGGGTCATGTTGTACTCGAGGAACTTCGTGGCCTGCGAGACCGGCTGCTGGGGCTCGACCCGCGTGCACGACGGCTGCGGCTGCCAGATCGGCTTGCCGGCCCGGTCGACCTCGGTGACCGGGTAGGTCTGGCAGAGGACGCCGCCGGCGGCGATGCCGGCATAGGCGTTGGCGAGGGTCTGCGGCGAGATCGTCTGTGCGCCAAGGACGATCTGCGGCGGATAGGTGCCCATCGGGGTCCCGTCGGAGGCGTGCATGCCGAAAGCGAGCATCGTCCTGCGGATGTTGCAGACACCGATCTTCGAGTCGAGGGCGGCGAAGGCGGTGTTGACTGACTTGGCGGTCGCCTCCATCAGCGAGATGGTGCCGCCGCCCCAGGGCTCGTCGTTGAAGACGTGCCACGGCTGGTAGAGGCCGCACGGCTGGGGGAACTGGTGCTTGGTGAACGTGGCGGCCTGTTGGGGGCCGGCGCCCGGTCCGTCGATGCTCGCGTGCAGGCCGAGGCCCTGCTTCATCGCCGTGACGAGCGCGAACGCCTTTGCGGTGGAGCCGAACTGGAAGCCGCCGGAGCCGCCGTACTGCTGGTCGACCGCGTAGTTGATGGCGGTGACGCCCTTCTTCTGCGCGAGCCCGTACTGGGTGTTCTGCCCGAAGGCGACGACCTTGCCGGTGCCGGGCTCGGTGACGTACGCAGCCGCCGAGACCCCGATGTGGTTCTTCTCCGGGGCGACCTGGCGGATCGACGTGTCGACGATCTTCTGGATCTTGGGGTCAAGGGTCGTGTGGATCGTCAGGCCACCGCGGAACAGGAGGTCGTGGCGCGCCTGTGCCGTCGGGCCGAGCGCGGGCTGTTGCTCGAGCCACGGGATGATGAACTCACAGAAGTACGGCTCGGGCGAGTTGACGCAGGTGCTCGGCGGCTCGGTGATGTTCAGGTCCTTCGCCAGCGGTCGCTTCTTGGCCTTCGTCCACGCCGAGTCGGAGATGATGCCGAGCTGGTGCATCCGGTCGAGGACGACGTCGCGGCGCGACTGCGCGGCCTTCGGGTGGGTCGCCGGGTCGGTGGCGCTGGGGCTGCGGACGAGCCCGGCCAGCGTGGCCGCCTCCGTCAGGGTCAGCTTGCTGGCGTGGACGCCGAAGTAGTGCTCCGCGGCGGCCTCGACGCCATAGGCGCCGTCGCCGTAGTAGGCGAGGTTGAGGTAGCCGGCCAGGATCTGGTCCTTCGACCAGACCCGCTCGAGGGCCGTCGCGTAGCGCAGCTCGGTCAGCTTGCGCATGAGGGTCTTCGCCGTCGCCGCCTGGGCCGCCGTGTCCTGCCCGGCGGCCAGCGCCTGCTCCTGAAGGCTCATCTTGACGAACTGCTGGGTCAGGGTCGACGCGCCCTGGGTCGCGGCGCCGGTGCGCGCGTCCTCGAGGATCGCCCGCACGATGCCCTGCGGGTCGACCGCGCCGTGCTGGTAGAAGCGGCTGTCCTCGATCGCGACCTGCGCCTTGCGCATGATCGGCGCGACCGCGCTGAGGGGCACGACGGTCCGGTTCTCGTCCTGCGGGGTCGCGATGACGGAGCCGTCGGCCGCCAGGATGCGCGAGCCCTGGGCCAGCGGGTTGATCGTGAACGAGCTGGGCAGCGAGTTGAACGCGTTGTCGCCCGCCTCGGCGAGGGTGCCGAGGGCGGCGACGGACGGGGCGGCGATGCCCGCCGCCAGCACCCCGAGCACGACCGCCACGGTGATGAAGGCGGTCAGCAGCGTGATGGTCCGGTTGACCTCGTTCCTGCGTCCCACTTCTCGCACGGTAGGTCGGCAGTCTGGAGGTTGGCTGGAAGTCAGCCGGGCGTTGGGCGGGGTGCGGCGCCACTTTCGCGTCAGGCGAGGGCCGCATCAGGTGAGGGCTGGGTCAGGCGAGCTCGATGACGACCGGCGCGTGGTCGGAGGCGCCCTTGCCCTTGCGCTCCTCGCGGTCGATGAGCGCCCCCGTGACGCGGGCCGCGAGGGCGGGCGAGCAGAGCGCGAAGTCGATCCGCATGCCACGCCGCTTCGGGAAGGCGAGCTGCGTGTAGTCCCAGTAGGTGTAGACGCCGGGTCCGGGGTGATACGGCCGCACGACGTCGGCGAAGCCGGCGTCGACGACACCCTGGAACGCCGTCCGCTCCGGCGGCGACGTGTGCGTGCGGTGCGCGTAGTACTCGACGCTCCAGACGTCCTCGTCGAACGGCGCGATGTTCCAGTCACCGCAGAGCGCGATCTGTGCGGTCGGGTTGGCCGCGAGCCAGCCCGAGCCGGCCTGCGCCAGTGCACGGAGCCAGTCGAGCTTGTAGGCCAGGTGCGGGTCACCGAGCGCCCGCCCGTTGGGGATGTAGAGCGACCAGACGCGCACCCCGTTGCAGAGCGCGCCGATGGCCCGGGCCTCGGCGGCGAGCGGCTCGCCCCAGCCGGGCATCCCGTCGAACCCGACCTGGACGTCCTCAAGCCCGACCCGCGAGGCGATCGCGACGCCGTTCCACTGGTTCAGCCCGTGCTGCACCACCTCGTACCCGAGGGCGGCGAACCGCTCGAAGGGGAACTGGTCCTCGCGGGCCTTCGTCTCCTGGATCGCGATGACGTCGATCTCCGTGCGCGCGAGGAACGCCTCGACCCGGTCGATCCGGGAGCGGATGGAGTTGACGTTCCACGTGGCGATGCGCATGGCCCCCAACCCTATTGGTGCGTCCCCCTTTGGGCTTCGCGGCCGTAGGGTGGCGGCATGGCACCCCCGAAGCCCACCGCCCTCGTCACCGGCGCGACCGCCGGGATCGGCCACGAGTTCGCGCGCCAGCTCGCAGCCGGTGGGCACGACCTCGTCATCGTCGCGCGCGACACCGCACGGCTCGACGCGGTGGCCGACGAGCTGCGCAGCACGTATGCCGCTCACGTCGAGACGCTTGCGGCTGACCTCTCGCAGCGGGCCCAGCTGCAACGGGTGGCCGACCGTCTCTCGGAGACGGACCGGCCGGTCGAGGTGCTCGTCAACAACGCCGGCTTCGCGCTCAAGGGCCGGTTCCTGCAGAACGACATCGCCGACGAGGAGCGTCACCTGGACGTGCTCGTGCGGGCGGTGCTGGTGCTGTCGCATGCGGCCGCCCTGTCGATGCGCGAGCGCGGCCGGGGCCGGATCGTCAACGTCTCGTCCGTCGCCGGGTTCATCGCCTCGGGCACCTACTCGGCGGCGAAGGCGTGGGTGACGACCTTCACCGAAGGGCTGGCGAACGAGCTGGCCGGCACCGGGGTGACGGCGACTGCGCTGTGCCCGGGGTTCACCCACACCGAGTTCCACGAGCGGGCCGGGATCCGGATGGACGGCATGCCGGCGTTCATGTGGCTCGACGCGCGGCGCCTCGTCGCGTCGGCGCTCGCGGACGTGGAGAAGGGCCGGGTCGTGTCCGTGCCGGGCGCGCAGTACAAGGCGATCGTGGGCGCACTGAAGGTGCTGCCCCGTTCGCTCGTGCGCAACCGCGCGCGGACGGTGCACCGCCCCCGCTCGCGCTGACCACGACGGGGGGTGTCGATGCCACTTCTCGTGGCGTCTGAGGTTGGCTGGCCACGACACGGGGTGTTGATGCCACTTCTCGTGGCGTCTGGGGCTCGCTGGCCACGACACGGAATGTTGATGCCACTTCTCGTGGGGCGCTGGGGCCTGTGGATGACGCGCACGGACCTCGCCCCCGCTCCGCCACGCTGGAGGCATGGGCTTCGATCCGATGGCGCCGTTCCTCAGCTCTGAGATCCGGGGCACCGAGCTGTCCGACTGGCAGTTGCGGCCACCCCGTTACACCCAGCTCTTCCGCGGTGTCTGGATCGACTCGCGAGTCCCCCTCACCACGTTGCTGCGAGGGCGAGCGGCCCTGCTCGTCACGGAGCCCGGCAGCGCCCTGTCCCACCACACGGCCGCCGAGCTCTGGGGTGGGGTCGTGCCCGACGAGCCTGACATCCACGTGACGAGCCGCACCAGAGGCAGCCGCAGGGAGGGCATCGTCGGTCACGTCGCCCGGCCGAAGACCCTGGCGACCCGGTTCCGCGGCGTGCCGCTCACCACGCCGGCACAGACCTTCACCGACCTGCGGGCGCTGCCCCTCGTCGACCTGGTCGTGCTCGGTGACTCCTTGGTCCGCAAGGACCGGACCACCCCCGACCGCCTCTGCGGTGCCGCCTCGGAGGTGCCGGGTCGGCTCGGGCAGCACCTTGTTCGAGCAGCCTCACTGGTGCGCGCCGAGGTCGACTCCGCGATGGAGACGCGACTGCGACTCCTCATGGTCCTCGCTGGGCTGCCCGAGCCGGCGGTCAACCACAAGATCACCCGCCCGGATGGCAGCGTCCGGTTCCGGTTCGACCTGGCCTACCCCGACTACCGGCTCGCCATCGAGTACGACGGCCGGCAGCACGCCGAGTCGGACGAGCAGTGGGGCTGGGACCTCGGCCGGCGTGAGTGGGTCGACACCAACGACTGGCGTCTCTTCGTCAACCGGAGCAGTGACCTCTACTCGACCCCGGCACGGACCTTGCGTCGGCTCACCGAGGCGATGCGGGCCCGGGGCATGACGGTCCCCCGACTGTCGAACGAGTGGCGCCGTCACTTCCCGAGCCGACCCTGGGACGAGGCCCTGCCTGCCTGAGGCCCGGCCCGCCGGCCACGACAGCTGCAGTCGAGGCCACTTTTCGTGGCGTGCGGGGCCTGGTGGCCACGACAACTGGAGTTGACGCCACTTCTCGTGGCCCCGCCGGCCGGGATGCCACGACGGGGCGCCTCGATACCACTTCTCGTGGGACGCAGGGCTCGCGACTCGGCCGCGCTGGGAGGTCAGGTGCGTCGGGAAGCGCGGTGAGCGGCATACGATGACGTCCTGTGACTGATGCCGCTGCCGCCCGCGCCCGCCTCCTCGAGATCATCAAGGCCAAGGCCATCGTCCACGGGCGCGTGACGCTCAGCTCCGGGGCGGAGGCGGACTACTACGTCGACCTGCGCCGCATCACGCTCGACGGGGAGGCCGCGCCGCTCGTCGGCATCGTCATGCGCGAGCTGACCAACGACCTGTCGTATGCCGCTGTCGGTGGCCTCACGCTGGGCGCGGACCCGGTGGCGACGTCGATGCTGCACGCAGCCGCCGCGGCCGGGGACCGGCTCGACGCGTTCGTCGTGCGCAAGGCGGGCAAGGCGCACGGCCTCCAGCAGCGCATCGAGGGCCCGTCCGTCGACGGGCGCGACGTCGTCGTCGTGGAGGACACGACGACGACCGGCAACTCGCCGCTGGCCGCGGTCGACGCGGTCCGCGAGGCCGGTGGCAACGTCCTCGCGGTGGCCACGATCGCCGACCGCGCGACCGGTGCGGGCGACCGCATCCGGTCCGAGGCGGGCGTCGACTACCGCTACGTCTACTCGCTCGAGGAGCTCGGCCTGGGCTGAGCCGGCACGCCGAGCTGGACCGGGTAGCCGCCGCGCAGCACGGCGAGCGTCGACGGCGGCGTGATGACGGGGGCGCGGCCCGAGCGGGGGCGGGGGACGTCCGGGCCATAGGAGTTGTCCGGCTCCCAGGGCGTGAGGTGGTCCGCCCGGACCAAGGCGGGTCCGGCCTCGAGCTGCACGAAGGCTCCCTCGGGGAGGTCTCGCCAGCTGAGCTCGTGCAGCCGACGGGAGCGGTGCGCTGGGTCCCAACGCTCCTCATGCAGCTGTCGGTCGAGGTCAGGTGCGGACAGGCGTGCGACGCCGAGGGACGCGACGACCGCGTCCCGATACGTCGTGTAGTCAGACCGACGGCACTCCGCACACGGCCGGTGCCCGGCAGCGAAGGCAACGGCTTCATCGAGGAAGAAGAGCGGCGTGTAGTGGTGCGCGTCCCACTGGGCGACGCGTCGGTCGCGGAACTGCAGGACGCAGGTGATCCAGGCCCGGGACTGGTGGTGGCGCACAACGGTCCGCGAGCCCGAGCCGTCGTGCAGCCGCCCGCGGTTGCCCATCCAAGCCCCGCGACCGGGTGCGGCGATGACCTCGCCCGTGGGGGTGACCCGGTTCTCGGCGGGGTGACGGGCGGCGGGTGCCGGACCTGCTGGCATGGTGCCAACCTAGGCTGGCAGGCAACGAGCCCGAGTGAAGGACCCGAGTGGAGGAGCAGTCGTGATCTTCATCACCGCCAAGTTCCCCGTGAAGCCCGAGCACGCCGACGAGTGGCCGCAGCTGTCCCGGTCGTTCACCGAGGCGACGCGCGCCGAGGAGGGTTGCCTCTGGTTCGACTGGTCGCGCAGTCTCGACGACCCGAACGTCTACGTCCTCGTCGAGGCGTTCCGCGACGACGCGGCAGGAGCCGCACACGTGCAGAGCGACCACTTCCGCACCGCGACGTCCGAGCTCCCGCGCTACCTCGCCCGCACCCCGGACATTGTCAACGCGAACATTCCCGGCACCGAGTGGTCCGAGCTCGGCGAGATGGCCGTCACGGACTGACTCCGAGGGGGCTCGCTCGGCGACGCTCAGTCGTGGTCGCCTGCTGTCTAGGATCGAACCAATGACACCTCACACAGGGGAGCACTCATGATCGTCGTCTGGATCATCCTTGGCCTCATCGTCCTGCTCGCCTTCTGGGGCGTGGCCACCTACAACGGCCTCATCGGCAGCCGCAACAAGGTCGAGGAGGGATGGCGCCAGATCGACGTCGAGCTCAAGCGCCGCCACGACCTCATCCCGAACCTTGTCGAGACCGTCAAGGGCTACGCCCAGCACGAGCGCGGCACCCTCGAGGAGGTCATGCGGGCGCGATCCGTCGCGATGTCGGGCGGCCAGACGCCGGCCCAGGCGGCGCAGACGGAGGGCGCACTGAGCCAGGCCCTCGGTCGGCTCATCGCGGTCGCCGAGGCCTACCCAGACCTCAAGGCGAACCAGAACTTCCTCGCACTGCAGCAGGAGCTGTCGAGCACCGAGGACCGGATCGCCAGCTCCCGGCGCTACTACAACGCATTGGTGCGCGACCTCAACACCAAGGTCGAGTCGGTGCCGTCGAACTTCGTGGCCAACATGGCCGGCATCAAGCGGGCCGAGTACTTCGAGACCCCGGCCAGCGAGGCGGTCGCCCCGAACGTCAACTTCGGCGCGGGCGGCATCGAAGGTGGCGGACCCGCCGGGGCGGTCGGGCCCTCCACCCAGCCGGGGGCCGTCGGTGGCGCCTCGACCCAGCCGGGCAGCCTGTCCGGGCCCGACGTGCCGTGGCGCGCCGGTGGCGACGACCCCCTCGTGACGTCGGGGCACGACGACGCGGGCCAGCAGGGTCAGCCGCAGCCGAACCCCAACGTCGACCGCACCCCTCCGAACGACTGAGCAGACCTGCGCGTTCGAGGTATTCCGCTGCTCGTTCCGGGCAGTGGAATACCTCGAACCGGGTGGCTCAGCGGGGGTCGGTGTCGCGGACCTCGACGGGTGAGACCGGCCGCTCGGCGGCAGCCTCGGCCCGCGCCTTCTTCTTGTGTCGCCACCACTCGACCGCCATGGGGACGAGGGAGAAGGCGACGATCAGCAGGATGATCGCCTCGATGTTGTGCTGCAGCGCCGGGAAGGCCTGGCCCAGCAGGAAGCCGAGCAGCATGACGCCGAGCACCCACGCGACCGCGCCCACGGCACTCCAGGTGAAGAACCTCCGCCGCTCCATGCGGGAGACCCCGGCGACGACGGTGACATAGGTGCGCACGATCGGTACGAAGCGGCCGATGACGAGCGCCTTGTTTCCGTGGTGGTCGAAGAAGTCGCGGGTCTTGTCGAAGTTCTTCTTGTTGATGAAGCGCCCCTGTCGCTCGTAGAGAGGCGTCCCGAGCGCGCGGCCGATCTCGTAGCCGCTCACGTTGCCGAGGAACGCCGCCACGCACAGGAGCAGGATTGCCGGTACAACGTGGATCTTGACCTGGCCCGTCGCGATGAACAGGCCCATGGCGAACAGGAGCGAGTCACCGGGCAGGATCGGGAAGAGCAGGCCGCACTCGATGAAGACGATGGCGAGCGAGAGCCAGAAGAACGCCCCGCCGAACTGCTGCAGCAGATAGGCGGGGTCCATCCAGTTGGGGCCGAGGGCGGCGAGCGCATGCATGGGCACAAGGGTAGGTGGCGGCGCTGTGTGGGACGGCACCCGCGCGGGACCGAGCCCACATCGCGGACCCGGCGACGCGGCATACGGACCGCTCTACACTCGGGCCCGGACCAGCCAGCCTTCCCGAGGGAGTCCCCGTGCCACGGACCCGCCGCCGCGCCCGCTCCTCGACGCGCCCCTCGGCATGACGCACGGCCCGGGGCCGGACGAGCCCGCCGAGCAGCGCACTGAGCCGGCCGCCGACATCGGGGCCGGCCCTTGGGTGGGTCCCTGGCCCGAGGGTGACCGCTGGGACCCCGAGCTGCTCCGCGAGGGGGACCGGCGCAACGTCGTCGACCGCTACCGCTACTGGCGGCAGGAGGCGATCATCGCCGACCTCGACGAGCGGCGGCACGACTTCCACGTGGCGGTCGAGAACTGGGGCCACGACTTCAACATCGGCTCGGTCATCCGGACGGCCAACGCCATGGGCGCCAAGGCGTTCCACATCGTCGGGAAGCGCCGCTGGAACCGACGTGGGGCCATGGTGACCGACCGCTACCAGCACGAGCACCACCATCCCGACGCCGCGTCGTTGGCGGACTGGGCGCGGGGCGAGCGTCTGGCGCTCGTCGGGATCGACAACCTCCCCGGCTCGCTGCCCCTCGAGACGTATGACGTGCCGCGGCGGTGCGTGCTCGTCTTCGGTCAGGAGGGGCCGGGGTTGTCAGAGGGGATGCGTGCGCAGTGTGATGTCGTGCTCCACATCGAGCAGTTCGGGTCGACGCGCTCGATCAACGCCGGGGCGGCTGCCGCGATCGCGATGCACGCCTGGGTTCGGCGCCACGTCTTCGACCAGCGTCCCTGAGGCGAGGCGCACTCTCGATC
>NZ_AWQS01000135.1 GCF_000576575.1 Intrasporangium chromatireducens Q5-1
GTGCTCCATGCTGGTCTCCTCGTGGCTGGTGGCCGATGGTCGGGCGAGCAGGGGGTCAGCGGACCCAGCCCTGGACGCGCTTGTTCGTGCGGACCCGGCCGGAGCCGGAGGGGGTCGAGAGGCCGGCACCGAAGGGACCGACGTTGATGGTCAGGCCGGGGGTCGTGGCGGCCCGGACGGCGGAGACGAGCCAGGTGTTGAGCGACTGGCCACGACCGGAGGCGAGCTCCTCCGCCTTCGTCTTGAGCGACTCGGGGAGCCGCAGCGTGATGCGGACCGTCTCGCCGTCGTCGTCGGCCGCGTCATCGCTCGTCGGGATCGGCTCGGCCGGCGCAGGCGCGCTGCGGACGACGACGAAGACCGGCTCCCGGCCCTGGAGGCGCACCTCGACGGAGGTGCCGTCGAGCTCATTGGTGATCTCGGCCGCCGCGTGGGACAAGGCGTCCATCAGGGCGAGGCGGGCCGACGAGTCGAGTGCGAAGGACAGCCGCTCGGCCGCCTGCTCGATCTCGGGGCCCATGGCGCGAGCGGCCTGGACGAGGTCTGCTCGGAGGGTGTCGACGTACTCGGTGATGTCCATGTGCACCATCATGACGCCATTATGACGTCATGTCAACACCATCTATGACACCACTTCGCATCAACGTGACGCCAAGTGGTGCGCCTTGCTTCGGCGACCCGTTGCGGCGTCGGACAGCCGCGTCAGGGAAGATGACGCCCATGCGAAGTCTCGCCACCTCAGAGCGGCCGTGGGCGCGGGCGCTCTCGACCGCCGTCGCCACGGTCAGCTCCCGGTCTCGTGCACGGCAGGTCGTCAGAATCTTCACGCGCATGGGCGCCTCCCCGAGCGCGATCGTGGCGCACGTCCAGCACTCGCCCAACTTCCGCGATGGCCGGTTCCAGGGCGACGAGCCCTCGCTGCGGCCGCGCGTCAAGGCCCAGACGAGCGCCGCCCTGGCCGCCATCCGGGTCCACAAGCGCGGCCGCGCCGTCGGTGCGGTCCCGATCGTCACGCCCGAGGTGCCGCCACAGACCGGTGACCTCGCCGTGACGTGGTACGGCCACGCGACGACGCTCCTCGAGCTGGACGGTCGACGGTTCCTCCTCGACCCCGTCTTCGGGGAGCGGGTCTCGCCCGTGCGCGGGCGCGGGCCCAAGCGGATGCACCCGGTGCCGGGCGAGATCGAGGAGCTTCCCCCGCTCGACGCCGTGGTCATCTCGCACGACCACTACGACCACCTCGACTTCGACTCGATCGTCCGCCTCGAGCGCTCGCACCGGCCGCACTACGTCGTGCCGCTCGGGGTCGACCTGCACCTGCTCGCCTGGGGAGTCGCACCCGACCGGGTCACCGCGCTTGACTGGCGGGAGTCGGTGCAGGTCGAGGGGGTCCATCTGACGTGCACCGAGGCGCGGCACAACTCGGGTCGCGGCATCGTCGAGAGCGTCTCGCTCTACGCAGGCTGGGCGTTCCACGGGCCCCGTCACAGCGCGTGGTTCGCGGGAGACTCGGGCACCTCGAAACGCTTCGCCCACATCGGCGCCGACCTCGGCCCCTTCGACCTGACGCTCGTGCCCGTCGGCGCGTACGACGCGTTCTGGCCCGACATCCACATGGATCCGGAGCAGGCCGTGGCAGCGCACCGCGACGTCAACCGGATCGGCGACGACGCGAGGGCCCTGGTCGCCGACGCGGCCGGCGAGGCCGACGAGTTCCTGCCGGGCGACGAGCGCATCGACACACCCGGCGGTGCGCACGAGGAGGGCGAGCCCACGACCACGTCCCGCACCATGCCCACGGCCGCCCGCGCCTCGGTCATGCTCCCGGTCCACTGGGCGACGTTCAACCTCGCGATGCACTGGTGGAGCGAGCCGATTCGCCGCACGCTCACCGCTGCCCGCGCCGCCGACGTCCCCGTCATCGCGCCGAGGGTCGGCGAACGGGTTGACCTCACCGCCGCCGAGCCACACGAGCTCGCGGACCGGTTCACCGCCCCGTGGTGGACCGCGGTGGCCGGACCCGACGACCACGACTGAGGTGCCGTGGTGCCGCCGCTGACGCCGGCGGCACCGCCGACGCCGATGGCGCGGGCGGCTCCGATAGCGCGGGCGGCGCCGATGGCGCGGGCGGCTCCTGCCGGCCGCGGAAGATCCACGACCGCATCGCGACGAACCTCAGCACGGTCGAGGCGATGTTGGCGGCGGCGACGACGGCCGTCTGCGACGTTGTCGAGGCTGCGGGATGGACTGCCTGCAGGACCGCCAGTGCCGCCGTGCTCGCGACCCAAGTGATCGCGAAGATCAGCAGTGCCTGCCCGTGGTGTGTCACGAGACGGTGGCGTCCCACCACCCCGAAGGTCCACCATCGGTTTGCCGCGGTGTTGCCGATGGTCGCGATGACGAGCGCGGTGCCGTTGGCGAGCTGGCTCGCGACGCCGGCGGACGCCAGGGTCGCGAAGAGGCCCAGGTGGACCGCGGTCGAGACGAGCCCGACCGCGGCGAACCGCACCAGCTGACGCGGCAGTCCACCGGCGACGGTCATGACAACGGCTGCGTCAGGTCATAGAACGTCTGTCCACCGAGCTGGACGGCCGTGAAGTTGGCCTGCACCCACGACGCGATCTGCTGGGCGGCATCGCTCCCGCCCGACGGGCCCGCGGCCCCACCCGGTCCGCCACCGAAACCACCGCCTCCGAAGGCACCGCCGAAACCGCCCCCACCAAAGCCCCCGCCAAAGCCGCCGCCGAAGCCGCCCTCGCGGCCACTCGCGGCGAAGTAGTGGATGCGGCCCTGGGCGACGTACTGCTGGAACTGGGCCAGCGTCGGCGACGGGTCGGAGCCGTTGAACCCGCCGATCGGCATGACCGGCAACCCCGTGCCGAGCTGCAGCCCGGCCGCCGTCTGCGACCCGACCGCCGCGGCCGCCCACGTGTACTGGCTGGCGTCCTGGGTGAGAGCCGCGACGACCGCGGTGCTCGGCGTGCTGGCGTCGAGCAGGCCACCGGCACGGCCACCACCGCGGCGCCCGAACCCGCCCGGGCCACCGCCGAAGCCGGCCGTTCCGCCCGTCGCGGTCGGTCCCGCCACGACGATCGAGCCGGTGTGCCCGACGCTCGCGGTCGAGATGCTGTAGGCCGCGGGGCCGGCGAGGGCCGCGACGAGGCCCCCCGCCACCACGACGGGAACTGCCCGCCGGTCGAGCCAGTTCAACGCCAACACCAGCAGTGCCGCCGACATCCCGATGACGAGCACGACGAACCGGAGCCACTCGCCGTAGGCGGTCGTGCCGGACAGGAGGATGAAGCCCCAGACCGACGCGAGGGCCACTGCCGCGGACAGCGTCACCGTGCCGATCGACTCGTGCCGGTGCTTCCAGACCTCGACCCCGCCGATGCCGACGAGCGCGCCGATCGCCGGCGCCAGGGCCACCGTGTAGTACTGGTGGAAGATGCCGGCCATGAAGGAGAAGACGAGCATCGTCACGACGAGCCAGCCGCCCCAGACCAGGTAGGCCGCGCGGATCCGGTCGGTGCGCGGCGCGCGGCGCCGCAGCCACAGGCCGACAGCGAGCAGCACGAAGGCGCTGGGGAGGAGCCACGAGATCTGGTCGCCGATGCCCGGCCCGAACATCCGCTGCAGACCGGTCTCGCCCCAGCCGTTGCCGCCGCCGACCGACCCGGTCTCGTTGCCGGTGAGCCGGCCGAAACCGTTGTAGCCGAACGTCGCTCCGAGGAACGAGTTGTCCTGGCTGCCGCCGATGTAGGGCCGCATGCTCGCGGGCACGAGCTGCACCAGCGCGACCCACCACCCGGCCGAGACGGCCATCGCGCCGATCGCCATCAACGAGTGCAGGACTCGACGACGCACCGTCGTCGGTGCCGCGACGAGGTAGGCGATGCCGAGCGCCGGCACGACGAGGAGCACCTGGAGCGCCTTGGCGAGGAACCCGAAGCCGACGAACACGCCGGCAAGCACGAGCCAACGAGGGGACGCCGCCTCGACCGCGCGCAGGGTGGCCCAGGCCGCGAGCGCCATGAGGAGGGTCAGCAGGGCATCCGGGTTGTTGAACCGGAACATCAGGGTCGCCACCGGCGTCAGCGCAACGACGGCCCCGGCGATGAGTCCAGCGGCCGGCCCGGAGTGGCGCCGCACCGCGGCATGGACGACCGCGACCGTGCCGACCCCCATGAGCGCCTGGGGCAGGAGGATGGCGAACGAGCTGAGCCCGAACACCCGGACCGACAGGGCCATCACCCACAACGAGGCGGGTGGCTTGTCGACGGTGATGGAGTTGCCCGCGTCGGAGCTGCCGAAGAGGAAGGCCTTCCAGCTCTGGCTCCCGGCCTGCACCGCGGCGGAGTAGAACGAGTTCGCCCAGCCACTCGCGGTGAGGTCCCAGGTATAGAGGACGAGAGTGACGAGCAGCAGCGCCCACAGAGCCGGGCGGGCCCACCGCGGGTCCTCCTGCGGGCCGCGCCAGGCTCGCGCCACCCGGCCCTGCCGCGCGGCGGCGCTGCGTCGTGCGTCGGTCAGGTCGGTCGTCGCGCCACCGCGCTCCAGAGTCGTCGTCACGGGTCCACGCTCGCGGTCGGCGCTGTGCCGTCGCTGTGGCGGCACTTTGCCCGTTTCATGAGAACGCGCCCCGTGCCCGCGGACACGGTATGCCGCTCCGCCGGCTCAGCGGCATACGGCGCCTTCGTGGGTCGGTCGGCTAGCAGGCGGGGAGCAGCACGGTGAAGGTCGTGTCGCCCGGGCGGCTGTGCAGCTCGACGCGACCGCCGTGGGCGCGCGCGACCGCGGCGACGATGGACAGGCCCAGGCCGGTGCTGCCACTCGCGCGGTTGCGGGCGTCGTCTCCGCGGGCGAAGCGCTCGAACACGTTGGGCTGCAAGGCAGCCGGCACGCCGGGTCCGTTGTCGTGGACGCCCACCCGCACCCAGTCGCCGTCGCGGCGGACGCTGGTCGTCACCGTCGTGCCGGCGGGTGTGTGGGTGCGCGCATTGGCCAGGAGGTTGGCGAGCACCTGGTGCAGCCGCGGCTCGTCGCCGGGGACGCAGACCGGCTCCGGGGGCAGGTCGATCGAGAAGGTGTGGTCCGGCGCGGCGACGTGGGCGTCGCTCACCGCGTTGACAGCCAGCATGGACAGGTCGACCTCGGTGCGGTCGAGGGGTCGGCCGGCGTCGAGGCGCGCGAGCAGGAGCAGGTCGCCGACGAGCCCCGCCATCCGGTCCGCCTCGCTGCCGATCCGGCTCAGGGCGTGGCGGACCCGCTCGGGCACCGGCTCGCGCTCCCGCTGGGACAGCTCGGCATAACCGATGATCGAGGCCAGCGGGGTGCGCAGCTCGTGGCTGGCGTCGGCAACGAACTGGCGCACCCGCTGCTCGCTCTGGTGCCGCGCCGTCAGCGCCTCGTCGACGTGCTCGAGCATGTCGTTGAACGCGGCGCCGACCTGCCCGACCTCGGTGTGCGGGTCGGTGTCCTCCGGGGGCACCCTCTCCCCCAGGGCGACCTGCCCCTCCGTGAGGTTGAGCTCGGAGACACGGCTCGCGGTCGCGGCGACGCGCCGCAGCGGCGCGAGGGTGCGCCGGACGATCCAGGTGCCGACGCCACCGGCGACGAGGATGCCGGCGCCACCGCAGATGATCGCGACGAGGACCATCCGGCGCACGGTCTGCTCCTGCGGGCCGGTCGGCAGTCCGACGACCATCGTGACCGGCGCGCGGGTGTTGCCGACCAGGAGGAGCCCGCGCGTCGCCATCAGGCGGTAGCTCCCGATGTCGCCGCCGAGGTTGAGGGTCGTCCCGTCGCGGCCGACGCCGGCGTTGTTGATCTCGGCCAGCTGGGAGCCGGTCAGCGGGACGCGCTCGTTGTCACGGGTCGTCGCGAAGCCGGAGTTGACCGAGCCGATGAAAGCGAGCAGGCCCTCGTTGCCGGGCCCGCGGTGGCTCTCGTCGCCGTCGCCAGGGGTGAAGGGCAGCTGGTCACGCGGGCCCGTCGCCTGCTCCAGCGCCGACGTCAGCTGCGCGTCGACCTGGGACGTGAGGTAGCGGTCCAGCGCGACGATCGTGAAGGCACCGGTGAGGAGGGTGACGACCGTGACGAGGGCCAGGGTCGCCGCGACGAGCTTGGCCCGCAGGGTCCACTGCGAGAGCGGTCGCACGCGCGGCGCCTGCTCGAGCAGGCGGCGCCACCACGGCAACCGGTCCGGCCCCCTCTCGGGGGGCGGCGGCTGCGCGGGAGGAGGACCTGTCGTCCCGGCCGGCTCAAAGAGCAGGCTTGAGGACATACCCAGCGCCCCGCATCGTGTGGATCATCGGCTCGCGGCCCGCGTCGATCTTCTTGCGCAGGTAGGAGATGTAGAGCTCGACGACGTTCGCCTGGCCCCCGAAGTCGTAGTTCCAGACCCGGTCGAGGATCTGCGCCTTGGACAGGACCCGCTTCGGGTTGCGCATCAGGTAGCGGAGCAGCTCGAACTCCGTGGCCGTCAGGTGGATCTCCTCGCCGCCACGGGTCACCTCGTGGCTGTCCTCGTCGAGGGTGAGGTCCCCGACGACGAGGACGGAGTCAGCGGCGCTCATCGAGACGGTCGTGCGACGCATGAGGGCCCGCACCCGGGCGACGACCTCCTCGAGCGAGAAAGGCTTGGTGACATAGTCGTCGCCACCGGCGGTCAGGCCGGAGACGCGGTCCTCGACCGCGTCCTTGGCGGTGAGGAACAGGACGGGGACGAGCGGGTTGTCGGCGCGCATCCGCCGCAGCACCTCGAGCCCGTCGAAGTCGGGCAGCATCATGTCGAGGACGACCGCGTCGGGGTCGAACTCGCGCGCCACCCGGACGGCCTCCATCCCGGTCGCGGCGAGGCGCACCTCCCAGCCCTCGTAGCGCAGCGCCATCCCGAGCAGCTCGGTGAGGTTGGCCTCGTCGTCGACGACGAGCACGCGCACAGGCGAGCCGTCGAGCCGCTGGAGCTGGGGCGCAGACGCGGTCCTGTCCTTCATACCCCCAGTCAAGCCCGCTTCACTGTGCCAGCGCCAGTACCTTCCTGTGCGCGCCCTTTGAGCGCGCTGTCATGGCGAGCCGCAGCGTGGCGACAGCAGCGCCACAGCCGTGCCACAGCCGCGCGCCCGACAGTCGTCGCCATGACGACCAACCCCCTCGACGTGCCGCCGCCACCAGAGCCCTATCGGTATGCCGCTGAGCCGGCTCCCGCTGCGACGAGCCGCCCGCGGTGGTCGGCCGGCCGCACCGCGGTCGTCGCGGGAGTCACGATCGTCCTGGTGTCGGCCGGGGCGATCGGCGCGGCCGCTGCGCTGCCGCTCGGCTCGGATCGCGGCGCCACCCAGGGCGGGTTCCCCGGCGGTGGGCAGTTCCCGCGCTCGCGCAACGGCTTCGGCCAGGGGCAGAACGGCTTCGGCCAGCAGCAGAACGGGCTGGGCCAGCAGCAGAACCAACTGGGGCAGAACGGGTTCGGGCCGCAACAGAACGGCGCGCAGCTGCCCCAGCTGCCGAGCCTCGGGGGTCGCGGGAGCAACACGTCGGATGACCGGGCGGACGACACGACCACGACCTGAGGCCCGGAGCCCGATCGGGGCGCCCGGGGTGACAGGATCGGGGTAACCGACCGATCGGAGTGCAGATGTCCGAGATCAGCGCCGGCAGCGAGATGCCGAACACGGGTGACCACCCGGAGCCACAGGGAGAGAGCCTGGGCGCCCGCCTCAACTGGCTGCGCGCCGCCGTCCTCGGCGCCAACGACGGCATCGTCTCGACGGCCGGCGTCGTCGTCGGTGTGGCCGGCGCGACGAGCGACCGCGGCAGCATCATCATCGCCGGTGTCGCCGCCGCCGTGGCCGGGGCGCTGTCCATGGCGGCCGGCGAGTACGTCTCGGTCAGCACGCAGCGCGACTCCGAGCGGGCCATGCTCCACCTCGAGCGCCGGGAGCTGCACGAGGACCCGGAGGGCGAGCTCGAGGAGCTGACCCAGCTCTACGAGGCCAAGGGGATCAGCCGCGCCCTCGCCGAGGAGGTCGCGCAGGAGCTGACCACTCACGATGCCCTCGCGGCGCACGCCGAGGTCGAGCTCGGCATCGACCCGACCGACCTGACGAACCCGTGGCACGCGGCGTGGGCCTCGATGGCGGCGTTCACGGTCGGCTCCCTGCTGCCGCTGCTCGTCATCACGTTCAGCCCGGCATCGATCCGCACCTGGGTGACGGTGCTCGCCGTCGCGGCCGCCCTCGCCCTCACCGGCTGGGCCAGCGCGCGCCTCGGCAAGAGCCCGACCGGGCGCGCCATGGTGCGCAACGTCGGCGGTGGCCTCATCGCGATGGCGGTGACCTACGCGATCGGCGCTCTGGTCGGCACCAGGCTGACCTGACCCGTCGCACCAGGCTGCGCTGACCGGTCGGGGCAGGCTGTCCTGACCGGTCGGCACCAGGCTGGCCCGACCGGCTGTAGAATCGAGTCACTGCGTTCCACAGCGGGGCGAGGTATCGGACCTCAGGAGGGATTCCCCGGGACGTCCGCTTGGACCTCGATCGTCCGTGCCGTGGCGCAGGGCAGGATCTCGATCCTCGTCGCCACCGCGTCACGAAGAGGAATATGCCAACGCGACTTCGCCGCCGGACCTCCGATCGTCCGGCCCAGCCCAACGGCGAGCACCGCCGTGCCGACACGGCGCCGCTCATCCCCGTCCTCGCGCGCCGGGTGCGGGAGGTCGAGGCACGCGTCACCTCCAAGGGACGCGCCACCCCGACGAACCGGACCAAGTTCCAGGTCATCGCACTGCTGATGCGGGCCGAGCGGGCCCGCGTCAAGGAGGACACCACGATCCCGACGGCCCAGCGCGACGAGCTGCTCAAGCGCCTCGACGGGATCGCCTCGATCCTGGCCCAGATCGCCGCCCGGGACACGAGCCTGCTCGGGCTCCTCGACCCGGACGCGAAGCCGAGCCCAGCCGCCCAGCAGATGCGCCGCGACTGGCTGCTCGAGTCGGGCGCCGAGCTCTCGCCCGAGGAGCTCGTCATCACGCGCCCCGAGCCGGCCAAGCCGCTCCTGCCCCCGGAGCTCGCCGCGAAGCAGGTGCTCCCTCAGTCCGTTCCCATCCGGGCCATGGCCAACCCCTTCCTCGTTCCCGACGTGGAGCGGGCCGCGCGCGAGAGCTACCTGCCGCAGAACCTGGCCCGATGGGAGCTGCTCGAGCCGCTCTACCGCGCCTTCGAGCAGGGCTCCGGCGGCGGCGCGGCCACGATGGAGCTGCCGCCCAAGCCCGCGATCGACCGCTTCTCCCCGCCCGGGCAGCACCTCATGGTGCACCAGTCGCGGTTCCTGCAGGCGGTCCTCGAGGGGCACCGCACCTTCCTGCTCGCCGACGAGCCGGGCCTCGGCAAGACCGCCCAGTCGGTCCTGGCGGCGTCGGTCGCGAACGCGTACCCGATGCTCGCGGTCGTCCCCAACGTCGTGAAGATCAACTGGGCTCGCGAGGTCGAGCGCTGGACGCCCCAGCGGCGCGTCACGATCATCAGCGGCGACGGCAACGACGTCGACGCGTTCGCCGACGTCTTCGTCGTCAACTACGCCATCCTCGACCGGCACTTCGCCTGGCTGTCGAGCTTCGGCTTCCACTCGATGGTCGTCGACGAGGCGCACTTCATCAAGAACGTCCAGTCGCAGCGCTCCCGTCAGGTGCTGGCGCTCGCCGACCACGTCCGCGAGGGGACGCCGGGCGGTGACCCGCTCATGCTCGCCCTCACCGGCACGCCGCTCATCAACGACGTCAAGGACTTCGGGGCGATCTGGCGGTTCCTCGGCTGGATCAGGGACGGCAAGCCCTCCGCCCCGATCCTGCGGCGGCTCGACGAGACCGGCTTGACGCCGGCCGACCGCGACTTCTACCCGGAGGCACGGCAGGCCGTCATCGACATGGGCATCGTGCGCCGCCGCAAGGTCGACGTCGCGAGCGACCTGCCCGACAAGCGGATCGCCGACATCACGGTCGAGCTCGACGACGAGATCGGCCGCTCGATCCGCAAGGCGGAGCGTGCGCTCGGCGAGCGGCTAGCCAAGCGCTACCGCGCGCTGCTCGCCGAGGGCTCGGGCGTCGAGGTCGACGGCGAGCCGGACCTCACCCTCATGCAGCGGGTCGCGTTGGCCGAGCTCAAGGCCGGCTCGAGCGACAAGGCCGCCAAGGGCGACAACGTCTTCACCCTCGTGCGCCGGATCGGCCAGGGCAAGGCGGGCCTGGCCGCCGACTACGCCGCGCAGCTGTCCCACTCGGTCGGCAAGGTCGTCTTCTTCGCCAAGCACATCGACGTCATGGACGAGGCCGAGCGGGTGCTCCACGAGGCCGGCCTGCGCACCGTCACGATCCGCGGTGACCAGACGATGACCCAGCGTCAGGCAGCGGTGGACGCCTTCCAGAACGACCCAGAGGTCTCCGTCGCGGTCTGCTCGCTCCTCGCCGCCGGGGTCGGCCTCAACCTGCACGCCTCGTCCAACGTCGTGCTCTCGGAGCTGTCCTGGACGGCCGCCGAGCAGCAGCAGGCGATCGACCGGGTCCACCGGATCGGTCAGGACGAGCCGGTGACGGCTTGGCGCATCCTCGCCGCGGGCACGATCGACTCGAAGATCGCCGAGCTCATCGACGCGAAGCAGGGGCTGGCGGCTCGGGCCCTCGACGGCAGCGACGTCGAGGTGGTCTCCGGCGACACGCTCCAGCGCGACGCCCTCGTCCAGCTGCTCCGGCAGGCCCTCGCCGACGCCTGACCCTCCCATCGACAGTGCGCTAGTCCTGATCGAGCGTGCGCTAGTCCTGATCGACAGTGCGCT
>NZ_AWQS01000136.1 GCF_000576575.1 Intrasporangium chromatireducens Q5-1
CCGGCGCGGCCGGCGGCAGCCCGCAGGCGCAGGAACCAGCCGGGAGAACCTCGGTCGGCGTGGCCGCCATGGCCGGCGCGCTCAGCCTCGCCCTCGGACTGGGTGGTGGCGTTCTCTGGAGCCTCGTGGAGTCAGCGATCGCAGCCTGAGCGGGCCCGCGCTGCCGCGCGAGCTCAGCTGAGCGGCATACCGATTGGGCGGTGTACCGCTGAGTTCCATTGGGCGGTATGACGCTGAGCCGGCCCCCAGCCCACGTTGCCCTCCGCGCGCGGCAGAGCCAGCCCGTCTCGGGGTGGCTCCCGGATGGGGCCGCCTCTGGGGCGCGCGGCTCGGTTGTCACCGCAGCGGCTCCGGTGGGGACGGACCATCACCCGCCGTGAGGATGAGCGCGGCCAACTGCGCCGGGTGCGTCCACGGGTTGTTGTGCGAGCCGCCGAGCTCGACGACGCGGCATCGCGGCGAGACGCTCGCGTTGGCGCGCAGCAACTCGAGCCACTGGCGCGGTGCGAGGGCGTCGTGCACGCCGGCGGTCAGGGTCAGCGGCAGCCGCAGGTCGCGCACCGCCACCTCCGGCTTGTCGCGCTGGCCGGACCGGACGAGGGACAGCAGGTCACGAGGGCCCGCCCGCAACAGCTCCGTCGGGGCGAGCTCGGACGGTGGATCGTGCCGATACGCGCGCGGCAGGCGCAGCATGAGCGAGGGAAGGGTGCGTTGTTCCGGCGCGAACGTCGGCCCGGCGAGCACGACCGATGCGTCCTGGCGGAAGCGCTGGATCTGCAACGCGGCTCGCAGGGCGGCCTGCGCGCCGGTCGAGTGGCCCACCAGGACGAGACGACGACCCGGAGCCTGCTCGGTCGCCCGCTCCCGCACCCACCTCGCCGACGCGCTGGCTATCGCCCCAATCTCAGGCGTCGTGCCGCGCGTCCTCGTCGCGGCGCCCAGCACGTCGAGGACGGTCGCCACGGAGCCGTGGCGCCGAAGCTCGTCCACGAGGCGGCGCAGGTAGTGGGTGAGCCCCAAGCCGGGCACGATCACGACGAGCGGTTCGACGGTCCGCCTCCCTCGGGCTCCGGGGCGTCCTGCTCCTGCCGAGGCCGTTCGCTCTCCTGCCGAGGCCGTTCGCTCTCCTGCTGAGGCGGTTCGTCGAAGGACACGTGCACCTCTTCGAAGCCCTTGCTCCGCTCGGCCTGGGCCTGCCGCGTGTACGACCGCCGGTCGGCGCGGGTCAGCCGCACGTTGTCGGTGAACGGCGTGAGCAGGGACCGCGGGTGCAGCCGGTCGGTGCGCACGACGTTGATCTCGACACAGAGCACCACCATGGCGGCAGTGAGGTAGAGGAAGGCCAGCATGCCGAGGACGACCGCGAACACGCCGTTGGTGGCGCTCGCGTTCTTCACGACGCGGGACACGTAGATGACCCCGAACGACTGCAGGAGCTGCCAGGCGATGGCCGCGGCGATCGCCCCGGGGAGCACGTCACGGCTGGACAGGTCGCGGGTCGTGGCGAACCGGAAGACGAACACGAACAGGGTGACGTTGAGCAGCACGGCGCCGGCCAGCGTGACGCCCTTGCCGACGGCCTCGAAGGGACCCGTTCCCGGCGTGCCGAGGGCGGACAGCGCCGTCGTGCCGAGCACGGCCAGACCGGCCGTGGCGAGCAGGACCACGCTGCGACCCCGGGCCTTGAACGGGTTCGGCCTGCTGTTGCGGGGGACGCGCCAGGCCGTGTTCATCGCGTACTGGACGGCCTGGGCGACCCCCAGGCCGCCGTAGAGCGAGCCGAGGATGCCCACGACGACGCCGGTCGTGCCGCCCCCGAGCCGCTTCGGGTCGCCGAGCTGCGTCCCGACCACCGGGAACTGCGCCAGCGTCGAGTGCAGGACCTTCTGCTGCAGCGCCGGGTCACCCGCCAGCAGGAAACCCAGCACGGTCGCGAGGAGGAGCAGGAGGGGGAACAGGGACACGAAGGCGTAGTAGGCGATGAGCGCGGCGAGGTGCGGGCCGAAATCGTCGAAGTACTTGTAGAGGACCGCGAGCGGGAAGTTCGCCGCCGGATGCCGGCGCTGGAACCGGTCCACCCCCTCGAGAACGGCCACGTCAGTCCTCGGCCCGGGCCGCGGCGCCACCGCGACTGGCCTCGTCGGCCCGGACGACCGTGCCGCCGCGCATGACGAAGTCGACGTCCGCGGTGACCGCGATGTCGGCGAGCGGGTTGCCCGGCATCGCGACCAGGTCGGCGGACGCGCCCGCGCGCAGCACACCCAGGTCGTCGCGTCCCAGCAGCTCGGCGGCCACTGACGTCCCGGCCCGCAGGGCCCGCAGCGGGGTCAAGCCTGCGTCCACCATGGCCTGGAACTCGAGGATCCCGTGGCTGAACGGGAACATCCCGCAGTCGGTCCCGTAGGCGACCTTCACGTCGCTCGCGGCGATGACGCGCTGTGACTCGAGAATCTGCTCGCTGTCCCGGCTGAACTTCCAGACGGCCTGCTCGGGCAGCGTGCCGGCGTGCAGCATGGCGAGGTCCTCCTGCGTCATCTGCATCGTCGGGACGACGAACACCCCTGCGGCCGTTGCCATCTCGGCGCCTTCCTCGTCGATGAGGTAGGCGTGCTCCAGGCTGCGGACGCCGGCACGGATCGCCTGCTTACACGCGTCCGCGGCCCCGGTGTGGACGGCCACCGGCATCCCCAGCTGGGCGGCTGTTGCGCAGAGCGCGGCCAGCTCCTCGTCGAGCCACGAGGTGCGCGCCGGGTCGTCCCCGACGCTGAAGTAGCCACCGGCGTTGACCGTCTTGACCCAGTCGGACCCGTGCGCGTGCTCGCGGCGCACGAGCCGGCGGATCTCGCCGATGCTGTCTGCGACGGCGGACACGGGCAGGTCCCACCGGGACGGGTAGAACCCGCTGAGGTCTCCATGCCCCCCGGTGGAGCTGAGGATGTGGGCCGCCACGACGAGCCGGGGGCCCGTGACGAGGCCACGGTCGATCGCGTTGCGCAGGTCGACCGTCGGGAACTCCGGATCCATGCAGCCGAGGTCGCGCAGCGTCGTGAAACCGAGGCGCAGGTACTCGTTCGCGAGGGAGAGGCCGGTGAGCACCTTGGTGGCCGTTGACCCGAGCGTCTGCATCGCGAGCGCACCGGCGTCCATGGTGAGGTGGACGTGGGTGTCGATGAACCCGGGGCTGACCGTCCGGTCGGACAGGTCGATGACCTCGGCATCCGAGCGGCTCACCGAGGGGCCCATCTCGGCGATGACCCCGTCGTGCACCCGCAGCTCGGTGCGGCCGGCGAGTTCACCGGAGACGCCATCGAAGACGGCACCGCACACGACGACCGAGTCAGTCATGACAGCCAGTCTGCCCTCCTTGCCGGGTCCGCGCAGAGCGCTGACCCCGCCGGAGGAGGACGAAGGGGTATGCCGCTGACTCGCTCAGCGGCATACCCCTTCGGTTCTCTTGTGGCCCAGCCCCGCCCGGCTGAGCGGTGTCCGGAGTCAGGCTGCGGGGCGCCCGATGCGCACCCGCCACACCTCGGGCCCCTCCTCGAGGTAGTCCCAGGTGAACTGGTCCTTGTACTCGGCGTCGAACTGGTAGTACAGCGGCTTCGGGTCGTGGTCGTTGACGAGCTCGAACCCGGCGCCCGGCTCCAGCCCGTGGTAGGTGTCGAGGATCAGGGTGTGGCGGCGTGCCGGCGGCTCGCTCCGGACGTCCAGCTGGGGGTCTGCGGTCATGGCTACTCCTTCGAGGTGGGGGCTGGCGCGCCCGGCTCCGCGGGGAGCCGGGCCAGGAAGTGCATGGCACCGTTGACGCGCTCCGCCTCGCGGGGTCGCGTCTCGCGCAGGGCCCACCACGCCTTGGCGGCCAGCCGGCTCGCCGTGTCGGGGTGTCCGGCCTGTCCGAGCGCTCGCAGCGTCTTGACGAGCACGTCGGTCGTGCCGACGATGGCCTGCTCGACCGCGAGGTCCGTCGGGGTGCCCATGGGTCTCCTGTCCTGCAATTAACACGGATGATTCCGTGTTAAACACGAGCAGCGTACCCCACGCGCAGCGGCTCTCGTGCCCGGCGTCGTCGACCCCCGTCTCGGGGCCCGAGGGTCAGCCCCCGGCGTGTGGGTGTGCGGCCGTGCGGTCCGCCCATGCCGGGTCTGCGGGCCGCTGTGCCTTGACCCCGAGACCGCCGCGGTTGCGCAGGAGGGCGCGCACCGCGACGGTCGCGACTGCCGCCGCGGCGACGCCGATGAGGAACCCGCCGATGATGTCCGGGACGTGGTGGACGTGTGCGGCCACGCGGGCCGCTCCGACGACGGCTGCGACGACGAGCAGGCCGGCCGCCAGCCGGCGCCGCCACGGGAACAGTGCTGCGGCGATCGCCGCCGCGAACGTCGTGTGGTCCGAGGGGAACCCGTTGTCCGCAGCGTGCGGCAGGAGTGGTGTGTGACCGTCCACGACGAACGGGCGCGGGTCGGTCCAGACGAGCGCAGCGAGCTCGATGCCGACGGCGGCGAGGACGATCGTCAGCACACCGACACCCGCGAGGGCCAGCTTCTGGGTGCGGGGCACCTGCAGCCACACCACCGCGGCGGCGAGCGGGACGAGGAAGACGGCATACGAGGCGACGGCGACGATCACGGAGTTCACCCCCGGATCCTGCCAAGCGCTTCTGCGCGCGCGCTGGGAGTGAGCCGCAAGCCCGGCGACAGGGCCGGATCAGAAGTCGCCGGCTCGGTGGCGCATCCGACCCAGGATCTCGACGAGCTGCTCGACGTCGCGGGTGCTGAGGCCGGGCTGGGCGAAAACCTCGGTGTTGAGGGCGGCCGTCGCCTTCTCCGCGGTCGCGCGCCCTTCCGGAGTCAGGGTGATGATGAGGGCCCGGCGGTCGTCCGGATGCGCCTCGCGGGTCACGAGCCCCGCCGACTCGAGGCGGTCTACGGCGTTCGTCACGCTCGTCGGGTGCACCTGCAGCCGTGAGGCGATGAGCTTCATCGGCAGGGAGCCGCGCTTGCTGAACCGGAGCAGCATGAGCACCTCGTAGCGGGCGAAGCTGACCCCCAGGGGCTTCAGCGTCGCCTCGACCCGCGCGAGGGCGATCTGGTGTGCCCGCATCAGCGAGGTGATGGCCGCCATGCCCGGCGCGGCCTCGGCCCAGCCGTGGCCGACCCACTGCTCGCGGGCCGTGGCGATGGGGTCGGCGTCGAGAGCCGCGGCGAGGGCCGGCGTGCCCACTGTCTCGGCGGTCATGCCGCCATCGTAGGTCCGCTTTGCGTTGACGTCCATTATTAGGAAGTCCTAGTATTTTGTCGTCAGGCCCCCTGCGACACCGGAGTGCTTCATGTCCGCTCAGACCGAGAAGCCGGCCCTCTACGAGCCCACGCACCACATCCGCCTCGTGACCGCCTCGAGTCTCTTCGACGGCCACGACGCGTCGATCAACATCATGCGGCGCATCATGCAGAGCCAGGGTGCCGAGGTGATCCACCTCGGCCACAACCGCTCGGTCCAGGAGGTCGTCGACGCCGCGATCGACGAGGACGTGCAGGGCATCGCCGTCTCGTCCTACCAGGGCGGGCACGTCGAGTACTTCGAGTACCTCGTCCAGCTGCTCAAGGAGAACGGCGCGGACCACATCCGCGTCGTCGGCGGCGGTGGCGGCGTCATCGTCCCCGAGGAGATCACCCGGCTGCGCCAGTCCGGCGTCACCATCTTCAGCCCTCAGGACGGGCAGCGGATGGGCCTCGTCGGCATGATCAACTCCGTCATCAAGGACTGCGACTTCGACCCGTGGGAGGTCAGCCACCCCGACGTCGCCGCCATCGTCTCCGGCGACCGCGCCCACGTCGCGCGGGCCATGACCGGGGCCCAGGAGGGCGAGCTGCCGGACGACGTCGTCCGCGGCATCCGTGAGGCGGCCGCCCGCCGGACCGTGCCGATCCTCGGCATCACCGGCACCGGCGGCTCCGGCAAGTCCTCGCTCACCGACGAGCTGGTGCGTCGCCTGCGTCTCGACCAGCAGGACAAGCTCCGGGTCGCCGTGATCGCCATCGACCCGACGCGCCGCCGGGGTGGGGGAGCGCTGCTCGGCGACCGCATCCGCATGTCATCCCTCGACGGCGAGCGGGTCCTCTTCCGGTCCATGGCGACCCGCGGGCGCAGCCAGGTCCCTGACAACCTCGACCAGGTCGTCGACATCGTCAAGTCGGCCGGCTACGACCTCGTCATCCTCGAGACGCCGGGCATCGGCCAGGGTGACGCCGCGATCGTCGACCACTCCGACGTCTCGCTCTACGTCATGACGCCCGAGTTCGGCGCCAGCAGCCAGCTCGAGAAGATCGACATGCTCGACCAGGCCGACGTCGTCGCGATCAACAAGTTCGAGCGGCGTGGCGCCGAGGACGCCCTGCGCGACGTGGGCCGCCAGATGGTGCGCAACCGCGAGGCGTTCGGCAAGGGCCCCGACGACATGCCCGTCTTCGGCACGTCGGCGGCGACCTTCCACGACGACGGGGTCACCGCCCTCTACCAGCACGTCCGTGACCTGCTCGCCGACAAGGGGCTGCCGGTGCAGGAGGGTGTCCTCCCGCAGGTCACGACGAAGAAGTCAACCCGCATCGCGACCGTCGTGCCAGCCTCGCGCGTGCGCTACCTCGCCGAGATCAGCGAGACGATCCGGGGCTACCACGCCACGACGCAGCAGTATGCCGCTCAGGCGCGCCGGGTGCAGCAGCTCGACTCCGTGCGGGGCGAGCTCGAGCAGGCCGGCTCCGACAGCGCAAGCGTGGGCGAGCTGCTCGAGCAGGCCCGAGGAGATCTGCCCGGCACGGTCGCCAAGCAGCTCGCGGACTGGCCCGCCATCGTCGAGTCCTACTCGGGCGATGAGCAGGTCGTGCGGATCCGCGACAAGGAGATCGTCAACAAGCTGACGCGGGAGTCCTTGTCGGGCAACAAGATCCCCCGGGTCGCGCTGCCCCGGTTCACCGACCACGGCGAGCTGCTCACGTTCCTGCGCAAGGAGAACCTGCCCGGCTACTACCCCTTCACGGCCGGAGTGTTCCCGTTCAAGCGCGAGGGCGAGGACCCGGCCCGGATGTTCGCCGGGGAGGGCGACCCCTTCCGGACGAACCGCCGCTTCAAGCTCCTCTCCGAGGGCCAGCCGGCGACCCGTCTGTCGACCGCGTTCGACTCGGTCACCCTCTACGGGCGCGACCCCGACCCACGTCCCGACGTCTATGGCAAGGTCGGCACCTCCGGCGTCTCCATCGCGACGCTCGACGACATGAAGGCGCTCTACGACGGCTTCGACCTCGTCTCCCCGACGACGAGCGTCTCGATGACGATCAACGGGCCGGCGCCGACGATCCTCGCCTTCTTCCTCAACACCGCGATCGACCAGCAGGTCGACGCCTTCCGCGAGCGCGAGGGCCGCGAGCCGAGCGAGAGCGAGCTGAGCGGCATACGGGCGCATGCGCTCGCGAACGTGCGCGGCACGGTGCAGGCCGACATCCTCAAGGAGGACCAGGGCCAGAACACCTGCATCTTCAGCACCGAGTTCTCGCTCAAGATGATGGCCGACATCCAGGAGTGGTTCATCGAGCACAAGGTGCGCAACTTCTACTCGGTGTCGATCTCCGGCTACCACATCGCCGAGGCGGGGGCCAACCCCATCAGCCAGCTCGCCTTCACGCTCGCCAACGGGTTCACCTATGTCGAGAGCTACCTCGCGCGCGGCATGAGCATCGACGACTTCGCGCCGAACCTGTCGTTCTTCTTCAGCAACGGGATGGACCCCGAGTACAACGTGCTCGGCCGGGTCGCGCGCCGCATCTGGGCCATCGCGATGAAGGAGAAGTACGGCGCGGCCGAGCGGTCCCAGAAGCTCAAGTACCACGTCCAGACGTCGGGGCGTTCGCTGCACGCGCAGGAGATGCAGTTCAACGACATCCGCACGACGCTGCAGGCGCTCTGCGCGATCTACGACAACGCAAACTCCTTGCACACCAACGCGTTCGACGAGGCGGTGACGACACCGACCGAGGAGTCGGTGCGGCGCGCGCTCGCGATCCAGATGATCATCAACCGCGAGTGGGGCCTGGCCATGAACGAGAACCCGCTGCAGGGCTCGTTCATCATCGACGAGCTGACCGACCTCGTCGAGGAGGAGGTCCTGCGCGAGTTCGACAAGATCACCGAGCGCGGCGGGGTCCTCGGCGCGATGGAGACCGGCTACCAGCGCGGCAAGATCCAGGACGAGTCGATGCTCTACGAGCACCGCAAGCACGACGGCTCGCTGCCGATCATCGGGGTCAACACTTTCCGCAACCCTCGTGAAGGCATGGCGGGCGTGTCCGAGACCATCGAGCTGGCTCGCGCGACGGAGCAGGAGAAGGAGTCCCAGCTCGCCCGCGTCCGCGCCTTCCAGAAGGAGCACGAGGCGGAGGCGACACAGGCGCTCGAGGGGCTGAAGAAGGTCGCGATCGAGGGCGGCAACGTCTTCGACGTCCTCATGGACGCGGCGCGGGTCTGCTCGCTCCAGCAGATCACCGAGGCGTTCTTCGAGGTGGGTGGCCAGTACCGCCGCAACGTCTGAACCCACGGGGGCTCACGGCCGCGAGCGGCCCGAGCCCCCGTGTACCCCCGAAAGGCCCGCGTGGTTGCTGTGCGTGTTCTCGACGACTTGGGGTATGCCGCTGAGCTGGCTCACGCTCCACGCCGGGTCGTGTCGCTCGTGCCGTCCCTCACCGAGGCGATCGCGGCGACCTGCCCGGAGGTCCTCGTCGGCGCGACCGACTGGTGCACCCACCCGGAAGGGCTTGCGGTGCAACGGGTCCGCGGCACGAAGAACCCGAACCTCAGGACTATCAGGGAGCTACGGCCCGACCTGGTGGTGGCCAACAAGGAGGAGAACCGGCAGCTGGACGTCGAGCGGCTGCGTGCGGCCGGGATCCCGGTGTGGGTGACCGACATCGAGACCGTGTCCCAGGCGCTGACGTCGATGCGACGGCTCTTCGTGGAGGCGCTGGGGCTCGGCGTGCCGGGGTGGCTCGCAGCCGCAGAGGCTGAGTGGGCCGGCCCGGCCCCGCAGCCGAGGGCGCGAGTCGCGATCGCGATCTGGCGCGACCCGTGGATGGTGGTCGGGTCGTCGACCTACACCGGCGACCTCGTCGCCCGGCTCGGGTGGGACAACGTCTTCAGCGACCACTCGGACCGCTATCCGCACGTCGACCTGGCCGAGCTCGACCGGGACGACCTCGACGCGGTCCTGCTTCCGGACGAGCCGTATGTCTTCACCGAGCGGGACGGCCCGGAGGCGTTCACCCGGACATGGCCGGTGCTGTGCAGCGGGCGGTTGCTGACCTGGTACGGGCCGGCGATGGTCGGTGCCCGGGAGGCCCTGTCCTCCCTGGTGCGGCTGTCAGGGGGCCGGACCCCCTGAGCCCGGACGCCCGAGCCACGAGAACTGGCGTCATGACCACTTCTCGTGGCGTCCGGCGCCTGCGGGCCACGACACGGGGCATCGACACCACTTCTCGTGGGGTGGGTAGCGCACCCAGGTCAGGGCTCGGGTACGACGACACCAGCACGAAGCAGCCGTCGGGCCAGGTCCATTCCGATGACATCGGCTCGGCGGTAGCCACCCGCCATCAGGTCCGCCACGGCTGTGGCGTCGTCCCCGGAGGCGGTGAAAACCCCTGCGCGGCTGACGAGCCGCACGGTCCCGTCCTGCTGATGGTCCAGACGTGCGGCGAGGTGCTCACGCAGCCGCAGCCGGGTCTCCGGCACGAGCAACTCTGCGGTCGCGACCTGGGCGAGCGGCCCGATCGGCGCCGCCCGCGAGGCGCCGCGCCACCGGTCATCGAGGGCGGCGGCCACCTGCTGTGCCGGGGCGGACTGGAGGGCGGCGACGAGCGCGGCGCGCACCACCTCGACTTCCTTGCCGACGTCGGACACGGAGCCGAGGTCGACGCCGACCGGCAGGGAGGCGCGCAGGTCCGGGTCGGTGCTGACCGAGCGAAGTGCGAGGGACACGAGCTCGTCGGCGAGGTGCCGACGCGTCCACACGTGCACCCCGATGGTCAGGTGGACGCTCACGCCGCCGAGGGCGGTCGCGGAGTGCAGCCACCCCCGCGGCAGATAGAGGCAGTCGCCGGGGCGCAGGGTGAACTCGTGCGAGGGCTCCTCCCGTGCAGCCGCCTCGACGTGCCTCTGGTGGCCCGTCCACGGCTGGTCCCTCAGCGGCGACGCGTGGACCGGCGGGTGCAGCCGCCACCGTTTCTCGCCGACCGTCTGCAGGACGAAGACGTCGTGCACGTCGTAGTGGTCGTCGAATCCCCGGCTCTGGCTCGGGGTCACATAGGCGTTGACCTGGACCGGGTGCCGCAGCTCCTCGGACAGGTCCTGGGAGAACGCGATGACCGGGCGCCACGTCCGGTGCAGACCCTGCAGGACGATGGTGGCTCCGGCTCCGAAGAGCCGCAGCAGTTTGTCGTCACTGACCTGGTCGGCGATCTCCGCGCCGACCCCGCCGCCCTGGGTGAACTCGGCGTCCCCGAGGGTGCGGCCCTCCTTGGCGACCCGGAGGAAGGGGGTCCGCAGCGCGCGGCGGGAGACGAGCTCGTCGACGGCGGCCGCGGCGAGCAGGCCGGTCGGGTCGCCGGTCAGCTCGTCCGACGTGGAGACGAGCGGCTCGCTGCCCCAGTAGCGCTGCGAGAACTCCTCGACCGGGACCGAGACGAGTGCCGAGAGAGCCGGGTGCCCGCGACGTGTCGCGGG
>NZ_AWQS01000137.1 GCF_000576575.1 Intrasporangium chromatireducens Q5-1
CGACGAGCGCGGTGGCGGCACGCCGCCGCCCCAGACGCCGCCGCCCTCGACGCCGCAGCCGCGAACTCCGGCGCCGCCCAAGTCCGGGCCGCCGTGGACCGGGAAGGAGTGATCGGCCATGCCCACGGCGACGGAACGAAAGACGCCCGGTAGCGAGCTGACGCCGATGAAGTTCAGCCGGCTCACCCGCCGCGGGGTACTGCTCGGCCTCTCCGTCTCTCAACTCATCACCCTCGGCATCGGTGGACTGGCGCTGCTAGCCGCGTTCTACGGCGGCGCCGGGATGCTGCTGGCCTACACCGCCCCGATCTGGCTGCTCGCCGTGGTGCTGACCTGGGTGTCCATCGCCGGGCGGCCGATGGTCGAGTGGCTCCCGGTCGCCTGCTGGTGGCTGTGGCGCTCGACCGGCGGGCAACTGCTCTACCGGCGTCGGATCGTCAAGCCTCGACCGGCCGGGAGTCTCGCGTTGCCAGGCGACATGGCCCGGCTGCGGGAGCACCTGGACCGCGAGACCGGGGCGTGCATGATCCACGACCCCCGCCAGGCGACCTTGACGGTCGTGACGGAAGTGACCCATCCGGCATTCATCTTGCTGGACCCCGGAGAACAGGAGCGCCGCGTCACCTCCTGGGGACGGGTGCTCGCCACGGTCTGCCGCTCCGGGAGGATCGCGACCCTGCAAGTGCTCGAACGGACCCTGCCGGACTCAGGTAGTGGGCTGGCCGAATGGTGGGCCGAGCACGGCACCGACGACGGCTCCTGGGCCGCGACCACCTACCGTGAGCTGATCGAGCGGGCCGGCCCCGCCGGGGAACGGCACGCCACGACCGTCAGCCTCTCGCTGGACATGAAGGTCGCGGGTCGGCAGATCAGGACCGCCGGCGGCGGTATCCGCGGTGCCGCCGCGGTGCTCCGGCAGGAGATGGCGACTCTGGTCGCCGCGCTGCGGTCTGCGGACTTGACCCCTTCGGGGTGGCTCGGTCCCGGTCAGGTCGCGGTGATCTTGCGCTCGGCGTATGACCCGGCCGTGGCCGCCACCTTGGAGCGGCACGGGCGGCTCGGGCAGGAGCTTGCCGCAGCCGGCCCGGTCGCGGTCACCGAGACTTGGGGCAACCTGCGCACCGATTCCGCGTGGCACACCGTGCTGTGGGTCTCCGAATGGCCTCGCAGCCTCGTCTATCCGGGGTTCCTCGCGCCGGTGCTGCTGTCGACCGGCATCCAACGGTCGGTGTCGCTGATCTACACGCCTATGCGCTCGGACCAGGCGGCCCGCGACATCCGCAAGAAGAAGGTCGAGCACATCTCGGATGCGGCCCAGCGCGCCCGGATCGGGCAGATCGAGGACGCGGCCCAGACCGCCGAGTACCAGGACGTGCTGCAACAGGAAGCCGACCTGACCGCCGGCCACGGGATTCTGCGGGTCTCCGGCCTCATCTCCGTCTCCGCCCCCAGCGTCGACGAGCTGGAAGCCGCGGTCGCCGCGATCGAACAAGCCTCGATCCAAGCCTCCTGCGAGACCCGAAGGCTCGTCGGCCAGCAAGCGGTCGCGTTCACGGCGGCCGCGCTGCCGCTGTGCCGCACGGTGTGACCGGCGCGCTCACCTGGCAGGCATCCCACCCCCGTTGAAGGAGGCCCGTGATGCCGACATACACGAACCCGACCAGCGATGCCAGCGATGCCTACGAGGCGTTGCGCGGTCTGGCTCACGCCAGCCGTAGCTTCGAGGACCCGTCCGAGACCTACGTCGTGATCGGTGAGCTGTTGGGCGGGCTGCGATCGCTGCGGCAGGTGCTCGACCAGCTCGCCGCCGCCCATCTGAGCCGGCAGCATCACGTCACCGACGAGTCCCGCGAGTACAGCGGCGGTGCGGCCGAGGCGCTGGCCGCAGCGGATGAGCTGCATCAGGCCGGCACGCTCATCGACCAGGCCGACGACCGCCTCAGCGCGGCCATGACCCACTCGGGCCGGATCGTGTGGAACCCGCAGGACCGGATAGTGGAGCGGTGGGTCGGCGTCGTGTTCCTCCAAGGTGAGGAAGCCGACCGGGTGATCGACCTCATCGACGCCCACGGGGTCGAGGCGGGGATCGAGCATCTGTCGGCGTGGGACTACGGCGAGGAGACCACGAACGCCGCCTTGGAGAACGGCGACGTTCACGACACCGCCCCGGTCTATCCCGGTGACCGGCAGGCCGAGACCGGCGACTACGCGATGACCTACAACCCGATGGCCGGGCACGTCGCCCTGTACCGGCGGCACCTGATCCGCGCCGAGGACGCCATCGACAAAGAAGCAGGGGCGCACGTCCCGGCCCGCCGCCCGACGACAGGCCGTGAGCGAGAGACGGCCGGGCGGCGTAGCGCCGTCCGTGACGGCGGCTGGTTCGAGCATCCCGGCGTTGCCGCGGTCAAGCAGGCCCGCGGGCTGTCGCTCTGACGTAGCCACCACCGAGACGCGTCGGCGCGCACCTGCCCGCCATGAACAGCGCAGACCCCGCCGCTCCGATGTCCCGGCAAGTCGGGACGCTCACCTTGACCGTCTGGCCGGACTCGCCGCTGGGCGAGCACCAGCGATACGCCTACCGCATCGAGGACACCGCGACCGGGCAGACGATCGACGGCCGGGACCTGTTCACCGGCGCCGGCGCCCCGGTCGCCCCGGACCGCGCGATGCGCGACCTCGCCGCCTACCTGACCGCGGCCGGCGACGCCCGCCAGTACGCCATCGACAACCCCGGCAGCAGACCCGAGCACGAGGGCCTGTTTCCCGGATGGGTCGCTGAGGCCGCTCGCCAGAACGCGGACGCGCTGGCCCTGCTCGGCATTGAGGACCCGCCGCAGCCCAAGCCGGACATGCCACGGCAACCTCGCCCGGCGCCGGACTCGTCATGGTTCGACCGTCCCGCCGGCGGTTGTGTCTCCGGGACGCGGGGGCGGTCGTTGTGAGCCGGGGCGAGAAGCTGCATACCGCTGTCCTCGTCGCTCCCGCCTCGGAGCGGCGCCGGCTGCGCAAGCAGCGGCGGCAAGCCGCCGCCCGAGTCGTCGCCGAGCAGCGTCACGTCGAGAAGGAAGCGGCCCAGGCTAAGGCCGCCGCCGAACGGGCCGAACGCCGTGCCACGGTCTACCTGCCCGCCGCCGGCGAGCCCGGTCCAGCGGCGCTGAGGACACCGGGCCGCTTCCGGGTGCCCCGGCATCAGGACACCAGCGCCGTGCTTGCCGGGCAGTACCCGTTCCTGGCCGAAGCCGGGCTCGGAGCCGCGGGAATCTTCATCGGCCAAGACCTCTACAGCGGCTCGTCGTTCGTGTACGACCCGTGGGAGTTGTACCGGCGGGGCATCATCACCGCGCCGAACCTGATCTTGGCCGGGATCGTCGGCTCCGGGAAATCCTCGCTCGCCAAGAGCCTCTACTCCCGCAGTCTGCCCTTCGGGTACCGCGTCTATGTGCCCGGCGACCCCAAAGGCGAGCACTCCGGCGTCGCGGAAGCTGTCGGCGGGAAAGCGATCATCCTCGGGCACGGGATGGGCAACAGGCTCAACCCCTTGGATGAGGGCTACCGGCCCGGTGGCCTGTCCGACCAGGAGTGGGCCACCACCCTCGCCGCGCGGCGCCGCGATCTGCTCGGAGCCTTGACGGAGACGGTGCTGGATCGGCGGTTGGCGCCGTTGGAGCACACCGCGATCGACACCGCCCTGGTCGGCGCGGTCCGGGACGCGGACGTGCCGATCCTGCCGATGGTGGTCGACCGGCTGCTGCGCCCCGACCCTGCCGATGACCCGGACGGCCGGCTCACCGAGGACGGCCGCCAGGTCGGCCACGCGCTGCGCCGCCTGGTGGCCGGGGACCTGGCCGGCCTGTTCGACGGGCCGAGCACCGTCAGGTTCGACCCGTCGCTGCCGATGGTCAGTCTCGACCTCTCGCGCGTCACCGAGAACAGCACGCTGATTTCGGTGCTGATGACCTGCTCGTCGGCGTGGATGGAAGCCACCCTGCTCGACCCCAACGGGGGCCGCAGATGGGTCGTCTACGACGAGGCATGGAGGCTCATGTCCCATCCGGCGCTCCTGCGCAGAATGGACGCGCACTGGCGGCTGGCGAGGCACTACGGGCTGGCAAATCTGCTGGTGTTCCACAAGCTCACCGACTTGGAGAACGTCGGCGATGCAGGGTCGGCGAACCGGGCGCTGGCGAACAGCCTGCTGGCGAACGCGGAGACCCGGATCGTCTACCGGCAGGAGACCGATCAGCTCGGCCCCACCGCCGTCGCGCTCGGGCTGACCGGCACCGAACGCCGCCTGCTGCCAGGACTTGGCACCGGGCAAGGGCTCTGGCGGATCAAGGATCGCGCCTTCGTCGTGCAGCACCAACTCCACCCCGCCGAGCTGGCCGCGTTCGACACCACCGCCCGCATGACCGGCGGAAACCCGCAAGTTCACGAATCCTGACCAGAACCGCACGGCCCATGCGCGTAGTCGGGCTCCGGCTCACCTGGCGGCATGAGGAAACCCGAGCCGCAACCTGAGCCTGTCCCGGTCTCCATTCCGCTCGTCGTGCTCGATGTGCGCGAGGACGGCACCGTGACCGTCACCGTCGACGGGAAACGGTTGGACCCCGACCCTTTCGCGCCGCCGTGGCGGCGTTCCTCGTTCGGGCAGATCATCGTCCGGGCCACGAACGACCGGACGACACCGGCCAGGGTCGAGGTCCGCGAAGCGGACGGCACGACCTTCACCGACATCATCGCCGCCCGCAGCCGGCGTTCCCGCCCCGAGCCCGAACCGGAACCGGAGGCGCCGGCCGGGCCGGTGTTCCACACAGTCGAGGGCGAGGGGTTCGTTCCCGGCGAGGACGTGGCGGTCGCCGTTGTCACCGGGCACACCGACGCCGCCCGCACCGGCACCGCGCGCGCACTCATCGACCCGGCCGGAGTCAGTGTTGACCAGGCCGGCGGGGTCATCGAGGTCATCCTGTTCGGCCGCGTCTCCGGCACCACGATCATCCGACGAGTGCCGTGAACGAGCAGGGCCGGCAGACCGGCTCGTTCGGGGACGAGCTGACCAACGCCGCGATGATCGGGCTGGTCGTCCTGTTCGGCGTCGCGCTGATCCTGCGCGCCGCTGGATCGGTGGCCGCGTTCCTGACCGGCACCTCCCAGCCGGCCGGCGATCCCGCCTCCGGGGTCGGAGTGCTGTTCCGCCCAGGCGACCCTGCCGCGGCGCTCGACGCGGACGGCCTGAACCCGGTCGTCTACTGGATCGTCGCCGGGCTGCTGCTCGCCGGTCTCGTGACCGGCGGGCTATGGGTGTGGCTGCGGCTGCGCCGCCACACCCACTGGATCGAAGCCGACCCGCGCCGCATGGCCGGGATCGCCACCCGCCACGAGGTCGCTGCCGCTGCGTCTGAGAAGGCGCTGCTGCGCCGCGCGGGAAACCTGCGCCCCGGTCTGAGCGACCCACGGCCGCACGACGTGGGCTACCGGCTCGGCACTTCCAAGGGCACCGGCGTGTGGGCCTCGGTCGAGGACTCGATCATGGTCATCGGCCCGCCCCGCTCCGGGAAGGGCCTGCATCTGGTGATCCCGGCGATCCTCGACGCGCCCGGTGCCGTCGTCGTCACGTCGACCAGGCCGGACAACCTCACCGCGACCATGCGCGCCCGTCGCAGGATCGGCCCCGTCGCGATCTTCGACCCGCAACACTTGGCCGAGGGGCTACCCGCCGGTCTGCGCTGGTCACCGATCCGGGGCTGCGAGTCACCGCAGACGGCGATGATCCGCGCCACCGGGCTCGCCGCCGGCACCGGCCTGTCGGCAGGCGGCGTAGACGGCGGAGGCTTCTGGGAGGGCAAGACACGGGCGGCGCTCCAAGCCCTGCTGCACGCGGCAGCGATCGACAACCGGCCGCCCGCCGAGCTGTTCCGATGGACTCTCGACCCAACAGCGGCCGCTGACGCGGTGGCGATCCTGACCGGCTCCACCCAGGCGGCGACCGGGTGGGCCGAGTCCTTGGAAGCGATGATCGACTCCGACCCCCGCACCCGCGACTCCATCTGGCAGGGCGTCTCCCTCGCCCTCGGCTCCCTCGCGGACCCGCGCGTGCTCGACGCCGTATCGCCCGGCCCCGGTGAGGGCTTCGACCCCGAAGCGTTCATCCGCGACCGCGGCACGTTGTTCCTGCTGGCAACCGGGTCCGGTGCGGGAGCCAGCGCCGCGCTGGTCGCCGCGCTCGTAGAAGACCTCATCGAGACCGCCCGCCGCCTGGCCGCACGGTCGGCGGGCGCGCGTCTTGATCCGCCGATGCTGCTGGCGCTGGACGAGATAGCCAACCTCTCGCCGTTGCCCTCCCTGCCGACGCTGATGGCCGAGGGCGGCGGCTCAGGGATCACGACGATGCCGGTGCTCCAATCGCTCGCGCAGGCGCGGGACAAGTGGAACGAGCACCAGGCGAACGCGATCTGGGACGCCTCGATCGTCAAGGTCATCCTCGGCGGGGCTTCCAACAGCCGCGACCTGCAAGACCTGAGCGCCCTGGTCGGCGAACGCGACGAGTACACCGACTCCGTGACGCTGGGTGACCACGGCAGCCGCTCCAACCAGAGGTCCGTGCGGCGGGTGCCGATCTTCCCGCCCGACCGTATCCGCCGGCTCCCGTTCGGGACCGGGATCGTGCTGCTGCGCTCCGCGCCCCCGATCGTCACCGACCTGCACCCCTGGCCCAAGCGTCCCGACGCCGGCCAGCTCGCCGCCGACCGTGCCGAGATCGAAGCCCTGCTGCGCCGCTCCGACACCTGAGCGTCGGTCGCGGCAAGGAGTACCTGCCCGCCACAACGGCCCGGCACGAACCGGCGCCGGAGAGCAGACAGGAGCACAGCATGTCCGACGAATCCCGCGACGACGCCACGACGAACGACGTTCCCGACTCGGATATGGACCAGATGGACGACGACGGCTACGACGAGCCGCTGATCGCCGAGCCGCCGCACCCGATCAACTGGAACCTGCTGAGCGCCGACGACGCCGAAGCCGAGTGGTTGGAGCTCAACCGCTGGGTGGACTGGCTGCGCCACACCTACGGGCTTCCCGCCTCCGTGATCCCGCCGGCCTGGCACATGCACCCCGAGCTGCTGTGGGAACTGAGCGCGCTGCACCTGCACTGGCTCTGCGCCTACGACCCCGACCAGAACGGCAGCGCACCGCTCGGCTGGCACCGCGACTTCGCCGACGCCCGCCAGCGGCTCCGCGAATGGGTCGCCGCCTGCGGCACCCGACTCGACCACGACCGCCCCACCCGGCAGACCATCTGGCCCGGCGAAGAACCCGGCGACCCGATCGAGGACATCCCGATCACCGACCGCGACGCCGAGTTCGTGGAGTTCGTCACGTCCGACGTCCAGGCCCGCCGCGAGGCCGAGGAAGCCTTCTACCGCGACCTCGACCCCGACACCGGAGAAGTCTCGTGAGCGACAAGACCGAGGCACTGGTCGTCTCGCCGTTGCTGGACAGCCGGGAGGTCGCCGCGTACTTGAAGGTCTCGGAGTCCACCCTGTCGCGGTGGCGCTCCGCCGGCACCGGGCCGCCGTTCCTGCGGCTTGGCGGAATCGCCCGGTACCGGCTCGATGCGATGGACCGCTGGCTGGCCGAGCTGGAACACGACCATGCCCAGGAGAGCTGAGCCCCAGCCGACCGCCGTCCCCAAGCCGGTCCCGCCGATCGGGGTGAAGGTCTCCACGGACATGGAGCGGCGCTCCTACGGCATCCGTGCCCGCGCCCGGTGGACCGACCCGACCACCAAGCGGCGTGTCATCCGCTCGGAGATAGTGCGGGACGAAGCAGCCGCACACGCCTTCTTCGACCAGCTCCGCAACTCATCGACCAAGGGCATGGACGTGTCCATGACGTTGCTGGAGTTCGTCACCTCCATCGGGGACAGGTGGGCGCGCGGCCTGGACCCGACCTCCACCGGCGAGACCTACGGCTACGGGTTGAAGCTGCGAGTGCTGCCCGCGCTCGGACACCTGCCCGTCACTCAGATCACCGCCGGGATCATCGACCGCACCATCGACGAATGGGAACAACGCCACGGGGCGTCCACGATCAAGAACACCATCGCCCCGCTCGTGAGAGTGCTCGATGAGGCGGTGCGCGACGGGTTGCTGACGATCAACCCGGCGAAGAATCGCGCCAAGCGGAGCCTGAACCGCAACGCCTTCCGCGGCCAGTCCGCTGAGCAGGCCTCTCCGCGGGCGCACGCGATCCCGGACATGAAGACCCTCAACCGGCTCGCCAGGGCCTGCGGCAAGGTGCACCAGTCCTACAGCGACTTCGTGATGCTCGCCGCGCTGCTCGCCGCACGGTCCTCGGAGGTGTCCGGGCTACAGGTCGGGGACGTCGACTTCGACAAGAACCTCGTCGTGATCCGCCGGCAGGTCTTCCCCGGCAAAGGCGGCCTGGTCACCAAGCCGACCAAGAGCCGCAAAGAACGCCGCGTGCCGATCCTGGAACCGCTGCGGCCCGTGCTGGAACGCCTTACCAACGGCAAGCAGCCCGAGGACTCGTTGCTGGTCGGCCCGAAGGGCGGCTACCTCACCACCGCGACCGTCCGCGACGCCACCAACTGGGACGGCATCGTCGCGAAGCTCGGACTGCCCGACCTCACCCGGCACGGCCTGCGCCACACCGGGGCGACCTGGATGGCCGACGCCGGCATCCCGCTGCACGTTCTGCAAGACATACTCGGGCACGCCTCAATGGAAACCACCCGCGGCTACCTCCACCCCGACGACCGGCATCTCGCCTCCGCCGCCGAGCAGGCCAACGCCTTCCTCTCCGCCGCCGGGCAACGCAAGCACGCCCGGCGCAGCGGACCGGCGACCAGGAGCCTGTGATGCGTTTCGACGCCGCGGGAGTGCCGTCGGAGGCGTTCTGGTCCCCTTTTGGTCCCCTTATCCACAGGAAAGCGGGCCGAGGCGGGCCGCTCGCACACAGGCGGTCATCTCCAACCGTGCCGGGGGGACCAGAGGGGGACCACGGAAAACGACCCCCGGACATGATGAAGCCCAGGCGAGAAACCTACTCTCACCTGGGCTTTTACGTCGGGCTGACAGGATTTGAACCTGCGACCCCCTGACCCCCAGTCAGGTGCGCTACCAAGCTGCGCCACAGCCCGTGGCATGGATTTTCAGTTGTTCGGGCCGACCAGAGCGGGGTAAACCCCTTGACCCCCAGTCAAGTGCGCTACCAAGCTGCGCCACAGCCCGTCACCCCGCTTGGCGGGGCGTGTGAACCTTAGCGCACGCCCCGGCCGAGGTCGTAATCGGTCGGCGGCGCGCTTGCCCCCCCATCGGAACCCGGGAGCCGGTAGCGTCGCAGCACCGCGGGCCGTCGGGGGCGGCCCGGTCCACTCAACGGAGAGCAGACTCATGTTCAGATCAGTTCGCCGAATGATCCTGGCTGTCACGGCCGTCCTCGGACTCGTCACCGTCCCGGCGCTCACCGCCACCGCCATCACCGGAGGGGAGGCCGATGGAAACGGCCACCCGAACGTCGGCGTCATCCTCTTCTACCAGGACGGCGGGAGATACCGCTGCACGGCGACCCTCGTCGCGCCGACCATCCTGCTGACCGCCGCCCACTGCACGGCCGGCACGTCGGGCAAGACCATCGTCAACTTCGACCCCGTGATCGCTGAAGAGGCGCCGACTGGGGTTCCTCCGGCGGCCGACCCCGCCGCGGGGTACACCCGCTCTGTCACGGACGCGAAGGGCCGCACCTGGTTCGCCGGGATGGCTGAAACGCACCCCGGCTACTCCGACTTCACCGACCTGAAGAACTGGAACGACGTCGGTGTCATCGTGCTCGAGAAGCCGCAAGATATGACGCCCGCGAAGCTGGCACCGACGAACTACCTCGACCGGGTCCAGCGCCGCGAGCTCGCGCACACGTTATTCACGATCGTCGGCTACGGCACCGAGGTCCGCAAACCCGAATCGGGGCCGCAGAAGCCGACGCCCGAGTCCTACCCGCTGATCCGGCGCGTGGCCGAAGCACCGGGCCAGAAGCTCACCCCGCAGATCCTGCAGGTCAACGGCAACCCGAACGACGTCCGCGGCACCGGCGGCAGCTGCTTCGGTGACTCGGGCGGCCCGACCTTCAAGGACGGCTACCAGGTCACGGTGACGAGCTACGGCTACACCGCGAACTGCCGCTACCTCGACGGCCTGCAGCGCGTCGACATCCCGGTCGTGCAGGACTGGCTCGCCTCGTTCGGCGTCACGCCCGCTGGCTGACAGCCGACAAGGTCGTATGTCGCTGAGCCGGCTTCCGAGCGGAAG
>NZ_AWQS01000138.1 GCF_000576575.1 Intrasporangium chromatireducens Q5-1
TCGTCCCACCCATCGCATGGGCCGCCCAGGGCATGGAATGGGCGCCCCGCTCGGTGGAGCGGGGCGCCCGGTCTGTGCTGGCTGGCGCCTACTGGAGCCCAAGCTCACCGGCCATCTCAGTCAGGCGACACAACCACCCAGCGCGATGCTGCTGTCGATAGCCTTGATCTGCTCCTGTACGGCGCCCAACTTGGCCTGCAGATCCTGTACGGCCGCGGTCTGCTTGGCGATCGCGTCCTTGTTCGTCTTCTTCTGCGCCTGTAGGTCGCGAAGCACGGACTGGGCATCCGTAACCTGCTGGTCGAGCGCCGTCAGTTGTGTCTGAAGTGAGGCCAACTGCGCCGCAGTGGCCGAGACTTCGTTGTTGAGCTGATTCAGCTGATCCAGCAGGGGAGCGACGCGCGTCTGCAGGTCAAGGACGAGCGCCTCGGCGGTGCTGATCTGTGCGTTAAGGTCCTTGAGCTGAGCGACCAGCGTGTTCATTTCGCTGTTCAGCGCGGCGATCTCACCCTCCTTGTCAATCACCGCATTGGTCGCGACGGAGAGAGCTGTCTCGAGGGCCGGCAACTGAGCCTTGAGGCCAACGATCTCCGCAGTCTTGGCGTCAACAGCCTGGTTCGCGCTGGCGAGAGCGTCGCGCGCCTTCGCCAGGTCCGCTTCCAGGCCGTTGAGCACGTCCTGCTGGTTGGTGACGGCCTGAATCGCGGCTGCGGCATCTTGTTCGAGCCCCGGAAGCGCGGCTTCCAAGTCGTCGACGACCGCCTGTTGGGTCGCGACATGTGCTTCCGCCTCCCGGACCGCATCCTGCAGCCCCGCGAGTTCGTCCGTCAGCGCGCCAAGCTCGTCCTGTTTCGCGGTGACCGCTTCGTTGGCGGCTGTTAGGGCCGACTGGAGCCCAGGCAATTGGCCCTTCAAGCTATCGATATTGGCCTGCTTAGCGGCGACAGCGGCCTTGGCGGCGTCGAGCGCGCCCTGTAGCAGCGCTGCCTGCTGCTGCAGACTGCTGCTCTCCGCCTGTTTGGACTGGAGTTGCGCGTTCAGGCTGTCAACCTGCGTCTGCAGGGCCGTTAGATCACCCTGAAGGGCGCCGATCTGAGCGTTCTTGTCTTCGATCTGGCTGTTGACCGAGTTCAACTCGAGCTGCGCGGCGTCGCGCTGCGCAATAAGCTCCCGCTTATCCTTCCCGTTGGAGTTCGGGGGGAACTCCGTGTTGATCCGATCGGTCAACGCCGTGATCTCGTCCTGCAGCTTGTTCCGCTGAGCCTGAAGGGCCTCGAGGTCACTCTGCGCCGTCGCGAGCTGGGCCTGCTTGGCGGTGATGTCCCCGTTGGCAGTGGCGATCTGAGTCTGGAGTGCGGTGATGTCCTTGCTGATGCTGTCGATCGCCGCCTTGTTGGCCGCGACAGCGTCGGAGGCGGCCTTCTCGACTGCCTGCAGGCTCGTAAGCTCGCCCTGCGCCTTGGTGATCTCCGCGTCTTTCGCCGTGACGGCGTCTGCGGCGCTCTTCGCGGCGTCCTGCAGGCCGGCCAACTCGCCCTCTGCCTGGGTGATCTCTGCCTTCTTGGCGTTCACCGCGGCCGCGGCCGACGCGGCGTCGTCCTGCAGCGATGCGAGGGTCGCCTGTGCCTCTGACACCCTCACCTTCTGCGCCTCCAGCTCAGCCTGCGCGGCGGTCCCCGCGTCCTGGAGCCGCTTGAGTTCGGCTTGGGCGTCCGTGACTGCCTTCGTCGCATTGTCGACCGCAGTCGAGGCGTCCTCCGCCGCCTTGATCAGCGTCGACAGATCGCCCTCTGCCTTCGTGATCTGGTCGTTCTTCTGCGCGAGGGCTTTCGCGGCTGACGCCGCCGCTTCCTCGAGCGCCCCGAGCTCGTCGTTCGCCTTGCCGATGGCCGCCTTCTTGGCGTCGATCTGCGTCTGCACTGCAGCGGCCTGCTCCTTGAGGCCATCCGACTTCGCCTGCGCCAAGACGAGCTGGTCCTGAAGCGGGGCGAGCTGGGACTGGACGTCGTTTTGCCGCGTCTTGAGGTCCGCGAGCGCCGCCTCAGCGTCGGCGACCTGGGCGGCAACGGTCGCTTGCTGCGCCGTGAGCGAGGCGAGATCGGCCTCGGCGCTCTTGATGTCCTCGTCGAGCTTCGCGCCCTGCGCCTCGAGGTTGGTGAGCTGCCCGTTGATCTGGTCGAGCTGACCCTGCAGTTCGCTGCGCTGGCCCTCAAGCGAAGTGCGCTGCGCCGTCAGAGACGCGATCAAGTCGGCGTTCTTGCGCGCCGCGGCCTTGAGCAGGTTCTCCTGCACGCTCCCACGGTGCGCCAGCTGGTTCACGACGCCGTTGCAGATGCCCTTGGCGACACCGTTGGAGCCCGCCGCTTGTGCCGACCCCATCCACGGCATGGACGGGATGGCCAGACTCGCCACCGCCAGTGCGACGCTGATCCGCTTGGCTGTCTTGCCGCTCGCTCGGCGGCGAATCTCCGGCTGCCGGACGTGCGGCAGCCCAGACCTCAATTGTGTCAAGGTCGTTTCCCTCCCCTTATTACTGAGTCGACGCCCCGTACCCCCGAGACGTTGGGACTCCATGGTGAGCACACCGTATGCCGCCTTTGTCCTCCAGCGAAGCGCATTCACGAAACTGCCCGATGCGACGAATCACATTGAAGGAGAGGGGGATCGGCCGGCATGGGAAAAATGCGACAAATCGAGACAAATGCTACGCGGGCCGCCAGTGATGGTGGCCCGCGCGAAACAAGTGGGCGCCCCGCTGCCGTCAGCGGGGCGCCACTTGGCTAAGAACTCACTTGGTGAAAGAGAACTGCGCCGTGTGCTCCGTGCCGTCGACGAGCTTGAGCGTGAAGGTGCCCGACTTACCAGCCCATGCCTTGTCCGTCTTCCAGACGTAGGTGTACTGGTCGGTGGTGGGGTCGTAGCTCAGAGAGCTCTGGCCGGAGGTCACCGTCTTCACTGCCGCCGCGCCGGTCATGGTGAAGGTCGGCGATCCAGCCGCGATGATGTCCAAGCCCTGATCGCCGTGGAGCGAGAACTTGATCGGGACGGCGCTCCCAGCCTTCACGACGTTCAAGCCGTCGATGACCGGACGGAAGAACCCAGAGAAGTCGAAGACGACCTTGTACTCGCAGGTGGCCGCTACCGACTCATGGCCGACGTTGTCCCTCACGGCACCAGCATCCAGGGTGGCGGTGTGCGAGCCGATGGCGGAGGTGTCGATCGCAACTGAGCCAGAATCTGTTCCAGCGACGCCAGAACCGCCCTCATCGGTCGCAGACCAGTCAGCGGTCGACGTCGATCCGAGGACGACGGGGTCGGTCGGGCAGGACATCGTCACCGTGGGTGCCTCGGTGTCGACGTAGCCAGAGAAGACGGTCTCGTCCGACTCGTTCCCAGCGGCGTCCGTTGCCGTCCCGAGAGCAGTGAAGAGCCCCTGTGCCAGGAAGGTCTGCGGCTCAGTCCAGCGCAGGACGCCACTGCCGCTTGATCGGTCGGGAAGGCTCGGGTCACCGTTGTCCGAGAACGTGACGGTGGCGCTGTCCTTCCACCAGCTCTTGTCACCGCCGACGTAGGCAGGCTCGCCGGCCGAGGCCAGGGGCGCATTCGGGCCGGAGCGGTCGACCACGACTGGCGTCGAGCTCGCGCTCCAATCGCTGGACAGGGCAGAACTCGCGCCGGTCTCCACGGCCTTGACTCGGTACGTCCATGTGCCCTCGGCCGGAGCCCCGGCGCCGAAGTTGTAGGACGTGCCGGAGATCTTTTCCGCGACCTGAGCCCATGCCATGCCGCTGGAGTCCTTGCCCTCAAGCGTGTACGTGAACGCATCTCCCTCGGCGTCCGAGGACGCTGCCCAGTTGAGCGTGAAGCCGCCTTGGGTCGGGTTCGCGCTCGCTGTCGGCGCGCCAGGCGTCGATGGTGCGGTGTTCGAGGGTCCCGTCACGACCACCGTGAAGGTCGCCGGCGCAACGTTGAAGCTCCCCTGCGCATGCTGACCGAGCTGTCCCAGGGTGATAGTGGCGGTCCCGGTTCCCCGCGCCTCCACAGTGATGGGAATCTGCTGCCCGCACGAGGTGAATGTGATTCTCGCCGGCATCACGGTGGCCACCGCAACCGAGCTGGAGTCGACGCTGGCGGTGAAGTACGCCTTTTCTCCGTCGCTGTTACCGGTGAGATTGCATCCGTTCTTGCCGTCATCATTCTTCTCATCAATGGAGAGCACGGTTGTGCCAGAGCCGTTGATGGCCAGAGTCATCAACTTGGTCGGTGAAATGATGTCGTTGGTGATGTCGTCGGCGATGGCGCCGGATGCGCCCGCCATCACTACGGCGGCGGTCGCACCGCACGCCAAAATAGACCTAAGCCTCGTTCTCAAGGCTTTCCCCTCCCGCTACTACTTCTGAGTCGACGTCCCGTACCCCCGAGACGTGGGACTCCATGGTGAGGACAACGTAGGCCCTGCGAAACCCGGGCGTGTGCGGAATTGCGAAGACTGTCCGGTGTGTCGAAACTGACTGCGACAAAAGCGGATTCGCGCCGAACTCAAAAGCATATAAAAGGTGCAAAACGGACAGCAACGCACCAGCGAGCCGGTCCCGCGAAGCGAGCTCAGCGGCATACCCTCATCGACATGCACGTCGAATCTCCCGGCCTCGCGACGGACCTCGCCCTGCTGGAACTGCAGGGCTCGATCATCAGGGACCGGGGTGACCACCTCGTCATCCGTACGCCGGACAACCCGACGTTCTGGTGGGGCAACTTCCTGCTCCTCGAGCGTGCCGTTCCGGCCGCCGAAATCCCTGGGTGGATCGAGCGGTTCGAGCAGGAGTTTCCAGGCGCCCACCACCAGACGTTCGGGTTCACCGACAGTGTGAGCGACTACAGCGGCTGGCGCGAGCAGGGTTTCGACGTCGAGTGCGACGTGGCGCTCACCGCGGCCAAGGTGCCGACCTGGATGCCGCTCGACGAGGGCGAGATCTCGATCCGGCACTTCGCCGAGCGGCGCGACTGGCGGCAGGCGGCCGAGCTCGGCGCGAGCGACGCCCCGATCGGCGAGCTCGAGGCGCGACTCGTCTTCGAGGAGCGGCGCGCCGCGGCGCAGAAGGCGCTCGTCGACGACGGGCGTGGCGCGTGGTTCGGGGCGTTCGTCGGGGAGCGGCTCGTCGCCAAGCTCGGCATCGTGCGGCTCGGCACGCGGGCGCGCTACCAGGACGTCGTGACGCACCACGGCTACCGCCGGCGCGGCATCGCGGCCCGGCTCGTGCGCGTCGCGGGGGAGTGGGCGCTGACCGATCCCGACGTCCGCGAGCTCGTCATCGTCGCCGCCGAGGGTGGCCCGGCTATCTCCCTCTACGAGCGCCTCGGCTTCGAGGAGAGCAGCCGCCACATCGGCGTCGAGCGAGCGCTCGCGCCTGAGACGTAAACCAGGGCCCGCACAGGGCGCCGGTTCGATGTATTACCGAGCCGCATGCGCCTCGGTAATACATCGAACCGGGAGGCGGCGACCTTCCGCTCAGGCGGGTTTCACCGCCAGGACCGGGCAGGGCGCATCGAGCAGGATGCGCTGCGCGGTCGAGCCGAGCAACAACTTGCCCACCGGAGTCCGGTGCCGCAGGCCGATGACGAGCAGCCGTGCGTCGACCTCTTCCGCCAGCTCGAGCAGGGCGACAGCCGGGTCGGTGCCGTGCTCGATGCGCCGCACCTCGTGCTCGATCCCGGACTCGGCGAGGTCGCGCTCGAGCCGGTCGAGGTCCTGGCTCGGCGCGCGGTGGGCGTCGACGAGCTTGTCGTCTCGGGCCATGTTGACCACGAGGACGGAGTCGCCGTGGGCCCGGGCCTCGTCGAGGCCGGCGGTGAGGGCGGCCTCGCCCTGCTTCGTCGGGATGTAGCCGATCACGATCGTCATGCGGTCGCCTCCGTGCTGATGGTGATGCGGTCGGTGGGGCCATCGCCTCCGGACCCGCTGCCGCCGCCACGCGCCATGCGGACCAGCTTGGCGATGAGCGGCCACAGGATCGCGATCGCGATGATGACATAGCAGACCCACGAGACCGGGCCACCGATGAGGCCGGCCGGGTCACCGTGCGAGAGCTGCAGCGAACGACGCATGTGCAGCTCGGCGATCGGGGCCAGGATGACGCCGATGATGAGTGGCAGGACCGGCAGCCCGAACCGGCGGATCGCGAAGCCGAGCAGCCCGATGACGAGCAGCAGGTAGAGGTCGAACGCCTGCCCGTTGACCGCCCACGCACCCATCGCCGCGAAGAAGATGATCCCCGCGTAGAGGTACGGCCGCGGGATCTGCAGCAGCTTGGCCCAGGCCGGAGCGAGGGGCAGGTTGAGCAGCAGCAGGAAGGTGTTGCCGACGAAGAGGCTTGCGATGAGGGTCCAGACGAGCACCGGCTGCTTCTCGATGAGCAGCGGGCCGGGCTCGAAACCCCACCCCCGCAGCGCGGAGAGCATGATCGCCGCGGTCGCGTTCGTCGGCAGACCGATGGCCAGGAGTGGCACGAGCGTGCCGGCGGCGGACGCGTTGTTCGCGGCCTCCGGCCCGGCGACGCCCTCGATGGCCCCCTTGCCGAACTCCTCCGGGTGCTTCGTCAGCTTCCGCTCGGTGATGTAGGACAGAAAGGTCGGCACCTCGGCGCCACCGGCGGGGATCGCGCCGAAGGGGAACCCGAGCGCGGTGCCCCGCAGCCACGGCTTCCACGACCGCTTCCAGTCCTCGCGGCCCATCCACGGGTTGCCGACCGGGATGACCGAGCCCGCCTTGCGCCGCAGGTGCGCGGCCACCCAGAGCGCCTCGCCGACGGCGAAGAGGCCGACCGCGACGACGACGATGTCAATACCGTCCGCGAGCTGCGGCAGGCCGAACGTCAGCCGCTGCTGGCCGGTCACCGCGTCGATGCCGACCGTGCCGATCGACAGGCCGATGAGCAGGGCCGCGAAGCCGCGGATCCGGGACGACCCCAGCACTGCAGCGGCGCCGACGAAGGCGAGCAGGATGATCGCGAGGTAGTCCGGCGAGCCGAGGTCGATGGCGAAGTCGACGATCTGCGGCATGACGAGCACGAGCAGCAGCGTGGCGATGGTGCCGGCGATGAAGGAGCCGATGGCGGCGGTCGCCAGCGCCTGGGCGGCACGTCCGGCCTTCGCCATCTTGTTGCCCTCGAGCGCGGTCACGACCGACGACGACTCGCCGGGTGTGTTGAGCAGGATCGAGGTCGTCGACCCGCCGTACATGCCGCCGTAGAAGACGCCGCAGAAGAGGATGAGGGCCTGGGTCGGGTCGAGCCCGAAGGTGATCGGCAGCAGCAGGGCGACCGTCATGGCCGGGCCGATGCCGGGCAGGACGCCGACGGCGGTGCCGACGACGACGCCGATGAACGCATAGAGCAGGTTGCCCGGCGTCATCACATGGCCGAAGCCCTCGATGAGGTGGTTGAGGTTGTCCATTCAGAGGATCCCGTCGAGGATGCCGGCGGGCAGGTTGACCCCGAGCCCGATGGCAAACGCATAGAAGGTGATCAGGGAGATCGCGACGCCGATGGCGAGCCCGCGGATGTGGTGCCGGTTGCCGAGTGCGAAGGCGCAGCCCCAGAACAGCAGGGACCCCGCGATGACCCAGCCGAGGGGCGCGATGAGGGCGGCGCCGACGCCGAAGACGACGACGAGCAGGCCGACGGTCTTGAAGTCGGAGCCGGCGCTGAGGTCGACGTCCTCGCCCTCCTCGGCGGCGCCGACGCCGCCGCGCCAGATGTCGATGGCGTAGAAGAGCGCGACGACGAGCAGCAGCACGCCGAGGACGATCGGCACCGGCTTCGGACCGAGGGCGTCGTTGCTGCTCTGCACCGGGGCGAGCCGGGCCGCGTCGACCAGGAGGAGGACGCCGAGGCCGGCGAGGCCCGCGCACATGCCGTACTGTGCGCGGTCCCCGCCCTTGCTCTCGACTCCCGCCGAACCGGTCGGGTCGGCCGTACGGTCGGGTGTCAGGTCAGACATGTCAGCTCGCGAGCCCGAGGCCCTTGAGGATGTCGGCGACGGACTGGTCCTGCGCCTTGAGGAAGGTGCCGAACTCCTCACCGGTCTGGAACGCGTCGGTCCAGCCGCGCTTCTCCAGCTCGTCCTTCCACGCCTGCGTGTCGTGCATCTTGGTCAGCGAGTCGACCCAGACCTGCTTGTCGGCGTCGGAGATCTCCGGCGGGGCCACGATGCCGCGCCAGTTCGTGAAGGTGAAGTCGATGCCCGACTCCTTCATCGTCGGCACGTCGGGCAGCGCGTCGATCCGCTTGTCGCTGGTCACCGCGAGGACGCGGACCGAGCCGGCCTTGACCTGCTCGAGGAACTCGCCGAAGCCGCTGGCGCCGAAGCTGATCTTGTTGCCGAGGATGGCGGGGAGGAGCTCGCCGCCGCCGTCGTAGGAGATGAAGGAGACCTGCTTCGGGTCGATGCCGACCGCTTGGGCCAGCTGCATCGGCAGCAGGTGGTCGGGCCCGCCCGGGCTGGAGCCGCCACCGACGTTGAGCTTCTTCGGGTCCTTCTTCCACGCCTCGACGAGCTGGTTGATGTCCTTGTACGGCGAGTCCTTGGAGACGACGATCGCGCCGGCCTCCTCGATCAGCTTGGCGATCGGCGTCGTGTCGTTGAGGGTCGCCTTCGACTTCTGGGTGTACGCGGCGCCGACGACGCCGAGACCCATCTGCATCGCGAGCTTGCCGTTGCCCTTCTCGTTGACGACGCGCTGCAGGCCCACCGTGCCACCCGCGCCGGGAAGGTTGAAGACCTGGGTCGACGTCGTGATCTTGGCGTCGTCCATGACCTTCTGCACCGTGCGCGCCGTGGTGTCGTAGCCGCCACCCGGTGAGTTCGGGACCATGATCTGCAGGCCGGAGACCGGCTTGTTGTCGCTCGCGGCGGTGGCGCCGTCGGCGCCGGCGTCCTTCTTCGTCGCGCCGCAGGCGCTGAGGCCGAGCGCGCCGATGGCGACGACGGCGGCGAGCCGGGTGGTGGTGCGAGTGCTCATCCGTTGAGTCTCACTTTCACGTTCGGAGGTTGGAACGGCATGATCATTTCCGCGCCACCTCCCCGGTGTCGCCCTTGTGTCAGCAATGAAGGTTGAGTTCGTTTTGGTCACGCAGCGCCGCCGCCTGTCCCTCGCGGGGCAGCTGCTCGTCGCGCAGTTTCTCATCCTGTCCACGGTGCTCGTCGCCGTCGCCCTCGTCTCGCTCGCGCAGTCCGAAGCGACGTTCAACCGCAGCGAGGGACGCCGTGTCTCGGCCGTTGCGGAGCAGCTCGCGACGCTGACGCTCGTCCGCACCGAGATGGCGAGCGGCGTCACCAACGCCCTCCCGACGCTCGTGCAGTCCGTCGTGACCCAGTATGGCGTCACCTCCGTCACGCTCATCGGCACCGACGGCGTCGCCCGGGTCTCGTCCGACCCGACCCTCGAGAACACCTCCGTGCAGCTCGGGTCACCCACGGTGGCGCACGGCGCGAGCTGGACCGGCACGCTGACGCTCGACGGCGAGCAGATGCTCGTGACGCAGACGCCGGTCCTCAGCGACGCCAAGGACCGGGTCGGCGACCACCTCGGCACCGTCATGGTCGCCACGCGCACCCTCTCGACCCTCGACCGGCTGCGCGGCGCCTCCTCCTACCTCATCACCTACCTCGGTCTGGCCCTCGCCCTCGGCGGGATCGGGTCGTGGCTGGTCGCCCGACGGATCAAGCGCCAGACCCTCGGGCTCGAGCCGGCCGAGATCACCGGGCTCGCCGAGAGCCGTGAGGCGATGCTCTACGGCCTCGCGGAGGGCGTCATTGCGATCGACACGAACCAACGGATCACCTTGGTCAACAACGTCGCCCAGCGGCTGCTCGACCTCCCGGACCATGCAGTGGGTATGACGCTCACTGACCTCCCGCTCGGCGCTCGCCTCCGCGACGTCCTCCGCGGCGTCGACGACCCGGGGGAGAGCGACGGAGCCCAGCCCGAGGGGGAGGACGGGGACGCTGGGACCGGGGTGAGCGGCATACCGCGTCCTCGAGTGCGGGACCAGGTCGTGCTGCGGCGCGGGCGCGTCCTCGTCATGAACCGCATGGAAGTCGTCAAGGAGGGCCGGCCGCTCGGGTCGGTCACGACGCTGCGCGACCGCACTGAGCTCGCGGAGCTGGAGCGGCAGCTCGGGTCGTTCCGGAGCACGACCGAGCTGCTGCGGGCCCAGGCGCACGAGTTCGCCAACCAGCTGCACACGATCTCGGGGCT
>NZ_AWQS01000139.1 GCF_000576575.1 Intrasporangium chromatireducens Q5-1
CCGGCGGCCGCGGCGGCAGCGCTGGGGCCGGCCCAGCGCGCGCGGACCGTTGCGCTGGAAGGCGACTCAGCCGCATACGGGACGGAGCGAGCGGCCGGCAGGTCCGGGCCTGCGGCGACGCCCGCCGCTTCGCCACTCCCCCCGCTCAGCAGGCTGTCGAGCTCGCGGATGAACTGGGCGACGATGCGGCGGTTGACCTGCTTGATGGCCGCACCGCCGAACTGCGCGACCCGGCCGGACAGGTCCAGGTCGGTCACGACGCGCACCTGCGACCGTCCCGCGCCCTCGTCACCGACCGTCATCGTCACGAGCGCATTGGCCCCTCCCTGTCCGGACCGGTCGCGCGCGACACCTCGCACGACCAGCCGACGGGCCGCCCCGTCGCACTCGACGACCGTCGCCGTGCTGGCCAGGTTGAGCCCGACCGGACCGATGCGAAGGCCGACGCGGCCGTGGTAGTCCTCCCCGTCGCGCCCCTCGAAGCGCGCGCCCGGGATGCACGGCACGACCCGCTCCAGGTCGGACAGGGTCGCGAAGGCCCGCTCGGCTCCGACGCCCACCGTGAACTCGTTGACCAGCTGCATCGGCGCCTCCGGGGCGGTAGTCGAGTGACCTGCGTCGCAATTTCTGCGCGTTAGGGCTTGATTGTATACGTGATCCAAGAGACAGTATGCAGCGACGATGACGTCCAGCCGCGAGGCTGCAGAGACTCTAGGAGGCCGCGTGCTGAGCAAGGGGATCGGTCTGTTCCCGACAGAACCAGTCGGCGCCATGCGGGACTACGTGCAGCTGTGCGAGTCCCTGGGCTACGACAACGTGTGGTTCGGTGACTCCCAGAACATCTGGCGGGAGTCGGGCGTCGTCATGGGCGCCGCGGCGGTCGGAACGCATCGGATCGTCTTCGGCACCGGCGTCACCAACGCTGTCACCCGGCACCGGTCCTTGCTCGCCTCCTCGTGGGCCACGCTCTCCGAGTTCACCGGCGGGCGGGCCATCCTCGGCATCGGCACCGGCGACTCGTCCCTGCGCACCATGGGCCTCAAGCCCCTCAAGCTGGCCGAGCTCGAGCAGGCGGTGACGGAGCTGCGGGCCCTCTTTCAAGGTGAGGAGGTCGCCGAGCCCACCAGCGGTGCGCACTACCACCTGAACTACCTCGACGCGCCGGTGGACGTCCCCGTCTACATCGCCGCGTCGGCCCCCAAGATCCTCCAGCTGTCCGGCCGGATCGCCGACGGGGTCATCGTGCTCGTCGGAACCGCCCCGCACTTCATCGAGGGGGCCCTCGAGCGGATCGAGGCCGGTGCACGTGAGAGCGGCCGGACCCTGAAGGACCTCAAGATCGTCCTCTGGACCCCCACCGCCATCGACGACGACCCCACGGAGGCTCGTGACCTCGTCCGCGCACACGTCAGCCGGGTCGTGATCCGGCCGCTGCCGGCGCCGATCGACCCCGAGCTGCAGCAGGTCGTCGACCGGATCCGCGAGTCCTACGACTACTACCACCACATGGACACCGAGGCGTCGCACGCCGACCTCGTCCCGGACGAGCTCGTCGACCTCTTCGCACTCGCCGGCACACCGGAGGAGTGCACCAAGCGGCTGGCCCAGCTGCAGGGCCTGGGCATTGACCAGGTCTCGATCGTCCCCTTCGTCCGTCCCGGGCAGAGCAAGGAGGCGACCATCCGCATGTTCGCCGAAATCGCGGACCGGGTCTAGCGCTGGGAACCCACACCATGGACCAGCTCGCACCTGCCCCCGGCAGCGCGGCCCCCGGCGCACCGCCGGCGCTGCGGCGCCCCCTCACCCCCGCGGACGGCAGCCGGCCGGACGCTGCCGGCGCGGAGGAGGCCAGCCGGCCCTCCCTCACCCGCACCACCACGACCGAGCCGACCGGCGGGTCCGCCACGAACGGATCCGACCCAGCCACCTCCGGACGCCACCAGCGCACTCGTAGCGTGGACGGCACACTTTCGCTCGCGCCCTACCTGCCCGCCTTCGGCCTGCTCTGCGCAGCCGCAGCGGTCTGGGTCGGCACCAGATGCCGACCCCGAGTCACCCCGAACTGAGCGGAGCGCTCAGTTTCCTTTCTAGAGAGGCCATCTGCGATGAACCTACGCTCGACGCGCATTCCCCTCATGGCCGTCGCGACGGCCGCTGCCCTCGCACTGACAGCCTGCGGCGGCGGCAGCGATGCGGCCGGCGGCGACGCCCCGACGACCAAGAAGCTGAGCATCTCGGCCACCGGTGTCGACAGCCTGCCCTTCATGGCCATGCTCCAGGTGGGCATCGACAAGGGCTGGTTCAAGGAGAAGGGACTGGACGTCTCCATGTACTCCGGCGGCGGTGGCGGCAACACGCTGCGGGTCGTCACGAGTGGCGACGCCGACATGGCGATCGCCGGCAACACGTCCGTCATCCTCGCCGCCGAGAAGCCGAACTCGAACCTGACGATCATCGCCCCGTGGTTCCAGGTCAACGACTTCTACTGGATCGCCCCCAAGGCGGCACCGGTGCAGGGAGCCACCCTGGGCTTCTCCTCCGCCGGCTCCTCCACGGAGCTGCTCGTCAAGGGCCTCGAGAAGAAGCTCGGTGTCAAGAGCCAGGCCGTGGGCGGCATGGGTGACAACTGGACCGCGGCCAAGGCCGGCAAGATCACGGCCGGCTGGGCCATGCACCCCTTCCTCACGAGCAAGCAGGCCGAAGGAGCCCAGATCGTCGTCGCCGCTCGTGACGTGCTCGGCGACGTTCCGGCCGACCTGGTCGCGATCAACACCGACTACGCGAAGAAGAACCCACAGAACGTCAAGGACTTCTTCACCGTCGCCCAGCGGGTCATGGACTACATCGTCAAGGACCCCGACACCGCCGCGAAGGACATCGCGGGCGTCATCAAGATGGATGCACCCACCGTCGCCAAGGCGCTCAAGGAGACGCCTGAGCTGAGCAAGGCCTACTCGCTCAAGGTCGACCCGGCGGCGCTCAACAACCTCTCCCAGCTCATGGTCGAGGCGGGCCAGATCAAGCAGAACGTCGACTGGGCCAAGGTGCTCGACCAGAAGTACCTCCCCGAGTCGGACCGCGCCAGCTTCTGACCATCGGGCTGACCCGCCGCTGACCTGTCCCGCACCCTGCCAGACCCGTCCCACCTGCACCGGAGGACCCCATGTCAGAGATCAACCTCGAGAACGTCGAGGTCGCCTTCGACACACCGGCCGGCACCGTCGTCGCCGTCAGCGGTGTCACGCAACGCGTGCCCGCCCAGGGATTCGTGTCCCTCGTCGGGCCGAGCGGCTGCGGCAAGTCGACGCTCCTGTCGGTCATTGCCGGGCTCACCAAGGCCACCGGGGGCCAGGTCCAGGTGGGCGGGAAGGTCGTGAACGGGCCGGACCGAGGGATCGGCGTCGTCTTCCAGGAGGACTCCACCCTGCCGTGGCGAACCGTTCTCGACAACGTGCGGTTCGCTCTGCAGGTGGCCGGCGTCGACAAGGAGGGACAGCTCGAGCGGGCCCGCTGGGCGATCGAGCTCGTCGGTCTCAAGGGTTTCGCCGACGCCTACCCGTCGATGCTCTCGGGCGGCATGCGACAGCGCGTCGCCCTCGCCCGCACGCTCGCCCTCGAGCCCGGTGTCGTGCTGATGGACGAGCCGTTCGCGGCGCTCGACCAACAGACCCGGATCTTCCTCGGCGCAGAGGTCCGCAGCATCTGGCAGCGCAGCGCCCAGACCGTCCTGTTCGTCACGCATGACATCTCCGAGGCGATCCTGCTCTCCGAACAGGTGTGGGTCATGTCCTACCGGCCGGGCCAGATCATCGACGTCATCGACGTCGACCTGCCGGCAGAACGTGACCCGTCCATCGTCTCGAGCCACGCCTTCAACGAGCTGCACAACCGCATCTGGACCTCCCTGCAGGAGGAGTCGATGCGCGGCTTCCGCCAGCAGGAAGGAGCGGCGTGAGAACCGCCGCCATGGCCCACCAATCCAAGGAACCCGTGACCGTCCCGGAAACGACACCGACTGGCACGGCCGCTGCAGCGCCGGCCATGTCTCCTCGCCGACGCCGACGCTTGGGTGACGCCACGTTCAGTGGCATCGCGACCACCATCCTGGTCGCGCTGCTCGCCGTGCTCTGCGAGATCGGACCCCGCGCCGGCTGGTGGGGCGAGGAGGTCCTGCCGTCCACGTCGTCGATCGTCGCCTCAGCCGCTGACCTCCTCGGGCAGCCGCAGTTCTGGGGCGATGCCGCCCGGACGAGCCTCGAGATCGGGCTGTCGATCGTGTTCGGCTCGGTGCTCGGCCTGCTGCTCGGCCTCGTGTTCTGGAAGCTGCCCACGGTGGGCCGGATCTTCGAGCCGTACCTCGTGTCGTTCTATGCCGTCCCGATGGTGCTCTTCTATCCACTCGCGATCGTGGTCGTGGGCATCAACGCGAGCTCGGTCGTGATCCTCGCGACGATCATGGCCACCATCCCGGTCGCGCTCAACACGACCGTCGGCCTGAACGGCATCCGGCCGGTCTATCTCAAGCTGGCCCGGTCACTGCAGTGCTCGCCACGTCAGCTGCTCACCTCCATCGCCCTGCCGGCAGCCGCTCCGTTCATCGTCGCCGGCCTGCGCCTCGGTGTGGTCTACGCGCTCATCGGGAGCATCGCCATGGAGTTCGTGACCGCGCAGGCAGGTCTCGGCTACCGCATCCGCTACCTCTACGAGATCTTCGACAACCAGACGATGTTCGCCTACATCTTCGTCGTGCTCGTCGTGTCGATGATCCTCACCGCGCTCCTGGTTGCTGTGGAGAAGCTCCTCGTGAAGGGACGGACCCAATGAGCGCGCCCACCATGCCCGTCGCTCGTCCACTGACCCTCAAGCAGCGACACGGCCAGTTCCTCGGCTCGATCGCCGTCGCCTTCGCCGTCGTGCTGCTGTGGCAGATCGTCAGCGGCCTGCTGTTCGTCGTGCCCGCGCCGGCGAGAACCGTCGCCGTCCTCGCGTCCAACCTGACCGACCCGGACTACCTGGTGGACGCACGAGAGACGGCACTCGCGGTCGCCACCGCCTTCGTCATCGGCACCCTGCTGGGCGGCCTCGTGGGGCTTGTGCTCGGCCTCGTCAAGCCGGTCCGCCTCGCGACCGAGCCACTCATCGTGGCCCTCAACGGCGTGCCAAAGATCGTGCTCTACCCGATCCTGCTCCCGATCTTCCAGCTGGGCGGCTCGAAGATCGTCATGGGCGTCCTCTTCTGCCTCTTCCCCGTCCTGATCAACGTTGCGGCCGGGGTGCGCCATATCCCTGACGTGTACTGGAAGCTGGCCCGCTCGGTGCAAGCCTCGTGGCTGCAGACCCTCGTGCACATCATCCTCCCGGCGATCCGCAGGCCCCTGCTCACCGGGCTGCGTCTCGCTGTCAGCCTCGCAGTCGTCGGCGTCGTCCTGTCCGAGTTCTTCGCCACCCGCTACGGGCTCGGCAGGGTCGTGCTGCAGACCTACGGTCACGGGGACTACCCCGAGATGGTGGCGACCATCCTGTTGCTCATCGTCGTCTCGTTCACCATCTCGATGCTCCTGTGGCGCTGGGAGAAGAAGGTCCAGTGAGCGCGCCACCGCCGCGGGTGACGCACGGCCCCGGGGAGCCGTACGTCGGCACCTCCGTGCCCCGGGTCGAGGACCAGCGTCTGCTGGACGGCAGGGGTCGCTTCCTGGCAGACCTCGCCGCGGGCGCGCTGTCCGTGGTCTTCCTCCGCTCCACCGAGGCCCACGCGGTGATCGAGTCCATCGACACCACGCGCGCCACAGACATGCCCGGCGTCGTCGGGGTCTACACCGGCAACGACCTCCCCCTGGCGCGCGACTACATCGGCTCACTGCACACTCCCGATCCCGGCTTCGTCGCGGCGACGGGTTTCCGGATGCCGGAGCAGCGGCTCGCCATCCTGCCGGTCGACCGGGTCCACTACGTCGGCCAGCCCGTGGTCGCCCTCGTCGCATCCGACCGTTACCTCGGCGAGGACGCCCTCGAAGCCGTGGACATCACCTATCGGCCGCTCCCCGCCGTCCTCGATCCGTCGGCCTCCCTTGCGCCGGACGCCGCGCCGATCCATCCTCACCTGCCCGACAACGAGGCGGGTCGCATCGAGGTCGAGTTCGGTGACGACGTGGCTGCGGACGCCGTGGCTGTCACCGTCGAGGGCACCTACCGCATCGGACGTCACGGCGCCGTCCCGCTCGAGGGACGCGGAGTCCTGGCACGTGTCGATGGACAACGCGTCTCGGTCTGGACCTCCACCCAGATCCCGCACCTCGTGCGGCAGGGGATCTGTGAGGCCACCGGATGGTCGGTCGACGCCGTACGGGTCGTCGTCCCCGACGTCGGCGGCGGGTTCGGCACCAAGGCCAACGTCTACGCCGAGGAAGTCGTCGTTCCCGTACTCGCCCGCCTCACCGGGCATGACCTCGTCTGGGTCGAGGACCGTCAGGAGCACCTCGTCGGCTCGGCACAGGGTCGCGACCAAGTGCATCGCACGCGACTGTCGGTGGACCGCGAGGGCCGAGTTCTTCGCTGGGAGGACGACTTCCTGCTCGACATCGGCGCGGGCGGTCTCTGGGTCGCGGGGGTCGTCGCCAACACGGCCATCCACCTGCTCGGCCCCTACCGGATCCCCCGGGTCCGACTGCGTGGACGGGCCGCCTTCACCAACAAGACGATCACCGCCCAGTACCGCGGTGCCGGGCGCCCCGAGGCGTGCTTCGCCCTCGAGCGCAGCCTGGACGATGCTGCGGGTCGCCTCGGCATCACTCCCGTCGAGATCCGCCGGCGCAACCTGCTCACGGCCGCCGACCTGCCCTACGCACAACCGCTGCCCTATCGTGATGGCGTCCCCATCGTCTACGACGGTGGCGACTATCTGCGGTGCCTCGACAGTGTGCTCGAGCTGTTGCCAGCCGAGACGGTCGAGCGCCTCGCTGCCGAGCACCCCGACCTCACCATCGGGCACGGCGTCGGGTGCTACATCGAGGCAACGGGCCGCGGCAGCTTCGAGTCCGGGCGGGTCCGCCTCACCTCGACCGGCGGCTTCGAGGTGGCCTCCGGGGCCGCGTCGGCGGGGCAGGCGCACGAGACGGTCTTCGCGCAGGTCGCCGCCGATGGGTTGGGTTGCTCGCTGGAGCTCGTCACCGTCCGGAGGTCGGACACCGACCTCGTCCGGCACGGCGTCGGCACCTTCGCGAGCCGCTCGGCGGTCCTCGCGGGGTCGGCGATCCGCCGGGCTGCAGAGCAGCTCCTCGACCAGGCGACCGGCCGGGCGGCGCAGCTGCTGGGCGTCTCCCCTGACCTCGTCAAGTCGACCGCGAGCGGGTTTGCCGCAGCCGACGGGTCCTCCGAGTGGGAGATCAGCTGGGCCGACCTCGCCACGGCGTGCGCCCCCGGCGGCGCACAGGAGCAACTCGGCCCGCTCGACGTGGTGGAGTACTTCCACCCCGAGACCGTGACGTGGACGATGGGGGCACACGCTGCAGTCGTCGGCGTGCACCGGGGCACGGGGGCGGTCTCCGTCCTGTCCTACGCAGTGGCGCACGAGGGCGGGGTGGAGATCAACCCGCAGGTCGTCGAAGGACAGGTCATCGGCGGGGTCGCCCAGGGCATCGGAGGGGCACTGCTCGAGCAGTTCCGCTACTCCCCCACCGGCCAGCCCACCTCGACCACGCTGGCCGAGTATCTGCTTCCCGGCACCTGCGACGTGCCCGACGTGCAGGTCCGTCACCTGGGGGTGGCGACCCCCTGCAACCCGCTCGGCGTCCGCGGGGCCGGCGAGAGCGGCACGATCGCCGTCTCGGCAACCGTCGCCGGCGCCGTCGAGGACGCTCTGCACGGACTGGTGCGAGTCAGTGAGACACCGATCCGCACCGGACCCCTTCGGGCGGCTGCGGAACAGATCCGGAGGGAAGGGCAGTGAAACCCGCACCATTCGCCTATCTGCGGGCCCGGTCGGTCGCGGAGGCGCTCGAGATGCTCGGTGCCTCCGCGCACCGGGACGCGGACGCCCACACCAAGGTGCTCGCCGGCGGACAGAGCCTGCTCACGCTGATGAACCTGAGGCTTGCCCGACCGGACCAGCTCGTCGACATCGGCGGCCTGATGGAGCTGTCCCGCACCTTCGAGGACACCGACTCGGTGGTCCTCGGTGCCCTCGTGCGCCACCGCACCCTGGAAACGGACCCCAAGCTGGGGAAGCGCCTGCCCCTCGTCGCCGCCGCTGCCGGTCAGATCGGTCACGTCGCGATCCGGAACCGCGGCACGCTCGGTGGTTCGCTGTCACACGCCGACCCCGCCGCCGAGCTGCCCCTCGCCATGCTCGTGCACGAGGCCGTCATCCATGTCGAGTCCGCCACGTCGGGGCGGCGCACCATCCGGGCCGAGGACTTCGTCGAGTCGATCTTCACCACCACCATGCAAGCCGACGAGCTGCTGACTTGGGTCACCGTGCCCAGTGCCCGCCCCGGACAGGGCTGGGGCTTCGTGGAGTTCGCCCCCCGGATTGGTGACTACGCCCAGGCAGGCGCCGCCTGCCTGGTGACCGTCGCACCCGACGGGTCCGTGGCAGCGATCCGTGCGGGCCTCTTGGCGGCAGCCGACCGACCACTCGTGGTGAGCGAACCCGGCGACGAGGTGAGCGGCATACCGACGCACGAGACATGGGAGCGGCTGGCCGCGCACTGGACCCGAAACCTCGAGCCGCTGACGGACGATCCCGACCACACGCGCCACCTCTGCCGGGCCGCCCTGAGCCAGGCCCTCGCGGACGCCTATCGGCGCGCCCGTACCGACCAGGAGGAGGCCGCATGACCGTCGAGGATGCATTCTCACCCCTCGCCCAGCGTGTCCCACTCGCCACGACCGTCAACGGACGTCCGGTCACCCTCGCGGTCCCGGCGCGCCTGACCCTTGCCGACCTGCTTCGCGACGAGCTGCACCTCACGGGGACCCATCTGGGCTGCGAGCACGGAGTCTGCGGCGCCTGCACCGTTCTCGTCGACGGCCGCAGCGTGCGGTCCTGCCTGCTCTTCGCGGTGCAGGTGGAGGGCCGGAGCGTGGTCACTGTCGAGGGCCTGCAGGACCACCCGACGACCGGGCGCATCAAGTGCGCGATGGCACGGCACCACGGCTTGCAGTGCGGCTTCTGCACCCCCGGGATGCTCGTGACCGCAACGGAGCTCATCGACAGGCACCCACCCGAAAAGCCACTCGACGAGGCCTGCGTCCGCGAGACGATGTCGGGCAACATCTGCCGCTGCACGGGCTACCAGGGCATCGTCCGGGCGGTCCTCGAAGCGGCCGCCGACCCGGCGACGGGAACCACCCACGAGGGATAGCCGCAAGCGCACCGGGACCGGCTCCCCCGGTCCCCACATTCTCAACAGGCGCACCGCCCGCATCTGTCTTAGGCTCCCCTTCACCTGCCGGACAGGCAGCGAGCGCCCGTTTCGCCACGGCGCGGACTCACACGACAGGTCCTGCGACGGAGCAGGACGGAGGAGTTGAGATGCGGCACATCAGATCCCGAGTTCTGGTGGGCGCAGCGGCCGCTGCGGCCACCGCCCTCGTCCCCGCCTTGGCCGCCAACGCGGCCCCAGACGCCGGCGACACCGTCGCCCAGCGCATCGATGACCGTCCCGACGACCAGAGCGACGCCCGCCGCGCGCTGATCGAGGAGGCGGTCGCCAAGGTCATCACCGGGGAGGCCACGCCGGTGACGAAGGGCAACGGCAGGTCCGTGGAGGTCTCTCCCGGCCAGTGGGCCCAGTACGGCCTCCAGTCGAGCGACAACATCCTGACCTTCCTCGTCGAGTTCGGCGACCAGAAGGACAGCCGCTTCCCGAACGCGCCGAGCGGGCCCGTCCACAACACCATCCCGAAGCCGGACCGGGCCATGGACAACACGACCTACTGGGTCGATGACTTCAACCGCGACCACTACCAGGAGATGTTCTTCGGCGAGGGTGAGTCGATGACGACCGCCTACCGGGAGATGTCCAGCGGTCGCTACACCGTGAGCGGCGACACCTCGGACTGGGTCAAGGTCCCGTACAACGAGGCGAGCTATGGCCAGACCGAGAGCCAGGCCGACATGACGCGCTTCATCCAGGACGGCGCCAGCGCCTGGTACGAGCACCAGAAGGCGAGCGGCAAGACGGACGCCGAGATCGCCGCCTATCTGCAGCAGTTCGACCAGTGGGACCGCTTCGACTACGACAAGGACGGCA
>NZ_AWQS01000140.1 GCF_000576575.1 Intrasporangium chromatireducens Q5-1
GCGGAGAGGGCGAGGCCGTCGAGCAGGTGGCGCTGGGCGAAGGCGAACACGACGATCATCGGCAGCGTCGCGAGCAGGGTCGCGGCCATCGCGATCTCCCAGTGGTACTCGCCGGACAATGCGAACGCGTCGATGATCTGCTTCAGCCCGCGCGGCATGGTGAAGTACTGCTCGGTCTGCAGGTAGATCAGCGGCTTCATCAGGTCGGACCAGCTCGCCTGCATCTCGAAGACGAACACGATGATGAGGGCGGGCCGGCACAGCGGCAGCGCGATCCGGCGGAACAGCCCGAAGAAGCTGCACCCGTCGATCCGCGCCGCCTCGAACAGCTCACGGGGCACGCCGAGGAAGAACTGGCGCAACAGGAAGATGTAGAACGCCGACCCGAAGAGGTTCTGGGCCCACAGCGGCACCTGGGTGTCGACGAAGCCCAGCTTGTTCCAGATCAGGTAGACCGGGATCATCGTCACCGCGCCGGGCAGCATCATCGTCGACAGAACGAGCCCGAACAGCACGCCGCGCAGCCGGAACCGGAAGTAGGCGAAGCCGAAGGCCACCGCCGCGCTCGAGATCGTCACGGTGACCGCCGCCATGAGGGCGACGACGGTCGAGTTGATGAGCCACTGCAGGACCGGTCCGGCGTTCCAGACCTCGACGAAGTTGCTCCACTGGATGTGGTCGGGCACGAGCTTGTTGTCGAAGACCTCGGTCTTCGGCTTGAGCGACGCGCTGACGAGCCAGACCAGCGGGTAGACGAAGGCGACCGAGGCGGCGGTGAGCAGCAGCAGCCGCAGCAGCGTCGCCGGCGTGAGGCCGCGCAGGCGGGTGATCATCGGTCCCCCTCGTAGTAGACGAGCCGGTTGCCGACCTTCACCTGGATCACCGTGATGACCAGGATGATGACGAACAGCAGCCACGCCATCGCGGAGGCGAAGCCCATCTTGAAGAACTGGAAGGCGTTCTGGAAGAGGTAGACCATGTAGACGAGTGACTCGTCGGACGCGCTCGCCTTCTGCTGTGGCCCGTAGAACATCGTGTACGCCTGGTCGAACATCTGCATCGCCGCGATGGTGTGCGTGATGACGGTGAAGAAGAGCGCACCGGAGATCATCGGCAGCGTGACGTGGAAGAAGCGTCGTGCCGCTCCGGCACCGTCGAGCATGGCCGCCTCGTAAAGCTGCTTCGGCACGTTGTTGAGCGCCGCGAGGTAGATGACGACGGTCCCGCCGACGGTCCACAGGCTCACCATGGCGAGCGACGCCTTGAGCCAGGCGGGGTCGGTCGTCCAGTTCGGCCCGTCGATCCCGAACCAGCCGAGCACCTGGTTGACCAGGCCCGTCTGGCCGTTGAGCAGCAGCAGGAACATCGCGCCGGCGGCCACCGCGGGCGTCATGACCGGCAGGTAGAAGACGGTCCGGAACAGCCCCTTCGCGCGACCGACCTTGTGCAGCAACATCGCCAGCCCGAGCGCGACGACGGTGCCGATGGGAACGAAGAGAGCGGCATACACGAAGGTGTTGGACAGCGACTTCGCGACCCGGGGGTCGTCGAAGAGCTGCTGGTAGTTCGCGAGCCCGACCGGCTCGGAGGGGCGCACGACCGAGTAGTCCGTGAAGGACAGGAACAGGCTGGCCACCATCGGCCCCGCGGTGAACACGAGGAAGCCGAAGATCCACGGCAGGAGGAAGAGGTATGCCGCTCTGCTTTCCTTGCGCTGCAACGATCCTCGCGCGCGTCCTGCCCTGATGCCTCGCGCCGTCCGAACGACGTGCTCAGCCATTCTTGCGCGCCTTGTCGTAGGCCGCCTGAGCCTCCTTCTGCGCCTGGTCGAGGGCGGACTGGGCCGGCATCCCGGTCAGGACCTTCTCGGCGGCGCTGCGCCACGCGGCGTCGATCTCGGAGCCGGCCGGCGACGCGTTGAGCGCCTTGGCGACGTCGAGGGTGGCGTAGTAGTTGTTGATCGCCTGCTCGAAGCCCGGGTCGGGGACGTCCTTGAGGTACTTGGCCTTGATCTCCTCGTCGGCGGGCTTGTTGGCCGTGAAGAGGCCGGTGAAGAAGCTCTTGTCGGCCTTGACCTTGGCGATGCGGGCGTCGGCGGCCTTCAGCCACGTCTCCTTGGACGTCATCGTCTTGGCCCAGGCGCACGCCGCGAGCGGGTTCTTCGCGCCCTTGGGGATCACCCAGGCGTTGCCGCCGACCGTGCTGACCGGCTTGCCGTCGTGGTCGGTGAACGAGGTCGACTGCAGCTTCAGCCCCTTCGGGATGAAGTCGCGCAACACGTTGACGTACCAGTTCTCCATCGGGAACGCGGCGACGGCGTGCGCGGACAGCGGGTTGTTCTCGCTGAAGATGTCATGGGCGTCGCGGAACGCCTTGAACGAGGCCCAGCCGCCCTGTTCCTTGACGAGCCCGGCCGCGAAGTCGAGCGCCTCGACTGCCTTGGGGTCGTTGAGGTTCGGCGAGCCGTCCTCCTTGATGAGGTCGGCGCCGTTGGCCATCGCCCAGAGCGGGAAGTCCTCGGGGAGCTTGGGGTCGAAGCCGATCGCGCTGATCTTGCCGCCCTTGGCCTGGTGCAGCTTGTCGCTCGTCTGCTTGAGCGCCTGCCAGTCCTTGGTCTGGATGTCGCTCGTCTGCAGGCCCGCGTCCGCGAGCGCCTTACCGTCGATGAGGTTGACGACGACGACGTAGAACTCCGGGATGCCGTAGAGCTTGCCGCCGAGCGTCACGGTCTTGAGGGCGGCCTCGCGGTACTGGCTGGTGTCGACCTGCTGCCCGGTGACGCACGACTCGAGTGGGACGATCGCCTGCTGCGCGGCATAGGTCCCGACGAGGTTGCGGTCCATGTAGACGACGTCGGGCGGGTTGCCGCTCGCGAGGGCGGTGAGGAACTGCTGTGCGTCGAAGCTGCCCTTCGTCTGCGACACGTCGACCTTCGGGTAGGCCGCCTTGAACGCCGCGACCCGGGCCTGGGCGACCTCGTCCTCGCCACCGAAGCCCATGATCCGCAGGGTGCCGGTCGGGCTGCCGCTGAACTCGCCGCCGCCGCTCGCACCGCCGCTGGCAGCTCCGCCGCCGCCACCCGAGGTGCCGCCCCCACCGACGCCGGCACAGCCGGCCAGCAACGCCACGGCGCCAACCGCCACGAAGTTCCTCAACCGCATGACACCCCTCCAGTCTTCGACGTCAAAGCGCGTGGGACGGCAGTACCCGGGCAGCACTCAGGACAAACACAAGCGGCCCGACACCGAGGTGCCGGACCGCATGTGGTCAGCCGAGCCGTGTCCGTGGCGCGGCGGAAGGTGGGTTCACCACCAATGAGATCGTCCCCCGATGGCGTGTCCAGCGGCCCCGAGCGCCCACAGGATGATCCCGATGACGAGCAGGATGATCCCAATCGTCCAGAGAATGCTGATCTTGAGGATCAGGCCGAGAATCAAACAGATGATCCCGAGGATGATCATGAAGCCTCCTAGTTCGGTTGACCTTTCAGCAGTACCCCCGAGACGGCTCTCCTAATCGCGCTCTTGTCGGCCTTCCTCACGTTCGTCCTCGTGGCGGCGTGCCTCGTGCTGGGCCGTCGTCTCGTTCCCCTTCGGCGTGCGGGGGCGGCGCCCCCACGACAGGAGGGCGAAGCCGCCGACGAGGATGACCACGATGATGACGAGGAGGATCAGTCCGAACTGGTCCTTCATCTCGTACCTCCTCCGAGCTGTTCCTCACCCCGTTCCCCCTGTGGCACCCGGCAAACCCCGGCAGAAGACCGTGGGGAGGGTCAGCCGAGCAGCTCGCGCGCCACGACGAGGTCGGCGACCAGCGCCGCGAGGTCGGCGTCACGCTGCCTCGACCGCAGCACCGACGAGGGGTGGGCGGAGGCGACCGTCGTCGGTGGCGCCTCGAGCGAGCCGAGCTGCTCGGGCCAGGGCGTCGGGGTGCCGCGCGCCGCACCGACCCGGAACCCGGAGCCGTACACGGCCTGCCCGGCTGTCGCACCGAGCAGCACGACGACCTCGGGGCGCACGAGGCCCAGCTCGGTCAGCAGCCACGGCTCGCACGCCGCGACCTGCCAGCGGACGGGCGACTTGTGGATCCGCTTGCCGCCGTCCCGCTTGAAGCGGAAGTGCTTGACGACGTTGGTCTTGTACACCCCGGCCGGGTCGATGCCGGCCTCGCCGAGGGCGCGGTCGAGCAAGCGCCCCGCCGGTCCGACGAAGGGCAGGCCCTGCTTGTCCTCCTGGTCCCCCGGCTGCTCGCCGACGAGCATCAGCCGCGCGGGCACCGGGCCGTCGCCCATGACACCCTGCGTCGCGTCGAGGTACAGGTCGCAGCCTCGGCATTCCTGGACGGCCGACCGCAGTCGGTCCTCGTCGGGCTCGTCGGGCACCCACGGGCCGGCACCGGGGTAGTCGCTCCGCTTCGTCATCGGGTCACGACCGGGGCTGCTCGATGGTGAACCAGCGGTAGCCGTAGCCGCCGACCTCGACGCGGGCGAGGCCGCCCTCGGCGAACGGCAGCCGGCTGCCGTCGAACCGGTCGACGAGGACCCCGACCTCGTCCGTTCCCGGCAGGTCGAGCTCGACCAGCGCCCCGCGCTCGCCGAAGTTGTGCACGGCAACCATGGTCCAGTCGTTCTCGGGCGACCGGCAGAGGTGGGCGACGACCGCGGGGTTGTCCTGGTCGATCACCTCGAGGGTGGACCAGGCGAGCTGCGGCGACTCCCGGTAGGCGCGGATGAGGCGCTGCATGAAGCGCCACATCGAGTCGTTGTCGCGCCGCTGGCTCTCGACATTGACGTTCTTGGGACCCCAGTCGCCCTGCGGCATCTGCCGGGTCCAGCGCCTGCGGGGCGCCTGCGAGAAGCCACCCTCGGGGCTCCACTGCATCGGGGTCCGCACGGCGAACCGCCCCTCGATGTCGAGGTTCTCCCCCATGCCGATCTCCTCCCCGTAGAAGAGACAGGGCGAGCCGGGCAGCGAGAAGGTGAAGACGTAGGCGAGCCGGGTGCGGGCGTCGTCCTGCAGCATCGGCGGGACCCGGCGCCGGATGCCACGGTCATAGATGCGCATGTCGGGGTCGGGGGCGAACGCGGCGAAGACGTCCTCGCGTTCCTTCTCGCTCAGCAGGTCGAGGGTCAGCTCGTCCTGGTTGCGCACGAACGTGGCCCACTGGTTCGTGATCCCGAGGTCGAGGCGGCGCTTGAGCGTCTCGACGAGCGGCCGGGCATCCTGCCGGGCGAGAGCGAGGAAGAGGTGCTGGGTCGTCATGAAGTCGAACTGCATGTGCAGGCCGTCGCCGGCCTCGTCACCGAACCACTTGAGCTGCCCGTCATAGTCGAGGTCCACCTCGCCGAGGAGCACCCCGTCCCCGGAACGCCGGGCAACGAACTCGCGGATCTCGCGCAGGTACTGGATCGCCGAGTAGTGCGCCCCGGCCTCGACCACGCCGTCGTTGTCGAACAGGAACGGCACGGAGTCGACCCGGAAGCCGGCGACCCCGAGCTCGAGCCAGAAGCCGATGTTCTTGGCGATCTCCTGACGGACCCGGGGATTGGCCACGTTGAGGTCGGGCTGGTGCGAGTAGAAGTGGTGCAGGTAGTACTCGCCCGTCTTCTCGTCGAGTGCCCACGTGCTCTGCTCGACGTCAGGGAACACGACGCCCTCCTTGGCGTTCCTCGGCGGCGTCGGGCGCCAGACGTAGTAGTCGCGGAACGGGTTCGTCGTGCTCTTGCGCGCCTCCTTGAACCACGGGTGCTGGTCCGAGGTGTGGTTCATGACGAGGTCGATGATGACGCGGATGCCGCGGGAGCGTGCCATCCGCACCAGCTCGACGAAGTCGCCGAGGCTGCCGAGCCGGCGGTCGACGACGTAGAAGTCGGAGATGTCGTAGCCGTCGTCGCGGTCCGGCGTCTCGAAGAAGGGCATCAGCCAGATGCAGGTCACGCCGAGCTCGGCGAGGTAGTCGATCCGGTTGATGACGCCCTGCAGGTCGCCCTGCCCGATGCTGTCCGTGTCGAGGTAGGTCTGCGGGTCGAGGCAGTAGATGACGGCGTTGCGCCACCACAGGTCGGCGGTGTCACTCGGGCGCATGGGCGCTCCCTTCTTCGGGCTCGTCGGTGAAGGCGGGCAGCACATCAGTGGAGAACGCGTCGATGAAGTGGTGCTGCCCGGGGCCGACGAAGTGCAGGTAGACCTCGTCGAAGCCCAGCTCGAGATAGGCCCGGATCCAGTCGACGTGCTGCTCCGGGTCGGCGGAGACGCGCACGACGCGGCGCACGTCCCGCTCCGTCACGTGGCGGGACAGCTCGTCGAACCCCTCAGCCGTCTCGACGTCGAGCAGCAGGGGCGGGCCGAAGACGCCGGCCGCCCAGTTCTCCATCGCGACCGCGATCGCCTCGTCCTCGGTCGGGGCCCAGCTGAGGTGGACGAGCAGGGCGAGCCAGCCGCGGCCGCCCGCCCGCCGGTAGGCCGCGGTGATCGCCTGGAGCCGCTCGTGCGGTTGCGCGACGGTGACGAGGCCCTCGGCCCAGCGGGCGTGCCAGTGCGCGGTCTCCTCGGTGAGCACCGAGCCGAGGAGCGGCGGGCTGGCATCCGGACGGGACCAGACCCGCGCCCGGTCGATCGCGACGAGGCCGTCGTGGCTCACCTCCTCGCCGGCGAGCAGCAGACGGATGGCGTCGACGCACTCGACGAGGCGCCGTTCGCGCAGCTCCTTGCGGGGCCACCCCCCGCCGGTCACGTGCTCGTTGATCGCCTGGCCGGAGCCGAGCGAGGCCCAGAACCGGCCGGGGAACATCTGCCCCAGCGTCCCCATCGCCTGGGCGAGGACGGCCGGGTGGTAGCGCTGTCCCGGCGTCGTGAGTACGCCGAAGCTGAGGCTGGTCCGCGCCAGCGCGGCACCGAGCCACGACCACGCGTGCCCGGCCTGGCCCTGCCGCGTCGTCCACGGTGACAGGCTGTCCGAGCACAGCGCCGCGCCGAAGCCGGCGGCCTCGGCGTGGACGACGTCGCTGAGCAGCTGCGACGGGGCGACCTGCTCGTGGGCGCAGTGGAACCCGATCGTCGCCATGACTCGTCACCTGCCCGACTACGCCGAACCAAAACGAGTCGGGTCTCGCGCCGGACCGGGAAGGCACGGCTGAGGAGGCGCCCGGTGAGCGGCATACCAGCCAGGTATGCCGCTCAGCCGGCTGCTCAGGGCAGGTCGAGCGGGCGGACGGCGGGGCCCTCGATGACCTCGCCCCGGTCCGTGAAGCGGGAGCCGTGGCACGGGCAGTCCCAGCTCGTCTCGGCGGTGTTCCAGTGCAGCCGGCAGCCGAGGTGCGTGCACCTCGGGGCGTCGTGGCTCCGGTCCGCGAGCAGGTGCGCGCTGTTGGCGAGGTTGGCCTTCGCGGTCTCGATCACCGAGGCGACGTCGCCGATCCGGCCGACGTCGAAGGCGGGCAGCCAGGCAGACTCACGCTCGGCGAGCAGGTCGGTCAGCATCATCGCGGCGGCGGTGCCGTTCGTCAGGCCCCACTTGGCGTAGCCGGTGGCGAGCAGGACCCGGTGGTGCAACGGCGCCCGGCCGACGTAGGGCAGCCCGTCGGTCGTCGTGTAGTCCTGCGCCGACCAGCGGTAGTCGACGTCCTCCACGTCGAAGGTCGCGCGCGCCCACCGCTCGAGCGCGGCATACTGCCCGGTGGTGTCGAGGTCGGCACCCACGTCGTGGCCCTGCCCGACGACGATGAGGCCGTTCGGGCCGGCGTCCGGCCAGGGGCGGGTGGAGTAGGTCGGCGAGTCGGCCGAGATCGTCATCGCCGTCGGCGCATCACCGCGCAGCCGCACGGCCAGGCCGTAGGACCGCACCGGGGTCGTCCGGGCGAAGCACCCCGCGGTGACACCGAGCGGCAGGAGGGTCGCGACGACGCAGTGCTCGGCGCGGACCGCGTGCCCCTCGGCCGTCACCTCGACGGCGGAGTCGCCGATGTCGTCGATGTCTGTGACGCGGGAGCGCTCGAACAGCTGGCCACCTGCATCCGTGAACGCCTTGGCCAGGCCGAGCAGGTAGCGCCCGGCGTGAACGTGGGCCTGCTCGTCGAACCGGACCGCGGCGGGCACCTCGAAGGGCAGCCCGGTGTCCCGACCAAGGCGGGCGGGCAGCCCGAGGGCCGCCGCCCGCTGTGCCTCTGCCGCGACCCGGTGCGCCAGGTCGTCGGACCGGGTGTAGACGAAGGCCGGTGCCCGGGTGAACCCGCAGTCGAGCTCGAGCTCACCGACGAGGGTCGCGACCCGCTCCAGTCCGGCCTGGTTCGCCTCGGCGTAGCGGCGGGCCTGGTCGAACCCGTGCCGCTCGACGAGGTCGGCATAGATGAGGCCGTGCTGCGAGGTGACCTTGCCCGTCGTGCCGCCGCTCGTGCCCGAGCCGACCTGACGCGCCTCGACGACGGCGACCTGCGCCCCCGACTGCTGCGCGAGCAGGGCGGTCGTCAGGCCGGTGATGCCGGCACCGATGACGACGACGTCGACGGAGAGTCGCCCCTCGATGGGTGGGTGCTCGGGTCGGTCGGCCGTGGCGAGCCAGACGCTCTCGTGCTCCATCCGGCTCCCCTACCCACTCGCCGGGAGGGCGCGTCAGCGGCCGGTGCCCCCGTAGACGACGGCCTCCTCGGACGCGTCGAGCCCGAAGGCCGTGTGGACCGCTCGCACGGCGTCCTCGACCTGGTCCGCCCGGGTCACCGCCGAGACGCGGATCTCGGAGGTCGAGATCATCTCGATGTTGATCCCGGCGTCGGCGAGCGCCTTGAAGAACCGGGCCGAGACACCCGGGTGCGACTTCATGCCCGCGCCGACGAGCGAGATCTTGCCGATGGCGTCGTCGAGACGCAGGTCCTCGTAGGGCACCTGGGCCTTGACGCCCTGGAGCACGCTCATCCCCTTGGCGCCGTCGCCCTGCGGCAGGGTGAAGGAGATGTCGGTCTTGCCGGTCTGCGCCGCGGAGACGTTCTGGACGATCATGTCGATGTTGATCTCGGCCTCGGCGATAGCGCCGAAGATCGTGGCGGCCGCGCCGACCTCGTCGGGCACCCCGACGATCGTGATCTTGGCCTCGCCCTTGTCGTGGGCGACGCCGGTGATGATCGGTGCTTCCACAGCGCCTTCTCCTTCGTAGGGGTTGTCCTTGATCCACGTGCCCGGCCTCTGCGACCAGGACGAGCGGACGTGGATGGGGATGCCGTAGCGGCGGGCGTACTCGACGCAGCGCAGGTGCAGGATCTTGCTGCCGTTCGCGGCGAGGTCGAGCATCTCCTCCATGGAGACGACGTCGAGCTTGCGGGCACTGGGCAGGACGCGCGGGTCGGCGGTGAAGACGCCGTCGACGTCGGTGTAGATCTCGCAGACGTCCGCCTTGAGGGCCGCGGCAAGCGCGACGGCGGTCGTGTCCGAGCCGCCCCGCCCGAGCGTCGTGATGTCCTTCGTCGTCTGGCTGACGCCCTGGAAGCCCGCCACGATCGCGATGTGCCCGGCCTCGAGGGCGCTCTGGATCCGACCCGGGGTCACGTCGATGATCCGGGCCCGGCCGTGCACCTCGTCGGTGATGACCCCGGCCTGCGAGCCGGTGAAGGACCGGGCCTCCGCGCCGAGCTGGGCGATCGCCATCGCGACGAGGGCCATCGAGATCCGCTCGCCGGAGGTGAGCAGCATGTCGAGCTCGCGGGCCGGCGGTGCGGGCGTCACCTGCTCGGCGAGGTCGAGCAGGTCGTCCGTCGTGTCCCCCATCGCCGAGACGACGACGCAGACCTTGTTGCCAGCGCGCTGGGTCTCGACGATGCGGCGCGCGACGCGCCGGATCGCCTCGGCGTCGGACACGGACGATCCGCCGTACTTCTGGACGACGAGGCTCACACTGACTCCCGGGACGACTCGACTTGGGCCGTGTCGATTCTAGGGACGGCCGCCGCCGCGGCACCCCGCCCGGTCGCCCCCTGAGACGTCGAGTGAGCGCAAACTCCGGCGGAGTTTG
>NZ_AWQS01000141.1 GCF_000576575.1 Intrasporangium chromatireducens Q5-1
TCGTGAGACGTGCACGCTCGATCGTGAGACGCGCACGCTCGATGGGAAGGGTGGGCGTCCTTTGGGTGAGTGGCTACTCGGCCAGGGCGTCGCCGACTTCGCGCAGCGACTCGAGGTCGTGCACGTCCTGGCTCAGCGCCGGCACGTAGGCGACCGGGATCTCCGGGTGGCCGCGGGAGAACCGCTCGGCCAGTTCGCGCTGCCGCTCGGCCTGCCGGACCAACGTCGCATGCAGCCGCAGCACGCCGGCAGCGTTCGTCGCCGACCGGGGGCCGGTGCCGTCGTCGAGCGACTCCGCCATGGCGAGCGCCCGTGAGGGCGAGAGCCCCGGAGCCACGACGCGACCGATGCGGTTGACGACGAGCCCGCTCAGCGGCATACCGTCCGCTTCGAGCCGGTCGACGAAGTAGGACGCCTCGCGCAGCGCGTCGCGCTCCGGCGAGGCGACGACGAGGAACGCCGTCTCGTCCTCGGACAGCAGGCGATACGTCTTGTCCGCGCGCTCGCGGAAGCCGCCGAACATCGTGTCGAGCGCGGCGACGAACGTCTGCACGTCGTGGAGCATCTGCCCGCCGAGGATCTTCGTCATGACGCCGCTGACCATCTGGATGCCGATGCCGAAGACCTTGAGCCCCGCGCGGCCACTCGCCTTCGCCGGCGCGGTGAGTAGTCGGATGAACCGACCGTCGAGGAAGGACCCCAGCCGGTTTGGTGCGTCGAGGAAGTCGAGCGCCGACCGCGACGGGGGGGTGTCGACGATGATGAGGTCCCACCGGTCGGCAGACTGCTTGAGCTGGCCGAGCTTCTCCATGGCCATGTACTCCTGCGTCCCCGCGAAGGACGAGCTGACCGCCTGGTAGAAGGGGTTCGCCAGGATCTGTTGGGCCTTGCCGGGCTCGGCGTGGGCGAGGACGACCTCGTCGAACGTCCGCTTCATGTCGAGCATCATGGCGTCGAGCGAGCCGCCCGCGGACGTGTCGATGCCCTGGACCGGCCGCGGGGTGTTGTCGAGCTCGGTGAGGCCGAGCGACTGCGCGAGGCGGCGCGCCGGGTCGATGGTGAGCACGACGACGCGCCGGCCCTGCTCGGCCGCGCGCAGCCCGAGCGCCGCGGCGGTGGTCGTCTTGCCGACCCCGCCGGAGCCGCAGCAGACGATGATGCCGATGGCCCGGTCGCCGATGAGCGCGTCGATGTCGAGGCGGGGGGCGGCCTGCGAGGCGCGCGTGCCGGACGGCTGGGGCTGGGCGGCGGCAGTCACTTGACCATCCCCTGCTCGATGAGGGCATCGGCGAGCTCGCGCACCTCACCCGGGTCGATGCCGTCGGGCAGCGCCGGCAGCTGGTAGATCGGCAGCCCGGTCTCCTCGAGGATCGCGAGCTGCTCACGCTCGAGGTCGACCCGCAGCGCATGGTTCTGGGCCTCGTCGAGGAGCCCGTCGAGCAGGTCGGGGGTGACCTTCACGCCGGCCTCGCTCAGCTGCGTCGAGATCGACGGCTTGTGCAGCCGCCCGGCCCGAGCCTGGTCCAGGGCCGCGTCGTCGAGGTAGGGCGGGCGGACCATGTTGACGATGATCGCGCCGACGTGCAGGCCCTTCTCGCGCAGGTCGTGGACCGCCTCGACGGTCTCCTGCACCGGCATCTCCTCGAGCAGCGTCACGATGTGCACGACCGTCCCGTCCGACTCGAGCATCGTCGTGATCGACCCCGCCTGCGAGTGGATCGGTCCGACGCGCGCTAGATCGGCCACCTCGCTGTTGACGCTGAGGAAGCGCCCGATCCGCCCGGTGGGCGGGGCGTCGAGGACGATCGCGTCGTATGCCGCTGGGCTGGCTCCCCGGTGCTTGCCGTCCTTGCGCCGTCGGCCGGCTTCGTAGATCTTGCCGATCAGCAGGACGTCGCGGACGCCGGGGGCGATGGTCGTGGCGAAGTCGATGGCGCCGAACTTCTCGAGCAGCTTGCCGGCGCGGCCGAGCTTGTAGAAGAGCTGGAGATACTCCATCAGGGCGGCCTTGGCGTCGACGGAGAGCCCGACGATCTCGCCGCCGCCGGCGGTGCGGGCGACCCTGGTCTCCTCAGTGCCGAGCGGCGGCACGTCGAAGGTCTGGCTGATGCCCTGCCGGCCCTCGACCTCGCTGAGCAGGACCCGTCGGCCGTTGCTGGCCAGGGCGACCGCCAGGGCCGCTGCGACGGTGGTCTTGCCGGTGCCGCCCTTGCCCGTGACGATGTGCAGCCGGGCGTTGGTCCAGTCGGTCGTCACCCTCCCCACCCTATTGCGGGTCGGCGGGTCGCCTCGCGTCATCGGGGGTGACGGCCCGCGGGGACTTCGTGCGGGACACGGCGACCCGCGGCACCGCGTGGGACGAGGCGCCACAGGATACGCCTCATGGCACACTGGGCACCGTGGATCTCGACGTGGTGAGGCGCGCGCCTCTTTTTCAGGCTCTCGATGACGAGTCCGCCACCGCACTGCAGGCGGAGATGACCCGCTCGCGCATGGAGCGTGGCGACGTGCTCTTCCACGAGGGGGACCCGGGGGACAGCCTCTACGTCATCGCCGAGGGCAAGATCAAGCTCGGCCGCACGAGTCCGGACGGTCGGGAGAACCTCGTCGCGGTCCTCGGCCCGGGCGAGATGTTCGGCGAGCTGAGCCTGTTCGACCCGGGGCCGCGGACGATGACCGCGACCGCAGTGGCCGAGACCCAGCTGTTCGGGCTCAAGCACGAGTCACTCAGCACGATCCTGTCCGGGCGCCCCGAGGTGTCCAAGAGCCTGCTCGCGGCGTTGGCCCAGCGGCTGCGCCGGACCAACGCCCACCTCGCCGACCTCGTCTTCACCGATGTGCCGGGACGGGTCGCCAAGGCGCTGCTCGACCTGTCGGAGCGGTTCGGCCGCCCGGTCGAGGGCGGCATCCTCGTATCGCACGACCTGACCCAGGAGGAGCTGGCCCAGCTCGTCGGCGCCTCCCGCGAGACGGTCAACAAGGCCCTCGCCGACTTCGCGACCCGCGGGTGGCTCCGGCTCGAGGCCCGGGCCGTGCTGCTGCAGGACGTCGAGCGGCTGAAGCGCCGCGCCCGCTGACCCACCCCCGCACCTCGATCGAGAGCACGATCCCCGCGATGGAAAGCAGGAGCGGGAGTCGGTCAGGGGTGCTCGCGCAGGTACTCGAGCTGGGCCTGGACCGACAGCTCTGCGGCCGGCCACACCTCCTGCGGCACATCGGCGTAGACGCGCTCGACGACCTCGCGGGCCGTCGTGTCGCCGGCAGCCAGGGCTGACCGGACCTGGTCCAGCCGCTCGGCCCGGTGCTGCAGATAGAAGGCCACGGTGGCGGCGGCGTCAGCGACATACGGGCCGTGGCCGGGCAGCATGCTCGTGACCGTCCCGGCCTGGGTCAGTCCCTCGATCCGCGCGAGCGACTCGAGGTAGGACTCGAGGTGCCCATCCGGCCAGGCGACGACGGTCGTCCCCCGGCCGAGGATCGTGTCGCCGGTCAGGATCGTGTTGTCAGCCGGCAGGACGAACGAGAACGAGTCGGCCGTGTGGCCCGGTGTCTCGACGGCAAGGATCTCGAGGCCCCCGACGCGGATCACCTCACCGGGCCAGATGTCGTCGTGGCCCCGGCCGAAGGCGCGCACCGGTGCGCCGGTCAGCTCGTGGAACCGGTCGGCGCTCTCGGCATGGTCGAAGTGGTGATGCGTGAGCAGGGTGAGGGCGACCCGACGCCCCGTTGCCGCAACAGCCCCCAGGACCGTCGACAGGTGCCCCTCGTCGAGGGGGCCGGGGTCGATGATCGCCACCTCGGCCGACCCGGGCTCGCCGACGACCCACGTGTTCGTGCCGTCGAGCGTCATCGGGCCGGGGTTGGGGCAGAGCACGCACGTCGCGCGGCCGGAGATCTCGCCGCCCGTCCAGGACGGGTCGGCTGCAGCGCCCTTCACGACACCGAGATCCGCATCGCCGGTCCCTCCGGCGTCGACACGATTGTCGGCATGATGAGCGGCAGGTGCTCGGTGTGCCGGACGAACTCCTCGGCGCTCGCCGCGTCCCGCACCTCCTCGAGACAGACGAGCGTCGGCGGCAGCATGACCGCTTCCCCTCGACCGAACGCAGCGATGGTCTCGCCGGGCCGGACCCAGGCCGAGTGGTCCGCCTCGCTCGTGTCGCCGTCGGCCTCCTGGTGACCCGGCATGACCGCCGCGAAGAACCAGGTGTCGAAGCGCCGCGGCTCGAACTCCGGCGTCAGCCAGTGCGCCTTCGCCGCGAGCAGGTCCGACCGGAGCACCAGCCCCGCATCCTCGAGCACCCCGGCCAGGGACAGCTCACGGTCGACGAGGCCGCGCCGCACCTCGCGCCACTCCGCGCCCGAGACGTCGGCCAAGACTCCGTCCGGCGAGGCCCCGGCGAGTAGCACACCGGTCTCCTCGAACACCTCGCGGACAGCGGCAGCGACATACATCTGCGCCTCGGCGACGTCACAGCCGAGGCGGCTGGCCCACTCCGACGGTGACGGCCCCGCCCACGGCAGGTCCGGGTCGCCGTCGCGCACGTCGCAGCCGCCGCCCGGGAAGACGAGCATGTTGGGGGCGAACGCCATCCCGGCCACCCGGCGCAGCATGAAGACCTCGGTCCCGGCGTCGCCGTCCCGCACGAGCATGACCGTGCTGGCGCGGCGGGGCGATGCCGGCTCCCACCGCTCGCCCGCCAGCCACCGGGAGCCGGCTCCGGCCATGGGCAGGTCTGCCGTGAGCGGGAAGTCCCGGCTCAGCGCGAGCCTGTCGGCCACACGGTCCTCGCTCACGTGCCACTCACTCCGTGACGGCGACGATGACCTCGACCTCGACCGGCGCATCGAGCGGCAGGGCTGCGACGCCGACGGCGGACCGGGCGTGGACTCCCTTGTCGCCGAAGGCCTTTCCGAGCAGCTCGCTCGCGCCGTTGATGACGCCGGGCTGGCCGGTGAAGGACGGGTCGGACGCGACGAAGCCGACGACCTTGACGACCCGCGCGACCTTCTCGAGGTCACCGAGCTCGGCCTTGATCGCGGCGATCGCGTTCAGCGCGCACGTTGCGGCGAGCTCTTTGGCGTCGTCGGCGTTCACCTCGGCGCCGACCTTGCCCGTCGCCGGCAGCTTGCCGTCGACCATGGGCAGCTGCCCCGACGTGTAGATGTAGCTGCCGTCGCGCACGGCCGGCACGTACGCCGCAACCGGAGGCACGACCTCCGGCACCGTGAGACCCAGCTCGGAGAGGCGCTCCTCGACAGTCGACATGGCTCAGCCCTTCGGACGCTTGAAGTAGGCGACGAGGCTCTGCCCGTCCGGCCCCGGCACGATCTGCACGAGCTCCCACCCATCGGCCCCGAAGTTGTCGAGGATCTGCTTGGTGTTGTGGATGAGCAGCGGCGCAGTCAGGTACTCCCACGTGGTCATGCGCCTCACCCTACTCACCGGCCCCGCTGGCAGGATGCGCGCATGACCAAGCCCACGCCCGACCCGCGGTGCTCGGCCGTGCTGGAACGCCAGGCGCCCGCGCCGGCCCGCACAGCGGCATACGGGGACGAGCCGGAGCAGGTCTACGACGTGCGCGAGCCGGCGCGCCCGCTCGGCGCGACGGTGCTCGTCGTCCACGGTGGGTTCTGGCGTCCGGCGTACGACCGCACGCATGCCGGCAGCCAGGCTGCCGCGCTCGCGGACGCGGGTTTCCACGTCGCTGTCGCCGAGTACCGACGCGACCGTATGCCGCTGAGCCAGCTCCCAGCGGCCCTGGCCGATGTGCGGGGCGTGGTCGCTGCCGTGCGTGCCGACGAGTCGCTGCCGGAGCCGGTCGTCCTGGTCGGCCACTCGGCCGGAGGGCAGCTGGTGGCGTGGGCGACGAACCAGCCGTGGGCCGACGGGCTGGCTGGGGCGGTGGTGCTGGCGGGGTGTGTCGACCTGCGGGCCACGGATGCGATGGGGCTCGGCGGCGGAGCGGCCCGCGACTGGATCGGCATCGGCCCGGACGAGGCGCCGGACGTCTGGCGGGCCGCGGACCCGATGGCCTCGCTCCCGCCCCGGGTGCCGGTGCGGCTGCTGCACGGGCGGCAGGACGAGATCGTCCCGGTCGAGGTGACGGACTCCTATGTGCAGCGATGCCGGGAGCTGGGGGCCGACGTGACGCTCGAGGTGCTCGACGGCTGCGGCCACTACTCCCTGATCGACCCCGACGCCCCGGCGTTCGCTGACGTGCTCCAGACGCTGGGGTCCTTGTCTGGGCGATGACGCGGTGATACCCGTGTTGGCCCTGCGTCACTGCTCAGCCAAACTGAGCAGTGACGCAGAACCCGCTCAGGCCCTCTACTGTTCACGCGCTCAACGCGGTGCGGCGGAGGGCCGCAAGATCGGCCTCGAGCCGGTCCAGCGCAGACTTGAGGTCATCGGCAGGAGCGATCGCCTGCAGCACGAGCATGCGGACCACCGTGGAGACGGGTAGGCCTCGCTGCTCGGCATAGGCCGCCAGCGCATCGAACTCATCATCGCGAAAGCGCACCTGGAGGTTCTTGGCGCGCGGATGGCCCCGGCTGACCTTCACGTGCTCCGGGAGGGGCGCATTAGCCACGCTGGACTGTTCGGCCTCCTCGACGGCTCGCGCCTCCGTGGCCAGCAACTCCTCAAGGCTGCCCATCTGTTCCTCCTGTCCCGCTGCGCTCCTCGTTGTAGAGCCGGCGGTCCCTTTCGTTGGCCAGCCAGCCGTTCACCCCGTACTCAGCCCCGTCGTCCTCCAAGACGATCACCGTGACGATCGCTTCAGCGATCATCGAGTAGCCGATCACCCGAACGCTGCGGCCGCTGATGCTGTTGTAGTCAGGTTGGATCACGACCCGGTTGGGGTCACCAAGTGCCTCGTCGGCGACTTCCACCGTGAGGCCATGTTTTCGTCGCATATACGTGCTACGCCGAGACCAGTCGACACGCTCGAACCTATCGTAATGCATTGCAGTACGTCTTCTCGCCATTCATGGATGGACCTTGGCCGGTCGGGCACGGCGATCCCATCCGTGGCTGTCAGCCTGTGAACGACAACGAGGCACGGCGAGGGGCTGTGGACAGCGGATCCTCAGCGGATCGATAACCGCGGGGTTACCGATCCTCGGGGAAGCCAACATAGAGTTGCCGGTGTGGCAGCGGTCGTGCGGGAAGAGTCGCCCTTGGCGCTGACCCGGCGTGCCCGCAAGATGTACCGGCTGCTCCACGACCGCTATCCCTACGCCCACTGCGAGCTCGACTTCACCAACCCCCTCGAGCTGCTCGTGGCCACCATCCTCAGCGCCCAGACCACCGACGTCGGGGTCAACAAGGTCACGCCGACCCTCTTCGCGAAGTACCGCACGGCCGCCGACTACGCCGGTGCCGACCGGACCGAGCTGGAGATGATCGTCCAGCCGACCGGCTTCTACCGGAACAAGACCGACGCCCTCATCAAGCTCGGCCAGGCCCTCGTGGAGCGGTTCGACGGCGAGGTCCCCGGCAAGCTGAAGGACCTCGTCACCCTCCCCGGCGTCGGCCGCAAGACGGCCAACGTCGTGCTCGGCAACGCGTTCAACGTCCCCGGCATCACCGTCGACACCCACTTCGGCCGGCTGGTGCGTCGCTTCGGGTGGACCGACGAGGAGGACCCGGTCAAGGTGGAGCACGCCGTCGGGCACCTGTTCATCCGCCACGACTGGACCATGCTCAGCCATGTCGTGATCTTCCACGGCCGCCGCACCTGCCACGCCAAGCGCCCGGCCTGCGGCGCCTGCCCCGTGGCCAAGCTCTGCCCCTCCTACGGCATCGGCGAGACCGACCCGGACAAGGCGGCGAAGCTGCTCAAATTCGAGCTGGCACCCAAGTGAGCCAGCAGGTCCGACCCAGCTCAGCGGCATACGCGAGCGCCTCGGGTGCGATCCCACCCGGGCCGTCAGACCGACCCCGCCCCGCGTGGATGGACGACCTCGTGAAGCGGCTGGAGGCGGTCGAGGGCGACTACTTCAGCAGGTTCCTGCCGCCCGACGACGACTCCGGGCGCGAGTCGGCGGTGCTGATGCTCTTCGGGCCGCCGCCGGCCGACGCCGCGGCGGGCGGTGAGCACGTCCTGCTCATCGAGCGGTCGCACACGATGCGCTCGCACCCCGCGCAGATCGCCTTCCCGGGCGGCGCCCGCGACCCCGGCGACGACGACGTCATCGAGACCGCGCTGCGCGAGGCGGAGGAGGAGACCGGACTCGACCCGACCGGCGTCGACATCGTCACGGTGCTGCCCTCGCTGTTCCTGCCGCCGAGCCAGTTCGTCGTCGCGCCGGTGCTGGCCTGGTGGAAGCACCCGACGCCCGTCAGCGTCGTCGACACGGCCGAGGTGCACGACGTCCTCGACGTGCCGCTGGAGCACCTCGTCGACCCGGCGTCGCGCTACTCGGTGCGGCACCCGAGCGGGTTCGTCGGGCCGGCGTTCGACATCGACCACCTCGTGCTGTGGGGGTTCACGGCCGGGCTGCTGAGCCGCACCCTCGACCTGGCCGGGCTGACCCGCCCGTGGAACCCGGACACGATGCGACCGCTGCCCGAGCGCTACCTCGGCGGCCGGAGGGGGTGAGGTCGCGGTGACCGGTTCGACCCTCATCGACCTTGCGCTGACCTTCGTGCTGATCGCCTACGGGCTGTCCGGCTATCGGCACGGGTTCATCGCCAGCGCCTTCTCGCTCGTCGGCTTCTTCGCCGGGGCGGCGATCGGCGTCTGGCAGCTGCCGAACATCTACACCCACATCCAGGCGATCGCCGACAACCCCCAGGTGCGCATCGTCGCCCTCGTCGTCGGCGTCATCGCGATCGGCTGGCTCGGCCAGTTCATCGGGGGCCTCATCGGCCACTCGGTCCGGCGCAAGGTCGGTCCCCGGGTCGCGCGCGGGCTCGACTCCGCGCTCGGCGCGGTCGCCGTCGTCATCGCCGCCTCGCTCATCATCTGGTTCCTCGGTGGGGCGCTCCGGACCTCGGGCAACGCCGCGCTCGCCAAGGCCGTCAGCGACTCGAAGGTCATCGGCGCCATCAACCGCGTCGTCCCCGCTCAGACCGGTGACCTGTTCGCCGGCTTCCGCAGCTTCCTTTCCCAGCAAGGCTTCCCGCAGGTCTTCGGCGGATTCTCACCGGAGCCGATCGCCCCGGTCCAGCCACCCGACCGCGGTGTCGTGGGCCGGCAGGCGATCGCCGCGGCGGAGCGCTCGATCGTCAAGGTGACGACCGAGTCGAACCGCTGCGCGTCCGCCCAGGAGGGCACCGGCTGGGTCCTTGAGCCCGGCACCGTCGTGACGAACGCGCACGTCGTCGCCGGCGCCGAGCGCATCCGCATCCAGGCGCCGAGCGGCGGCCGGTATGCCGCTCAGCTCGTCGTCTTCGACCCTGACCGCGACCTTGCGGTCCTGCGGGTCCGCGGGTTGCCGGCTCCCGCTCTGCAGCTCGGTTCGCCGCTCGATCGGGGTGAGGGCGCCGTCGTCTCGGGCTATCCCCTCGACGGTCCGTACACCGCTGTCCCCGCCCGGGTGCGCAACGTGCTCGAGGCGCGGGGCCGGGACATCTACGGCCAGGACTCGGTGGTCCGCGAGATCTACTCGCTCTACACGCGGGTGCAGCCGGGCAACTCCGGTGGGCCGCTGCTGGACCCGTCCGGTCGCGTGGTCGGGGTCGTCTTCGCGAAGTCGATCGAGGACAACAACACCGGGTACGCCTTGACCCTGGTCGAGGCGAAGCCGGTGCTCGACGAGGCCCGCTCGGCCGGCTCCGAGGTGGCGTCCGGCGCCTGCCTCGCCCACTGACCAACCCCTCCTCAATCGAGCGTGCACTATTCCCACTCGACAGTGCATCACTCCAGCTCGACAGTGCAGCTTTCCACGTCGAGTGAGCGCGAACTCCGGTTGCGAAACGTCGAGTGAGCGCCTCGTCCCACCCATCGCATGGGCC
>NZ_AWQS01000142.1 GCF_000576575.1 Intrasporangium chromatireducens Q5-1
CGCCGCCTCCGGCGGCGTCGACGTGTGGTGGGACAGCTCCGGCCACGGCGCCCTCGGTATGCCGCTGGGCTCGCTCGCACCGGGCGGCCGGCTCGTCGTCGTGGCGGGGATGACCGCGCCGGCCGCCTTCACCCTGGGGCAGCTGTACGTCAAGGACGCCGCGCTGCTCGGCTTCGCCATCTCCAACGCATCGGTCGCCGACCTCGCCGCCGCCGCCCGGGGCCTCAACGCCGTGGTGGCAGACGGTGGCCTGCGGGTCCGACCGCCGCGCGTGGTGGACCTCGGCGAGGCCGCTGAGGCGCACGCAGCGATGGAGTCCGGGAAGGCAGGCCCGGGCCGGATCGTCCTGCGCGTGCGCGCCTGAGCGTCGCAGCGAGTGAGCGCCTGAGCGTGGCAGCGCGTGAGCGACTGAACGGCGGACAGGCGGTGCTGGGCGCAGGCGCAGGTCGTCAGCCGGGCCAGGCGGCGAGGCGACGTCGGCTCTCGAACCGGCGCCGCCGCCCGTCCACCGGATCGTCGAACTCGAGGACCGCCGCGAGCAGTTGGAGGGGACGGGAGAAGTCGTCGTCGGCGACCTCGTGGTCCACGGGATAGAGCGAATCGCCGACGATCGGGATGCCAAGGCCGCTCAGCTGGCACCGCAGCTGGTGGGTGCGGCCGGTACGTGGGGTGAGCCGATAGAGCCCGATGCCGCCCCGCCGGTCGAGCAGCTCGACGAGCGTCTCGGCGTTCGGGGGTGCGTCCGGCACCTCGATCGCTTGGTGGACACCGTGCTCCTTGGCGACGTGGCTGCATCGCACGAGCGGCAGCCGCAGGTCGTCCCGGACGGGCGCGACGGCGAGGTACTCCTTGTGCACCTGGCCCGCGGCGAAGACGCCCTGGTAGGCCCCACGCCAGCGCTGCTCGGTCGTCAGCATGAGCACCCCGGCCGTGGGCCGGTCGAGCCGGTGCGCCGGCGTCAGGCGCGGCAGGCCGGTCAGGACCCGGGCCCGGGCGAGTGCGCTCTGCACGACGTGCCGCCCGCGCGGCATCGTCGAGAGGAAGTGGGGCTTGTCGATGACGACGAGCCGTTCGTCGCAGTGCAGCACCTCGATCGCGAAGGGCACGGGCACCTCGTCGGGCAGGTCGCGGTGCGTCCACACGACCGAGCGCGGCACGAACGGCGCGTCGGCCGCGACGGGGGCGCCTGCGGCGTCGACGAACTCCCCCGTCCGGAGCTTGCGGTCCACCTCGTCGGGGGTCAGCCCGGTGCCGAGCCGCTCGACGAGGTGGTCACGCAGCGAGGCCCACGGACCGGACTGCGGCATGCGGATGCGCTGGGCGTCGACGCCGTGCCGCGGTGGCAGGGGCGAGGCCGGGATGCCCCCTCGGGCCACGGCTCAGTCCCCCTCGACCCGCAGCTCGGTCTCGTGCCCGAGGAACCGCCCGTATGCCGCTGTGCTCGCCGCGAGCGCCCGGCGCAGTCGGGCGGTGGGCCGACGGAACAGCTCGACCTCCACGACGGTCCGGGTGCGGGCCGAGGTGCGGCGCCACACGCCGGCGACCTCGCCGTCGACGACGACGGTGGGGCGGAAGACCATGTTGCGGCCGGGCACGACCTTGACCGTGTGCTCCGGCGGGAGGACGACGTCGCGGGTCTTGTAGCCGAGCAGGAGCTCGTCCCACTGCGGCAGCAGGTGCACCTGCGGCCCGGCCGTCCCGGCGGGGGCGCCTCGGCTCGGGCCCTGCCGAGGCGCCTCGTGACTGCTGGTGGCCTCTCGACGGTCCGCGTGCCGCAGCCAGACCTCGCCATCGACCTCGTGCCGCTCGACGCGGTCGCCGAGCAGGGCCAGCGCCTCGCGCGCCAGGCCGAGGCCATGGTTGACCCAGCCGGCCAGGTCGCGCTCGGTCACCGGACCATGGCTTTGCAGGTAGCGGTCGGCGATGGTGGCCAGGCCCTCGTCACGGGTCGGGCTGGCGGAGACCGGGACCCATGAGTCGATCAGGACGAAGCTCGGCTGCTTGCCGATGAGCGGGCCCTGGCAGAGCAGGCCGGTCATGCAGTGGTAGCCGACGAGGTGGTAGGCCCGCTGCCCGGCGGGGTCGATGCCGTGCCGGGTGAGCAGGTCGACGACGTCGGGCCGGCTCATCGGCTCGGTGAGGTGCTCCGCGAGGACCTCCCCGGCGCGCTTGACGTCCGTCTCGGTCAGGCCGAGCTCGTCGAACCGGCGGCCGACCGAACCGAGCACGCGTGGGGCGAGCAGCTCGCACATCCAGCGGGCGTCCTCCGCCGGGACCCAGTGCAGCGTGCCGCGCATCGGCCAGGTGCGCACGATCTCACGGGCCACGACCGCCTGCTCCACCTCGGCCGCGGTCAGCCCGGTCCGCAGCCCGACGGACCACGCGCCGCTGCCGTAGTCCTGCGCCTGCAGCGCGCCCACCCGGCGCAGCAGCTCGCCCGCCGGGCTCGGGCGCTCGGCGGTGCCGAGGGCGGGCTCGATGCCGAGGCCCGCGAGCCGCTCGCGACGCCACCCCGTGACGAGGTCACGGTCCAGCGGAAGGGCAGTGAGCGGCATACGGCACCGTCCGGCTAGCCGAGGACCGAGGCGCCGAACTGCGCCTTGAGGTCTCCGAAGAGGGCGGACGTGGCGTTGACGCGCAGCGTGTCGTCGAGGGACATGAGGACCGAGCGACCCGGCTGGGTCAGCTTGACGTGCACCTCCGTCGCGCCGGGGTGCTCCCGGAGGATCTCCTTGAGCCGCTCGGCGCGAGCCTGGTTGACCTGCCCGAGCGGGAGGGTCAGCACGACCGGCCCCCGCGGACCCTCCTTGATGTCGGGGATCGTCAGCTCCTGCGCGAAGATCGAGATGGAGTCGTCACGGGAGCTGACCCGGCCCTTGACCGCACAGACCGTGTCCTGGGCGAGCATCGTGGAGTAGGTCAGGTAGGCCGACGGGAAGAAGAGGCACTCGATCGCGCCGTCGAGGTCCTCCACGGTGGCGATGGCCCACAGGTCGCCCTTCTTCGTGCGCTTGAGCTGCAGGCTCGTGATGAGGCCCGCAACGGTGACGTTGGTGCCGTCGGGCTTGCCCTCGTCACCGACGAGCGAGGCGATCGTCGTGTCGGCGTGGGCCGCGAGAATGTGCTCGATGCCGAACAACGGGTGGTCGGACACGTAGAGGCCGAGCATCTCGCGCTCGAAGGACAGCAGGGTCGACTTGTCCCACTCCATCGGCGGGACGGGCGGCAGACCGTCGAACGCGTCTGCCCCGCCGGCTGCGTCGTCGGCGGCGAACGAGCCGAAGAGGCTGTCCTGTCCGATCGCCTCCTGCTTCTTCACCTCGACGAGGGCGTCGATGTAGCGCTCGTGCACCTCGACCATGCCGCGGCGGCTCTCGCCGAGGGAGTCGAAGGCCCCGCCCTTGATGAGCGACTCGATCGTGCGCTTGTTGCACACGACGGCGGGCACCTTGGCGAGGAAGTCCTTGAACGAGGCGAAGGCGCCCTTCTCGTCGCGGGCGCTGATGATCGCGTCGACGACCGGACGGCCGACGTTGCGGATCGCGGCGAGCCCGAACCGGATGTCGGTGCCGACGGCGGCGAAGTTGGCGACCGACTCGTTGACGTCGGGCGGCAGCACCTTGATGCCCATGTGCCGGCACTCGTTGAGGTAGAGCGCCGACTTGTCCTTGTCGTCGCGCACACTCGTCAGGAGCGCGGCCATGTACTCGGCCGGGTAGTTCGCCTTGAGGTAGCCGGTCCAGTAGGAGACGACGCCGTAGGCCGCGGTGTGCGCCTTGTTGAACGCGTAGTCGGAGAACGGGACGAGCACACCCCACAGGGCCGCGATCGAGGCCTCGTTGAAGCCGTTGGCCTTCATGCCCTCGGAGAAGGGGACGTACTCGGCGTCGAGCACCTCCTTCTTCTTCTTGCCCATGGCGCGCCGGAGCAGGTCGGCGTTGCCGAGGGTGTAGCCGGCGAGCTTCTGGGCGATCTCCATGACCTGCTCCTGGTAGATCACCAGGCCGTAGGTCGTGCCGAGGATCGGGTCGAGGGCCTCGACCATCTCGGGCTGGAGCTTGCCCTTCAGCTGCGGGTCGAGGGGGACGATCTCCTGCTTGCCGTTCTTGCGCAGCGCGAAGTTCGTGTGCGCGTTGACGCCCATCGGGCCGGGCCGGTAGAGCGCGAGAGCTGCGGAGATGTCCTCGAAGTTGTCCGGCTGCATGAGCCGCAGCAGCGAGCGCATGCCGCCACCGTCGAGCTGGAAGACGCCGAGGGTGTCGCCGCGGCCGAGCAGCTCGTAGGTGGCCCGGTCGGTCATGTCCTTGGAGAGGGCGTCGAGGTCGATGTCCTCGCCCCGGTTGGCCTTGATGTTCTCGATCGCGTCGTCGAGGATCGTCAGGTTGCGCAGGCCGAGGAAGTCCATCTTGACCAGGCCGAGCGACTCGCAGCTCGGGTAGTCGAACTGGGTGATGACCTGCCCGTCCTGCAGGCGGCGCATGATCGGGATGACGTCGATGAGCGGCTCGCTGCTCATGATGACGCCGGCCGCGTGCACGCCCCACTGCCGCTTCAGGCCCTCGAGGCCCTTGGCGGTGTCGACGACCTCCTGGAAGTGCCGCTCGGTCTGGACGAGGGCCCGGAAGTCGCCGCCCTCGTTGTAGCGCTTGTGCTCGGGGTTGTAGATCTCCGACAGGGGCACGCCCTTGCCCATGACGTCCGGCGGCATCGCCTTGGTCAGCTGCTCGCCGACGCTGAACGGGTGGCCCATCACCCGGGCGGCGTCCTTGACCGCCTGCTTGGCCTTGATCGTGCCGTAGGTGACGATCTGGGCGACCCGGTCGTCGCCGTACTTCTCGGTGACGTACTTGATGACCTCGCCGCGGCGGCGCTCGTCGAAGTCGACGTCGAAGTCGGGCATCGACTTGCGCTCCGGGTTGAGGAACCGCTCGAAGATGAGGCCGTGCGGGATCGGGTCGAGGTCGGTGATGCCCATCGCGTAGGCGCACATCGAGCCCGCACCGGAGCCGCGCCCCGGTCCGACCCGGATGCCGTTGCGCTTGGCCCAGTTGATGAAGTCGGCGACGACGAGGAAGTAGCCCGGGTAGCCCTTGGAGACGATCACGTCCTCTTCGTAGGCGGCCTGCTTGCGGGCGTAGTCGGGCACCCCCTCGGGGAAGCGGCGCTGCAGCCCCGTCTCGACCTCCTTGATGAACCATGAGGTCTCGTCCTCGCCCTCGGGGCAGGGGAACCGGGGCATGAAGCGCCCCTCCCCCTCGGTGAACCCGACGTTGCACCGCTCGGCGATGAGCAGGGTGTTGTCGCACGCCTCGGGCAGCTCGCGCCACAGGTGGCGCATCTCCTGCGCGGACTTGAGGTAGAAGTCGTCGGCGTCGAACTTGAACCGGTTGGGGTCCATCAGGGTCGAGCCGGACTGGACGCAGAGCAGGGCGGCATGCGCCTTGGCGTCCTCGGCGCGGGTGTAGTGCAGGTCGTTGGTCGCGACGAGGGGCAGGCCGACGTCCTTGGCCAGGCGCAGCAGGTCGCGCTGGACGCGACGCTCGATGTCCAGGCCGTGGTCCATCAGCTCGCAGTAGACGTTGTCCGCGCCGAAGATCTCGCGCAGCTCCCCGGCAACCTGGCGCGCCTCGTCGTACATGCCGAAGCGCAGCTTCGTCTGGATCTCGCTCGACGGGCAGCCGGTCGTGACGATGACGCCCTTGCCGTAGGTCTGCAGCAGCTCGCGGTCGATGCGGGGCCACTTCGTGTAGACCTGGTCGAGCGAGGCGTGCGACGTCATCCGGAACAGGTTGTGCATGCCCTCGACGTTTTCGGCGAGCATCGTCATGTGGGTGTAGGCCCCACCGCCGGAGATGTCGTCGCGGCCGCCGTCGCCCCAGCTGATCTTGGTGCGGTCGGTGCGGTGGGTGCCCGGCGTGATGTAGGCCTCGACGCCGATGATCGGCTTGACCCCGGTGCCCTGCGCCTTCTTCCAGAACTCGTAGGCGCCGAAGACGTAGCCGTGGTCCGTCGTCGCGAGGGCCGGCATGCCCATGCGCGCCGCCTCCGTGAAGAGGTCGCCGATCCGCGCCGCACCGTCGAGCATCGAGTACTCCGTGTGGACGTGGAGGTGGACGAAGCTCTTGTCGGGCGCGGTTTCGGTGGACATCGGGGAGAGTCTAAGCCGGACCTCGGACACTGCTCGGCGTGTCGTCCGGGTGTCGCTCGGACCGCCCCCGCGACCCCGTTTTCGGTATGCCGCTCAGCCGCCTCGCGCGGGCCCCTGACCACCGTCGGTTGGTGGCCTCTCGACGGTTGGTGGCCTCTCGACGGTTGGACACGTCGAGAGGCCACTTTCCGACGCGGGGACTACGTCGAGAGGCCACTTTCCGACGGGCGTGACCTTCAGTCTCGAGTGGAGGGTCAGCCTCTGGCCACGACGTCGAGGGCGTGCTGCAGCTCCTGCGGATAGGGGCTCTCGAAGTGGACGTACTCCCCGGATGTCGGGTGCTCGAAGCCGAGCCCGACCGCGTGCAGCCACTGCCGGTCGAGGCCGACCCGCTTGGCCAGGCTCGGGTCGGCGCCGTAGAGCGGGTCGCCGACGCAGGGGTGCTTCAGCGCCGCCAGGTGGACCCGGATCTGGTGGGTCCGGCCGGTCTCGAGGTGGATCTTCAGCAGGCTCGCGTGCCGGAACGCCTCGATGACCTCGTAGTGCGTCACCGACGGCTTGCCCGACCTCATGACCGCGAACTTGTAGTCGTAGCCCGGGTGGCGCCCGATCGGTGCCTCGATGGTGCCGACGACCGGGTCGGGCAGCCCCTGCACGAGTGTGTGGTAGGTCTTGTCGACACTCCGGCTACGGAAGGCCTGCTTCAGGCGCGTGTAGGCCACCTCGCTCTTGGCGACGACCATGAGCCCCGACGTGCCCACGTCGAGGCGGCTGACGATGCCCTGTCGTTCGGGCGCACCGGAGGTGGAGATCCGGAAGCCGGCCGCCGCCAGCCCGCCGACGACATCAGGCCCGTCCCAGCCGACGCTGGGGTGGGCGGCGACGCCGGCCGGCTTGTCGACGACGACGATGTCGTGGTCGTCGTGCACGATCCGCATCCCGGGGACCGGTTCGGCGCGGGGCGACACTCGAGGGCCGTCCTCGTCCCGGGGCAGCGAAACCTCCAGCATCGAACCGGCCGTCAGGCGCTCGGACTTCAGGACGGGCTTGCCGTCGACGACGACGTGGCCGCCGCCCGCCAGGTCGGCTGCCTTGGTCCTGGACAGCCCGAAGAGTCGGGAGATGGCCGCATCGACCCGCTCCCCCTCCAGCCCCTCCGGGACGAGCACGGCCCGCACGTCAGCCATCCCGCCGCCTCGTCCCGTGGTCCCGGCGCCCGTCGACACCGATGCCGAGCAGGGCCAGCAGGACGATGAGGATGGCAGCGGCGACGATCCAGATGTCCGCCACGTTGCCGATGAACCAGCCGTTGTAGTCGATGAAGTCGACGACGTGCCCCTGACCACCACCCGGGGGCCGGACGAACCGGTCGGTGAGGTTGCCGAGGGCGCTGCCGAGCAGCGCACCGAGCGCGACCGCCCAGGTGCGCGACCCGAGGCCCTTGGCCACGAAGGCGATGGCGACGAGCACGACGGCCGCGATGATCGTCATCACCCACGTGTTGCCGGCGCCGAGGGACAGCGCTGCGCCGGGGTTGCCGATGAGCTTGAGGCTGATCACGTCGCCGATCAGCGACCGGCTCTGACCGTCGCCGAGCCGGTCGAGGGCGATGGCCTTGGAGACCTGGTCGCTCGCGTAGGCGAGGACCGCGATGACGACGAGCAACCCGAAGAGCCGGTGCCGACGCGGTGCGTCGGGCTGCCGGTCCGGGGAGGCGTCGTCAGCCGCCTCGGGAGGGGGCGTCGGGGTCAGTGGCGTTCCTGTTTCGTTTTGCATGTCATGCACAGGGTCGCACGCGGGAAGACCTGGAGGCGACCCTTGCCGATCGGGTTGCCACAGTTCTCACAGATCCCGTAGGTGCCCGCCCGCAGCTGCTCCAGGGCGCGCTCGGTCTGCCGCAGCATGTCGCGTGAGTTGTTGGCGAGGGCGATCTCGTGGTCGCGCTCGAACGTCTTCGCGCCGGCGTCGGCCTGGTCCTCCCCGCCACCGTCGGACGAGCTGCGGATGAAGTTGGCCAGCTCCTCCTCGGCGCGCTCGATCTCCCGCTCGTAGGACTCGATCTCCTCACGCAGGTACTTGCCGACGGCACGCAGCTCCTCGCTGGTCCACGGCGCCTCGTCCTCCTTGACCTTCAGGCTCTGGGTGAGCCTTTCGACCTCGGCCTCGCTCGCCGGCTGGGAGGCGCCGACCCTGCCACGGGACCGGGACCCACCGGCGGGGGCAGCGGCCTTGGCGGCGCTGGCGGTCTTCTTGCTGGGCGCGGTCTGGGTCATGGCTGCAGCCTTCCTCGGCGGTGCGGTCTTCTTGGCGGTGCCCGAGCGGGTGGCCGGGGGCTTGGTGGTGCGCTTCGTGCTCGCGGCCTTCGTCGTCGTCCTGGCCGCGGGCGCCGGCTTCGTCGGCTTGGTCGTTCTGGTCGCCGAGGTGGGCGCGGCCGCTGCCTTTGCCGGCTTCGCCGCGGTCGCTGCCTTCGTCGGCTTCGCCGCGGTCGCTGCCTTCGTCGCCTTGGCCGCAGCCGCCTTCGTCGGGCCGGTCCTCGTCGTCGTCTTCGTGCTTGCCTTCCGGGGAGTCGTCTTGGTGGTGCCCGCCTTGGTGGTGCTCGACTTGCTGACGGAACGGGCGGCGCTCTCGTTCACGCCGGTCCCGGCCGCCGGGCCCGACGTGCCGGTGCCGGCGGCCTTCGTGCGGGTGGTCGCCGGGTCCTTGGTCGAGTCCTTCGTGGTGGCCGCTCGCCTCGTCGCGGCGGTCGATCGGGCAGTCGTCGTGCGGGCCGACGCGGACTTCGAGGCAGCGGCCTTGGTGCTCGTGCGCGCCGCGGCAGCCGTGGTGGTGCGTGCGGGTGCCGTCCCAGCCTTCTTGGCCGACATGGGCCCTCCAATGACCGTCGACGTTGACAAGTGGGGCCGACAATAGGCCCCCCATCGCGCCGATACAAACGAAACGCGCGCAAAATCTCGACGTGCGACAGACACAGGGCGAGTTCACAGGGGACGCACACCACAGCGACAGGTTGCGCCCTGCTGGGAGGCGGCCCAGCGGCATACGGAACAGCCGTTCGGAGAACGTGCAGAAGGGCCGCCCGGATCGCTCCGGACGGCCCTTCGACAGTCTGCCGCTGTGGTGGTGTCAGCCCTGGTGCTGGCCCTCGCCCTCGCCGGCCGGAGTGAGTTCCTCGGCGGTGCGGTCGAGGTCGGACAGCTGACGGGTGATGTAGGCCTTGAGGTTGTTGCGGTAGTCGCGCTCGAACCCGCGCAGCTCGTCGATCTTCTTGTTGAGCAGGCCCTGCTGCTTGTCGAGCTCCTCGAGGACGGCGGCCTTCTTCTGCTGTGCCTCGGCCACCATGCCGGTCGACCGCTCGCGCGCCTCGGTCAGCATCTCGTCGCGCTTGGCGGTCGCCGACGCGAGCATGCTGTCGCGCTGGTTCGTCGCCTCAGCGAGCATGGTGTCGCGCTGGTTCGTCGCCTCGGAGATCATCTGGTCGCGCTGCGCGACGGCCGAGGCCGACATCTCCTCGGCCCGGCGGACGGCCTCTTCGTGCTGGCGCTGGGCCGCGGCAACGAGCTCGTCGTGACGGCGCTGGCCGATGCCGATGAGCTCGTCGCGCTTGCTCTCGCCGTTGCGGACGTGCTCGTCGTGCAGCCGCTGGGCGAGCGCGATGACGCCGGCGGCGTCGCCGGACGGCGAGGCGGCCAGCCCTGCACCGGCCGTCG
>NZ_AWQS01000143.1 GCF_000576575.1 Intrasporangium chromatireducens Q5-1
ACGGTCGCGATGCCGGCACCGACCAGAGGTGGACGTTTGTCCTGGACGGCGGCCAGCACGACGTAGCTGTAGAGGGACAAGCCGACGAAGAAGCCGAGCAGCGCCTGGTTGATCCGCCGGCGCACGAACTGGTCGAACACCACCGGGGACAGGTTGGAGGCGGTCTGCTGCACGGCGAGCAGCAGGACCGAGAAGGTGATGGAGGTGACGGTCAGCATGCCGGTGGCGATGCTCTGAAGCGCCGTCGACGAAGCCTGCTTCCCGATGAGCGTTCCGAAGGCGTCGCCGATCGCCGAGAGGCCGGCCACCTGCGTCTGGTCCGCCAGGATCGCGATGACGGCGAGGAGCATGCAGACCGCCACGACGAGGATGGGCACGGCGGCGAACTCCCGCAGCGCCGCCATCACGAGCGCCGAGGTCTGGCTCTTTCCGAATACCGGGCGACTTTCTGCAGACCGAGCCACGCCTTTTGCTCCTCGATGTCCAACAGTGGTGATCTTCACCGTTAATGCCCACAACTGCCGAGTCTCACCACTTCGCGTCAGGGCACACCGTTCCCCGGCTCGTGCGTCCGCCGCCGAGCTGGTCTCGGCGACGGGCGAGGTAGACCCTTTCGGCCGGGTTGCCGGCCAGGTCGATCGCCCTGTCGTAGGCCGTCCGCGCCTCGCCGCTGCGCCCGAGTCGTCGTAGGAGGTCGGCACGAGCCGCGTGGAACGCGTGGTAGCGGTCGAGTGCCTCGGCAAGTCGGTCGAGCTCGGCCAGGGCGACCGCCGGCCCGTCGAGCTCCGCAACGGCGACCGCCCGGTTCAGGCGCACGATCGGCGAGGGGTCGCACACCAGCAACCGGTCGTACAGCCGGACGATCTGGGCCCAGTCGGTGGCCGAGGGCGCAGGAGCGTCCATATGCACCGCGTTGATCGCGGCGAGCAGCTGGTAGCGCCCGGGTGGACGCCCTGCCGCGGCAGTGGCCGCCAGCTGCTCGTGGACGAGGGTCTGGCCCTCGGCGACCAACCGTCGGTCCCACGCACCGCGGTCCTGCTCAGCGAGGGTGACCAGCTCGCCGGTACGCGACATCCGGGCCTCTCGCCGGGCGTCGATGAGCAGCATCAGCGCCAGCAGGCCATCGACCTCGGCCTCGCCCGGGAGCAGGTACCGAAGCAGGCGGCCCAAGCGGATCGCCTCGTCGGTGAGGTCCACGCGCAGCCGGTCGTCCCCTCCGCTCGGCAGGTAGCCCTCGTTGAAGACGAGGAAGACCACCGCCAGCACGCCGGGGAGCCGCTCCCGGATGTCCCGGTCCGAGGGGACCCGATAAGGAATGTGGGCGGCCTTCATCTTGGCCTTGGCCCGGGTGATCCGCTGACCCATTGTCGACTCCTGCACCAGGAACGCGCGGGCGATCTCGGCGACCGTGAGCCCGCCGAGCAGCCGGAGCGTCAGCGCCACCCGGGCCTCCATGGAGAGCGCCGGGTGACAGCAGGTGAACACGAGCCGGAGCCGGTCGTCGACCACGGGGCCGACCGGCTCGGACGGGGTGTCGTCGTACAGCATGAAGGCCGCCTGGTGCTTGGCGTCGCGTCGGGACTCGCGACGGAGCCGGTCAATCGCCTTGCGGCTGGCGGTCGTCATGAGCCAGCCACCGGGATTCGGTGGGACTCCGTCCCGCGGCCAGCGCTCGACCGCTGCGACGAAGGCGTCGGCCGTCGCCTCCTCAGCGAGGTCGATGTCGCCGAACCGTCGGGCGAGGCCGGCGACCACGCGCGCCCACTCCTCGTGGTGGACGCGCGTGATCATCTCCTCCACCGGCAGCGCGGTCACGACTCCAGCAGCTCCCGGATGGAGCCCTCGGTCTGGAAGGGGCGCACCTCGACCTTTCCGCGGCACGCCTTCGATCCCTCGGCAGCGAGGGCGAGGGCGACGTCGAGGTCGGGTGCCTCGATGACCCAGAAGCCACCGAGATGCTCCTTCGTCTCGAGGTAGGGCCCATCCGTGAGAACGGGTGTGTCTCCCTGCCCGTCGACGGTCGTCGCCGCTGTTGCCGGGGCAAGGCCGTCCGCGAAGACGAAGTGGCCCTCCCGTTGCAGCTTGTCGTTGAAGGCCCCCGTGTCGGCGAAGGCCTGGAGCATCGCCTGCTTGGAGGGATAGCCGCTGAACTCGGTGCGCTCGGCGGGTCCGTAGACGGACAACAGGTAGCGGGGCATCGCGCTCACTCCTTCCCGGAGCGGTCCAGCCCGGTGTGCCCGGGGCCCCCGAACCGGTGCACCTCTTGGGGCCAGTCCAGCACGGTGGCCAGCCTGCCCGCCCAGTAGCGGGCCGCCTGGTCGTCCGCGACATCGACGACACAGAAGCCGCCGAGGTGCTCCTTCGTCTCGACGTAGGGCCCGTCGGTGAAGACGGGCTTCCCGTCGACCGCCTCGACGCTGCAGATCGCCGTCGAGCGGTCCAGGCCGCCGTTGGTGAACAGCAGGACGCGCGCCGACTGCATCTCCTCGATCACCGACCTGGCCGCTGCCCCCTTGTCGCGCAGCTCTTCCGGGCTGTGCTCCCGCACCCACTCGTCATTGAACGTGATGAGGTACTCGGTCATCGGGTTCTCCTCCCAGTCCTGGCCGAGGTGCCTGCTCGGCCCCTCGTGCCGGCGGCCCAGGCTGGCCGCCCGCTACCAACTCCACGAAGGCGTACACCCCGATCCGACACCACGGTGCGCCGTCTTTCAAGAAGATCCTCGACGCCGCCGACTCTCCAGGGCGGGCGGCCGTGGTGCACGGCTCAGGAGACGGTGAACACGTGCTCCAAGCCTTCGGTCGCGACGGTGATGCCCAGGCCCGGCGCCGTCGGAGCGGCGCCCCGGCCGTCGGCGGACCGTGGGTTGTAGCCGGCCACGTGCCCGTCGGTCCAGTCGTTCATGAACGAGGCGTTCTGGAAGTTCTCCGGACGCGTGCTCGCGGCCAGGTGGCTCACGGCCGCCGACACGACGTCCCCACCCCATGTGTCCTCCATCGAGATCATCATGTCGAGGTCCTGCATGAGGTCTCGCATCCGGGCGGCCTGGGTGAGGCCACCGACGCGACTGATCTTGATGTTGATCGAGACGGCCCCGGCGTCGTACTTGGCCCGGAACACGTCGACCGGGCGCAAGATCGACTCGTCCAGGACCAAGGGCAGGGCCGAATGCCGCATGACGAAGATGCAGTCGTCGGTCTCGCGACAGGGCTGCTCGATGAAGACGGGTAGGTCGGCCATCTCACGAAGGGCCACCTGTGCCGCCCGCAGGTTCCAGCCACCGTTCGCATCGGCGACGACGAGCGTGTCTGCCGACGCAGCGTCGATCACCGCGCGGGTGCGACGGGCGTCGTCAAGAGGATCGTTGCCGACCTTGAGCTGGAACCGCTTGATGCCTGCCGCTTCGCGGCGGGTGACGAACTCCGCCATGGCCTCGGGCGACGCCAGCGGCACGGCCTCATACAGCGGGAAGTCCTCCTGCAGCACGCCACCGAGGAGCACCGCCACGGGCTGGCCCGACTCCTGACCGAGCAAGTCCCAGCAGGCGACATCGATCGCAGACTTGGCGTAGCCGCCGCCGAGGAGCACGTCGTCCATCAGCCGGTGTATGCCGGAGATGTTCGTCGGGTTCGCACCGAGCAGGGCCGGCGCCAGCGTGTGCAACGCGGCACGAATCTCGGCCCAGTGGGTGGGCAGGTAGCGGTTCCCGAGCGGCGTGATCTCTCCCCAGCCCTCGGCGCCCTCATCGGTGCGGACTCTGACCAGCGTGCCGATCTCGGATGTCGCAGCACGGTTGCCGGACATGACGTACTCGCCGTGGGCATAGCGGAGGGTGTATCCGAAGCAGTCGATGGCAGTGATCTTCATGGGCACCTCTCAGGCTGTCGACCCGCCGTCGCGACTGCCCCGGACGTCATGGCGGTGCGCTCGCGCCGGGTCGGCAGGTCATGGGCCACCAAGTGTGGCATCGCGACGTGCCGTCGCCCACGCTGGGAGGTCACGGCCTGCGCCATACGACCCATTGCGTCGTCGTGATCTGGTCGTTACCTTTGATGGACCATCCCGCCCGCGTCGTCGGGCGGCCCACCGACCCGCCTAGTCCTGTCCGCCGGTGCTGGTCAATAGCACCGCTGGGGCAGGAGCGGGGGAACCACGTGGGACCCGGTCGACCGGACCCGTCCTTGGGGTGAAGCCACGCGTGTGGCCGGGCATCTTCCCGCCCGAACCCGACAGCTCACCTCGCAGGCGTGGAGGAAGCCCATGTCACACACGCCTTCGGTGCGGGGCGCTGCCCTGCGTCCCCCGATTCTCCATACCCTGCTCGCGCTGGGACTCATCCTCACGCTGGGCCTCGCCGCACCGCCCGAGAGCGGCGGAGCCACCGCCACCACCTCAGCCCAGGCGGCGCCCGCGACGCCGGTCACGATCGCCGCCGCACCCGCCGCCGTCACATACAGCCTGCGGATGCAGGCGGTGCGCATCGCGGCATCCAAGAAGGGCGACCCCTACCGTTGGGGCGCCGCAGGGCCCTACGCGTTCGACTGCTCGGGCCTCGTCTACTACATCTACCGGACCAGGCTGCACCGCTCGATGCCCCGAGGCGCCAACGACCAGCGCCTCGCCTCGATCCCGATCAGCAAGTCGCAGAAGCGGCCAGGGGACCTCATCTTCTTCATGAGCGGGGGACGCGCCTACCACGTCGGGATCTATGCCGGGTACGGCAGGATCTGGCACGCACCTCGGCCGGGGCAGGTCGTGCAGCTCTCCCGGATCTGGACGTCCTACTACGTCGTCAGGCGAGCCCGCTGACGACCACCTGGGCTTCGGGCACTGCGGCTGCCGACGTCAGTGACGCTGCCGCGGTGCCTGCCGGCGGGTGGGCATCCGATGCTGGTGATCGGTCTCGGCGCCGAGGTCCTGGTCGGTGTGGTCGGCGTGGAAGAGCGCCTCGGCGAGCAGCGCGTGAACGTGGGTGTCGGCGGCCGTGTAGTAGACGAACGTCCCCTCGCGCCGCCCGCGCACGAGGCCGGCCAGGCGCAGTTTCGCCAGGTGCTGGCTCACCGAGGTCGGGCTCACGCCGGCCAGCTCGGCCAGGCACGTCACCGACGACTCCCCCTGCAGCAACGCCCACAGCAGCTTGATCCGTGTGGTGTCGGCGAGCATCCGGAACGTCTCGGCGGCGAGGTCAGCCTGTTCGTCGTCCGGCATGGACAGGTCTGGCAAGCCATCGTGCATGCCTGCCAGCCTACGTGACTTCTTACCTTCGCAAGTGTGCAGATATGCTCCTGGCCATGCTTCCGAAACCCGGCCGTGTGTCGTCTCAGCCTGCCCCCGACGAGCCAACCCTCGTTGACGCACCCCTCCCCGAGGCGGCCGCCTCCGATGCGGACGAGCACGACGCCGACCAACCGGGTCACCACGACCACCACGACCACGACCACGGCCCCGGGCTGCGGGCGCGGCTGCGGCACGCGGTCACTCCTCACTCGCACGACGTGGCCGACTCGTTGGACGCGGCCCTCGAGTCGAGCGCGCGGGGCATTCGTGCCGTGCGACTCAGCCTCATCGGCCTCGGCGCCACCGCCGTCCTGCAGCTGCTCGTGGTCGCCATCTCCGGCTCCGTGGCGCTGCTCGCCGACACCATCCACAACTTCTCCGACGCGCTGACGGCCATCCCGCTGTGGATCGCGTTCGTCATCGGACGCCGAGCCACGACCCGTCGCTACACGCACGGCTACGGGCGGGCGGAGGACCTGGCAGGCCTGTTCGTCGTCGCGATGATCGCCCTGTCCGCGGTCGTCGCGGGCTGGCAGGCGATCGAACGGCTCCTGCACCCATCCCCCGTGCACAATCTGGGCTGGGTCGCCCTGGCCGGGTTCATCGGATTCCTCGGCAACGAAGCCGTCGCGGTGTTCCGCATTCGGGAGGGCCGCGCCATCGACTCGGCCGCCCTCGTCGCCGACGGCCACCACGCCCGGACCGACGGGCTGACCTCGCTGGCCGTCCTCGTCGGCGCAGGCGGGGTCGCAGTCGGCTGGAGCTGGGCCGACCCCGCCGTCGGACTGCTCATCACCGTCGCGATCCTGCTCGTGCTGCGCACCGCCGCCCGCGACGTCTTCCGCCGCCTCATGGACGGGGTCGAGCCCGACCTGCTCGACACCGCAGAGGCCACGCTCGCCGCCATTCCGGGCGTCTTGGCCGCCGACGAGGTGCGAATGCGCTGGGTCGGCCACGAGATCCACGCCGAGGCCGTCGTCGAAGTGGATCGCGGTCTGAGTCTCGATGCGGCGGACGAGATCACCAGGACCGCGACCCAGCAGCTGACCGACGCCATCCCTCGGCTCACGCGCGCGGTGCTCCGCCCCCGGCCACAGAGCAGGCCCACGAGCTTGGCTCCCACCGCCGGTGGCAGCGACGGCTCGGGGCGCGACCGACCCGCTCGCTGCGTCCCTAGCTGACCGCGTCAAGCGGTGGCGGACTGCTGAGCAGGCGCTCCGCAGTGCGCGGTCGGGCGGGGACGTGTCGTAGACCCCGGGCCGCCTCGGCGAAAGCGTCCACCCCGCACCCCGGGGGCCCCACTTCCGTATGCCGCTGAGCGGGCCCCGCGCTGTCCGCGCGGTCGCAGGGCGCCTGGGTGAGCGGCATACCCGGTGCCGTTCTGCTCGAGGAAGTCGTCGAGCGCTCAGCGCGCACGCCACCCTTGGGGGTGCCTAGGTCAACACTGGGGTGATGCCCGGTGCCCGGGCGCGGCGGAGCCGGGATGGTGGACGGACCGACGGACGACGCCCCGTCCGTAGGTGCCGAGGACGCCACCTGGAGGACGAATGACAGCCACGACGGGCACCCCCGCCTTCGATCTCGACACTGCCGTGATCGAGGACCACGCGGCCGGGATCTACCGGGCCAACCGGTCGATCTTCACGGACGAGGAGCTCTTCGAGCTCGAGATCAAGCACATCTTCGAGGGGAACTGGATCTACCTGGCCCACGAGAGCCAGGTGAAGAACCCGGGGGACTACTTCACCACCTACATCGGTCGGCAACCGGTCGTCATCACGCGCGACAAGGACGGCGAGCTGCACTGCCTCATCAACGCGTGCGCACACCGCGGCGCGATGATCTGCCGGCGGAAGACCGACAACCGGATGACGCTCACCTGCCCGTTCCACGGCTGGACGTTCCGCAACGACGGCACCCTGCTGAAGGTCAAGGACCCCGAGGGCGCGGGATACCCAGCATCCTTCGACACGAACGGGTCGCACAACCTGACGAAGGTGCAGCGCTTCGAGAGCTACCGCGGCTTCCTGTTCGGCAGCATCAACGATGACGTCCTGCCGCTCGAGGAGCACCTGGGCGACGCGACGAAGGTCATCGACATGCTGGTCGACCAGTCGCCGCAGGGGCTCGAGGTCCTGCGCGGGTCATCCACCTACACCTACGACGGCAACTGGAAGGTCCAGGCGGAGAACGGCGCCGACGGCTACCACGTCACCGCGACGCACTGGAACTATGCCGCGACGACGTCCCGCCGCAACACCGGTGAGTCGACGAATACCGCCAAGGTGCTCGACGCCGGCGGTTGGGGCAAGTCCGGCGGCGGCTACTGGTCGTTTCCCCACGGCCACCTGTGCCTGTGGACCTGGGCGGCCAACCCCGAGGACCGGCCGTTGTGGAGCCGGCTCGACGAGCTCAAGGAGCAGTTCGGCGAGGCCAAGGGCGAGTTCATGGTCAAGGGCTCCCGCAACCTCTGCCTCTATCCGAACGTCTACCTGATGGACCAGTTCTCCACGCAGATCCGGCACTTCCGGCCCATCGCGCCGGACAAGACCGAGGTGACGATCTATTGCATCGCGCCGGTCGGCGAGTCGGCGGAAGCCCGGGCACACCGGATCCGGCAGTACGAGGACTTCTTCAACGCCTCGGGCATGGCCACACCCGACGACCTCGAGGAGTTCCGCTCCTGCCAGCTGACCTTCCACGCAACCAAGGCGCCGTGGAACGACATGAGCCGCGGCGCCGAGCACTGGCTCGACGGGCCCGACCCGGTGGCGCAGCAGCTGGGCATGGACGGAGTCATCTCGTCCGGCGTCAAGAACGAGGACGAGGGGCTCTACCCCGTCCAGCACGGCTACTGGCTCGAGACGATGCGCGCCGCGGTGACGAAGGAGCAGGCCAAGTGACGACGATCGACCAGAACGCCATCGAGCAGTTCCTCTATCGCGAGGCCCGCTACCTCGACGACCGGGAGTTCGAGAAGTGGCTCGCCTGCTACGGCGACGACGTCGAGTTCTGGATGCCGGCGTGGGGCGACGACGACCGGCTCACCGAGGACCCGCAGACCGACATCTCCCTCGTCTACTACGCCAACAAGGGTGGCCTCGAGGACCGCGTCTTCCGCATCCGCACCGAGCGGTCGAGCGCCACCTCGATCCCCGAACCGCGGACGAGCCACAACATCAACAACGTCGAGGTCATCGAGCGGCGCGGCGACGTCGTCGACGTGCGGTTCAACTGGCACACGATGTACTTCCGCTACAAGACGATCGACCCCTACTACGGAACGTCCTTCTACACGATCGACTTCTCCGGCGAGAGCCCCCTCATCCGGCGCAAGACCGTCGTCCTCAAGAACGACTACATCCACCACGTCGTCGACGTCTACCACGTCTGACGGGCGCAAGGAGCTGTCATGACCGTGACCCACCAGGTCGCGCTGTCCTTCGAGGACGGCGTCACCCGATTCATCACGTGCGCGGAGGGCCAGACCGTTGCGGACGCCTCGTACCGCTCACGGATCAACATCCCGCTCGACTGCCGGGACGGCGCGTGCGGGACGTGCAAGGCGTTCTGCGAGTCCGGGGAGTTCCGGGCCGGGACCTACATCGAGGACGCGCTGTCGCAGGATGAAGCCGACCGGGGCTACTGCCTGCCCTGCAGCATGTCGCCGCGCTCCGACCTCGTCCTGCAGATCGCGAGCACGTCCGCGGTCGCGAAGACGACGGCCGCGACGCACCAGGCCACCGTCAGCAACCTGGAGCGTCTGTCCCCGACGACGACCCGGATCACGCTCATCACCCCGACCCGGGCGGACCTCGCGTTCCTCCCCGGCCAGTACGTCAACATCTCGGTCCCCGGCACCGACGTGACGCGGTCCTACTCCTTCAGCAACGCACCCGACCAGGAGGAGCTGACCTTCCTCGTCAAGCACACGCCCGGGGGCGTCATGACGACCTACCTCGAGGAACGTGCGGCCGTCGGTGATGCGCTGAGCCTCACGGGCCCGAACGGCAGCTTCTTCCTGCGCGACACCGAGCGCCCGGCCCTCCTCCTCGCCGGCGGGACAGGCCTCGCGCCGATCCTGTCCATCCTGCGCCGGCTGCGCGCCGAGTCGTCGACGCGGCCGGTCCACCTCGTGTATGGCGTGAGCACCGACGACGACCTTGTGGAGCTCGAGACGCTCGGGGCCCTCGCGGGCGAGCTGCCCGGCTTTACCTGGGACTACTGCGTGGCCGATCCGCAGACCGCGGCCCCGAACACCGGCTACGTCACCGGTCTCCTGCAGCCCGAGCACCTGCACGACGGAGACGTCGCGGTCTACCTCTGCGGCCCCCCGCCGATGGTTGAGGCGGTGCGACAGCACTTCTCCTCACAAGGGCTCGAGCCGACCGGCTTCTACTACGAGAAGTTCGCGCTCTCGACACCCGCTCGTGGAGGCGCCACACCGGTGGAGACGCAGCCGGAGCCGGCCCCGTCAGCCCCCGTTACGCCAGCACCTGAGCCGGCGTCTGTGGCAGCACCTGCGGCAGCGCCCGCGCCTGCGGCAGCGC
>NZ_AWQS01000144.1 GCF_000576575.1 Intrasporangium chromatireducens Q5-1
GGGCGAGGGCGACAACAGGTGGGTGGATCGGTGAGGTGCGCATGGCGTCCGCCGGGTCCAGGAGCGGGCTCGTGCGGCCGTGGTCGAGCAGCACGACCCGGTCGGCGTGGTGGATGACGCGCTCGAGCCGGTGCTCCGCGATGACGACGGTCGTGCCGAGGTCATGGACGATCCGGTCGAGCGAGGCGAGCACCTCCTCGGCGGCCACCGGGTCGAGGGCGGAGGTCGGCTCGTCGAGGACGAGGACCCGGGGGCCCGCGGCGAAGACCGCGGCGATGGCGACCCGTTGTTGCTGGCCACCCGAGAGGCTGTCGAGCGGCCGCGCGCGCAGCGCGGTCAGCGCGAACAGGTCCAGGGTTTCCTCGACGCGCCGCCGGATCGACGTGGGGTCCAGGCCCATCGTCTCCATGCCGTAGGCGATCTCGTCCTCGACGACGTCGGTGACGAAGGTCGAGACGGGGTTCTGCTCGACGAGACCGACCACCGTGGCGAGGTCGCGGGGCCGGTGCTGCCTGGTGTCGAGCCCGTCGACGGCGACCGAGCCGGAGAGGAGGCCACCGCTGAAGTGCGGCACGAGCCCGTTGATGCACCGCAACAGCGTCGACTTGCCACTGCCGGTGGGGCCGATGACGAGGACGAGCTCGCCCTCGGGGACCTCGAGGGTGACATCGTCGAGGGCGGGGACGGGCGACTCCGGGAACCGGACGGTGACGTGCTCGAAGGTGATCATGCGTGCGCCTCGGCTCGGGGTCGGGGGGTGAAGAAGGCGGGCCCTGCGGCGACGAGGATCGCGAGCACCGCGGTGAGCGGCAGCTGGGGCAGGCGTGCCACCTGGGCCGGGACGATGCCCTCCCAGCCCTGTACGCCGCCGAGCACCAGCGCCGCTGCTGCGACGGCACCCGCACAGACCGTCGCGCTCTCGGACCACGACCACGAGTCCCGGCGGTGGCCGGTGCGCTCCTCCCTCCAGGCACCCACGACGAGGCTGGCCCCGGCGAGGACGACGCCGACGAGCAGCAGGGGCAGCCCGAGCATCCCGCCGGCCGAGGCGTCGAGCAGCCCGTACAGGCCGGCCAGGACACCCGCGAGACCGGCCAGGGCCAGGCCGGTCGCGAGACGTCGCGACGTCGGCGTCGAGCGGACCGCGCGCCCGTAGCCGCGCGACTCCATCGAGGCGGCCAGGCCGAGGGACCGCTCGAAGGCCGTCTCCAGCACGGGCACGGCGAGCCGGGCGACCTCCCGGATCCCGCCCCCCTCGTGGCCACGCAGCCGACGGGCGTCCCGCACGGCCCGCGCGTCGGTGAGCAGCCGTGGCGCGAAGGTCAGTCCGACGACGATGGCGGTGCCCACGTCGTAGAGCGTCGCGGGCAGGTGCCGCAGCAGTCGACGCGGGCTGGCCAGGGCGTTCGCCGCGCCGACACAGGCCAGGATCGCGGTCAGGCGCAGGGAGTCGTAGACGGCGTAGAGGATGGGTTCGAGGGCCACCGGGCCTCCGAGGCGCACCCCGGCTGCCCAGTCCGGCAGCGGCACCCGGGGCAGGGTGAACAGGACCGTGTCGCCGTAGACACCGTTGCCCAGCACGACGGTGATGAGCAGCCGCAGGACGACGATGGCTGCGCCGATGAGCAAAAAGGCACGCAGCGGGTTGGGCGCCGAGGGATCACGTCGCTCGGCCACGACGAGCACGCACACCCCGATCACGAGCAGGAGCAGGGCCGGGTTGGTCGTGCGGGACGCCGCGGTGGCAAGGCCCAGCCCCCACAGCCACCAGGCGGCGGGGTGCTGGAGCCGTTCGCGCTGCGTCATCGGCTCAGCGCGGCTGCCGGGCGCCGCGCGAGCGGAGGTAGAGGTAGCCGATGAGCGCCAGGACGAGGACCGCCACGGCGATGTATGCCGCCCACGTGCCCGCCGAGGTCCGGTGGTCCGCCGCTTGGGCGGGCTGCGCGGCCCCCTGCTGCGCCACGGCGGACGCGGTCGGGGTGGCCGCCGGCGCCGCGATGGTGACCGGGGCGTCCGGGGCCGCCGCTTCGGGGCTGACCGTCTTCACCTCGCCGCCGCAGCCCGAGGCGGGGTAGCCGTTGACACCGCAGAGGAGCCCCTTCTCCACGCGCACCTCGCCCATGGTGCGCAGCACGTCGAGGCTCGTGGCGTCGGTGGCGACGACGGCGCACGTGGCCGCCGGGGCGAGCGGTGTGTCGCCGTCCGCTGCGTCGGCGGGGCGACCGTAGTCGACGACGAGCCCGACCCGCTTCTTGCCACTGGCCGCGGGCGTCGACCCACAGACCTGCTCGAAGCTCAGGACCGCCCGCGGGAACCGGCTCGTCCCGTTGGCGTCGCTGACGGCGAACCGCCAGCCGTCCACCGCGCCGTCCTTCGGCACGGTCTGCTCAGGTCCCTTCTGCGCGAAGGCCCAGGCGCCGTTGGTGAGCTCGTAGAAGCCCCAGAAGCGGTAGGCGGCCGCGTGTGCGGGGGCGGTCGTCAGCAGTCCGAACGCCGCTGCGAGCAGGGCGACGAGCGCGACGCGCAGGGAGCGGCGGGGGGTGATGGGCATTGTTCTCCTCCTCACGGTCGGAGACCGAGGAAGGGCAACCTGCCTCTGCTGCTCCGGTCCGTATTCCACGACAGACGGATGGTGATCGAGTCGAACGGGGAGGGTTTTCCGGCTGGTCGACGGCCTGCCCGGGGCGGGCGGTCGACATCACGGTTGCGGGTCAGCGCCGGAGTTGCACCGGCTTGCCCCTTGATCCTGTTCGGTACTGCGAACCGTGGCACGTGGGCAGGCCACCCGTCAAACGTGTCCCGCCGGCCGTAGGGTGGCGCCATGACTGCGGACTGGACGTGGGCCTATTCCGACGCTGACGGCAACCCGGTGCACGCCGACTCGGCGCCGTCGACGCCGTTCCCGACGCAGAGCGACGCGGAGAGCTGGCTGGGGGAGACCTGGCGCGACCTGCTCGCCAGCGGGGTCGAGTCGGTGACGCTGCGCGAGGGGGACACCGTCGTCTACGGCCCCATGAGCCTCCGGGCCGCTCAGTGAGCGCGAGCCACGCCGAGATCCCGGTCGCGCCGGCCGAGTCCCAGCCAGGGTCGCCGCCCGAGACGCTGTCGGACGGCTTGGTGCGGCGCCTCGAGACGCGGCTGCGGACGGCCCAGCGGGAGTGGCGGGCCCCCGGGGTGAGCGCCGGTGTCGTGCGCGACGGCGAGCTCGTGTGGTCCGCGCACGCAGGTGCCGCCCGACTGGGCGACGACCGGGTGGGTGACGGTCCGCGGCCGGCCGACGACGACACACAGTTCATGATCGGCTCGGTCACGAAGACCTTCACCGCCCTTGCCGTCATGTCGCTGCGCGACGAGGGGCGCCTCACCCTCGACGACCCGTTGGAGGCGCACCTGCCGGGGATCGGCCACGCGCGCGTGCCGATCCGGCAGCTGCTGGCCCACGCCTCCGGGCTGCAGCGCGAGCCGGTCGGCCGCATCTGGGAGAGCCTCGAGGCGCCGGACCGGGAGGCCTTCCTCGCCGGCGTCGGCGAGGCCGAGCAGGTGCTGCCGGCCCACCATGCCTTCCACTACTCCAACCTCGCCTACGGGCTGCTGGGCCAGGTCATCGAGCGGCTGACCGGCCAGGACTGGGCGGACGTCGTCCAGGAGCGGATCCTCGAGCCCCTCGGCATGACCAGGACCGGCCTGGTCCCCGCCGACGACCGGGCACTCGGCTACCAGGTGGACCCCTACGCCGGCACCGCGACGGTCGAGCCGCTCTTCACCCTCAACGCGACGGCCCCCCTCGGCGGGCTGTGGTCCACGGTCACGGACATGGCTCGCTATGCGGCCTATGTCGCGCGACCCGACGACCGCGTCGTGCGACCCGAGACGGTCGAGGAGATGTGCCGGCCGATCATCCTGACCGACCCCGAGGGGTGGACCGGTGGCTACGGGCTCGGCTTCGGCATGGGCCGCCGCGGCGAGCGCGTCTATGTCGGGCACGGGGGAGCGATGCCCGGCTACCTCACCGGGCTGCGGGTCCGGCGCCGGGACGGCGTCGCCGCGATCGTGTTCGCCAACTGCACCTCGGGCGCCGAGCCCCTCGCCCTGGCAACCGACCTCGTCGAGGCAGTCCTCGACCTCGAGCCGAGCCTGCCGTCGCCGTGGCGGCCCGAGCGGCCCCACCCAGACCTCGCACCGCTGCTCGGGCTGTGGTGGTCCGAGGGGTCGCCGCTCACGTTCTTCGTCCGCGACGGTCAGCTGTGGTCGCGTCTGTCGGAGCACGACCCCCTCTCGGAGACGCGGTATGCCGCAGCAGGCCGCGACCGCTTCCGCGCGGTCGAGGGCCGCGAGCGCGGTGAGGTGCTCGAGGTCGTTCGCCGCGACGACGGGCAGGTCGACCGGCTCTACTTCGCCACCTACGCGGTGACGAGGCAGCCGCTCGCCTTCGCCGACCTGCGCGGCTGACCCTCGGGCCTCAGGCGGGGTGCTGCCCGCGCGCGACCTGCGGCTTCGGCATCCGGGTGCGCCGCATCTGGAAGGCGCGCATGATCGCGTACATCGCGTCGCCCCGCTCGGCGCCGCCGAACTTCTGGGTCATCTTCTTCTTCGTGCGCAGCCACATGAGGAGGGCGTCGATGACCGCCAGCGCGATGAGGCCGTAGACGAGGATGAAGACCGCGAGCAGGGCCCACGGGGTCTTGATGAAGCTGAGCAGCAGGACGAGCAGCATGACGGGGAGCATGAACTCCCCGAGGTTCCAGCGGGCGTCGACGGAGTCGCGGATGAAGCGGCGGCGCGGGCCCTTGTCGCGCGGCGGCAGGTAGCGCTCCTCGCCGGTCATCATGCCCTGACGCTGCTTGGCGAGCGCCTCACGACGCGCGACCTTGTCCTGGGACCTGGCGGCCTTGCGGTCGGTCACGATGAGCGGACGCCGGTTGGCCGCCTCCCGGTCGCGCCGCTTCGGCGTGGGGCGGTTCTTGGCCCCGGGGCGCTCCGGCGTGGCGGTGGCCGCCTGGGCCAGGTCGTCGTTGAGGGTCGTCTTCTTGCGTCCGAACACGGGCACAACTGTAGGTGAGCCAGCCTCGTCCGCCCCAATCGCTCGGGGTCGTCGGTCCGTCAGCGCAGCGGGACGAAGCGGTACGGGCCGTGCTCGCTCGTGTGCACCCGTTCGCCCGCTCGACCAGGGTGAGCCAGCCGGCGACGGGGATGACCATGCGACCCCCGTCGGCGAGCTGGTCGACCACGGCGGACGGCAGCGACTGGGCCGCGGCCGACACGAGGATGCGGTCCCACGGCCCGTCAGCGTGCGCCCCGAGCTGCCCGGACTGCGCTGCACGGATCGTCGCGGCGGCGCCGACGTGCGCGAGGTTCTCCCGGCCCCACCGGACGAGCTCGGGCTCCACGTCCAGGCCGAGCACCGTCCCGCTGCGACCCGTGAGGTGGGCGAGCAGGGCCGTCGTCCAGCCCGAGCCGGACCCGATGTCGAGGACGTGGTCACCGGGGCGGACGTCGAGCAGACGCAGCATCACCTCGACGGTCGCGGGCTGAGAGCACGTCTGCCCGTGGCCGATGGGGATCGGCCAGTCGTCGCCGGCGCGAGCCCGGTCGCCCGGCCGGAGGAACACGCTGCGCGGCACCGCCGCGAGGGCTGCAGCGACCCGGTCTTCCATCTGCCGAGTCAAGCACGTCCCTCAGTGACCAGACGTGATCCGCCCGCCGTCCCCGGCGCCCCGGGGCCGGCGGGCGACGAGGTGCACGAGGGTCGCGACCCACCGGTACGGGTCGGTCCGACCGAGCCGCTCCTCGACGTCGAGCAGCGCTGCGAGGTCTGCCTCCTCGGGCGCCGGTTCGTCGACCGGGACGCCGTCGCTCGCGACCCGGACGCCGTACCACTGCTCGACCTCGAGGCCCGCGTCGCTGCACGCGGCGGCCAGCGCGCTCACGGTGTCGGCCCGCGCGTCGACGCCGAGCTCGTTGCGGTACACCGCGTCACGGCCCTCCGCCCGAGCGGCGTCGACCTCGTCGAGCAGGGCGAGGGTGGCCGCCCAGTCCCTCCGAAGTGCCGGGCGCCAGGCCATCGCGTCACCGTTGCGCGCGACCAGGGAGAGCAGGCCGCCGGGTGCCACCCGGCTCGCGAGCGCCGTGACCGTGGGCGCCGCCGCGGGCAGGTAGATGAGCACACCGTGGCAGAGCACGACGTCGTATGCCGCTGGGCTCGTCACGCTCTCGAGCGCGGCCACGTCTGCCGCGAGGAGACGGACGCGGTCCCGCGCCTCGGCGGGCAGCCGCTCCGCGGCCTGCGTGAACGCGTCCCGCATGCCCGGGTCGGGCTCGACGGCCGTCACGGCGTGCCCGTCGGCGGCGAGCCGATGCGCCTGCGTGCCCTGTCCCGCCCCGACGTCGAGGACGTGCAACGGCGGGTCCGACAGGTGGGCGCGCAGCTGGCGGGTCACCAGCTCCTGGCGCACGACGTTGCGCAAGTTGCCGAGCCGGGAGAGCCACGGGTCCCGGCCGCCGACGAAGGTGTTGCCGGCTGCCACAGTCGCGACCCTACCGACTGACGGCGCGGATAGGGTCGGAGACGTGACTGCTGACACCCTCACCCCCGACCAGATCCAGGAGATCCGCGACCGCGTCGCCGAGCTGATGCCCCAGGTGCGGGCCGACCTCGAGCGGCTGGTGCGCATCCCCAGCGTCTCCGCCGCCAGCTTCGACCAGAGCCAGGTCGCCCGCAGCGCCGAGGCGGTGGCCGAGCTGCTCCGCGCCGAGGGCCTCCAGACCGAGGTGATCGTCGAGGGCGGACGCCCCGCCGTCATCGGCCACATCGACGGTCCGGAGGGGGCGCCGACCGTGACGCTGTACGCCCACCACGACGTCCAGCCACCGGGCGACGACGCCGACTGGGACAGCAAGCCGTTCGAGCCCGAGGAGCGCGACGGGCGGCTCTACGGTCGGGGAGCGGCGGACGACAAGGCGGGCGTCATGGCGCACGTCGCGGCGTTGCGAGCGCTGCGGGGCCGGCTCCCGGTCGGGGTCACCGTGTTCGTCGAGGGCGAGGAGGAGTCGGGGTCGCCGTCGCTGGGCACGATCCTCGACAAGCACGGCGAGCGGCTCGCCGCCGACGCGATCGTCCTCGCCGACTCCGGCAACTGGCAGATCGGCACGCCCGCGCTCACGACGACGCTCCGCGGTGGGGTGCGGGTCATCGTGCGGGTCCAGACCCTCGACCACTCGGTCCACTCCGGCATGTACGGCGGCGCTGCGCCCGACGCCGTCACCGCGCTCGTCCGCCTGCTCGCCACCCTCCACGACGACGAGGGGAACGTCGCCGTCGCGGGGCTCGACGAGGGCGTTGCCGCGGACCTCGACTACGACGAGGCCCGGTTCCGTGAGGAGTCGGGCCTGCTCGAGGGGGTCTCGCTCATCGGCACCGGTTCCATCCTCACCCGGCTGTGGACCAAGCCGTCGATCACGACCATCGGGATGGACGTCACCTCCGTCGAGAAGGCGTCGAACACCCTCGCCGCCAAGGCGGCCGCGAAAGTATCGATGCGCATCGCCCCGACCCAGGACCCGCAGGCGGCGTTCGAGGCGCTCAAGGGCCACCTCGAGTCGCACGCGCCGTGGGGTGCCCAGGTGACGGTGACCCTCGAGGAGCTCGGCTCCGGCTTCGCGGCCGACGCCAACGGGGCCGTCTATGACGAGGCGCGGGCCGCTTTTGCCGACGCGTGGGGCACGGACCCCGTCGACATGGGGGTCGGTGGCTCCATCCCCTTCATCTCCGACTTCGCCGCACGGTTCCCGGATGCGGCGATCCTCGTGACCGGGGTCGAGGACCCGGACACCCGGGCCCACGGCGCCAACGAGTCGCTGCACCTCGGCGAGTTCGAGCGGGTCTGCGTCGCGGAGGCGCTGCTGCTCGCCCGTCTCGGTGCCCTGCCCCGGTCGAGGTAATCGGCGGACGCCACCGTCCGGTAAATACCTCGACCCGGGGGAGTGACCTGCTCGGTCGAGGTAATCGGCGGACGCCACCGTCCGGTAAATACCTCGACCCGGGGGAGTTTGGGGCTGGTGCAAGGATGGCCGGCGTGCGCGTGCTCATCGTCCCGGACTCCGTCGACGACCTTGCCAGCCCCCGCGCCGCGGACGTGATCGGGAGCGGCTGGGCCGCAGCCGCCCCCCGGGACCGGCTGGTGCTGCAGCCGGCGTCCGACGGCGGTGCCGGCTTCCTGGCGGCCCTCGCCCAGGGCGTGGACGGCCGCCTCGAGGCCGTCGTCACGACCGACCCGCTCGGCCGAGAGGTCCCGGCGGCGGTCCTGCTCGCACCCGGGGAGAACGGTCCCACCGCTTACGTCGAGGCGGCCCAGGCAGCGGGTCTGCACCTGCTGGCCGACGCCGAGCGGGACCCGACACGGACGAGCTCGGCGGGCGTCGGCCGGTTGCTCCTCGCCGCCCTCGACCTGGGAGCCCGCCGCGTCGTGGTCGGCGTCGGCGGCCTCGGCACCAACGATGCCGGCGCCGGACTGCTCGCCACCCTCGGCGTCGGCGCCCCGGACCGGCTGGGACGCGGGGGCGTCGCCCTCGCCGACCTCACCGTGGCCGACCTCGCCGGGCTCGACTCCGCCAGGCGCCGGTTCCGCGACGTGGACCTCCTCGTCGCGACCGACGTGGCCTCACCGCTGCTCGGACTCAAGGGCACGAGCGCCGTGTTCGCCGGCCGGATCGGGGCGAGCGACGAGCAGGCCCAACGGCTGGAAGCGTCCCTCGGCCACTTCGCCAGCCTCGTCGCCCGGGCCCACCCGCCTCGCCGGGACCTGCTCTCCGGAGAGGCGATCCGGCCCGAGCGCGCCCCCGGCGCCGGAGCAGGGGGAGGAGTCGGCTACGCCCTGCACCTGCTCGGCGGGCGACACGTCGAGGGCGTCGACTCCCTGCTCGACGCCGTGGGGTTCGACCGGGCCGCCTCCGCCTCGGACCTGGTCGTGGCGGCCTGTGGCACCTTCGACTGGGAGTCGCTGCAGCAGAGCGTCGCGCTCGGCGTGTCCCGGCGCGCGCAACGGCTCGGCGTGCCGACCGTGCTCATCGCCGGTGAGAGCGTCGTGTCCCGCCGGGAGGCCATCGACGCCGGCTTCAGCGGCGTCTACACCGTCGTGGGCGGACCCCGGGGCCCATCCGGCGGCACGTCCGACGCCCTCGCCGCACTGATGGCGAGGGTCGCCCACACCTGGTCCCCGCAGCGGCCCTGAGCCGAGCCACGGCGTGGGCCAGTTCGACCAGCGGCCCCGGCGACGTATTCTGAGGGAGTCGGGAACACATCCGACCTCGTGCGGGTTGTCGACACCGACCCGTGCACCACGACGCGAAGGAAACACAGATGAGTGTTGAGACGAACGCTTCCGCCACCGAGGCCCAGACCGAGGCTCCGGCCCACGGGGTCGTCCTCACCGATGTGGCCAGTGCCAAGGTCAAGAGCCTGCTCGAGCAGGAGGGCCGCGACGACCTGCGTCTGCGGGTCGGCGTCCAGCCCGGCGGCTGCTCCGGCCTGATCTATCAGCTGTACTTCGACGAGCGCACCCTCGACGGCGACCTCGTGCGCGCCTTCGACGGCGTGGAGGTCGTGGTCGACCGGATGAGCGCCCCCTACCTCGAGGGCGCGACGATCGACTTCGCCGACACGATCGAGAAGCAGGGCTTCACCATCGACAACCCCAACGCCGGCAGCAGCTGCGCGTGCGGTGACTCCTTCAGCTGATCGCTGACCCCCGACACGGAAGGGCCCGGCCGAGTTCTCGGCCGGG
>NZ_AWQS01000145.1 GCF_000576575.1 Intrasporangium chromatireducens Q5-1
CCAAGCCAGCTGACCGAGCAGCGCGGCAGCACGGGAATGCCGGGGTGCACCGACGTCGAGCCAACCGTTTGGGAAGATGAGGCCCATGACTCGCGACGCCCGCTCCGAACGGCTCCTGCTCGCCGACGACCTCGACCGGCTCGGACCGGACGCCCCCACGCTCTGCGCCGGCTGGCAGACCCGCGACCTGGCCGCCCACGTCGTCATCCGCGACTCGCGCCCCGACCTCTTCGTCGCTGAGCACCTCCCCCTCGTCCGAGACCGGGCCAAGCGCGAGATGCAGCGCATCGCCGACAGCGACTACGAGCACCTCGTGTCGCGCGTTCGAGCAGGCGCGCCCAGCTGGAACCCGATGTCCTGGCAGGCCGTCGACGAGCGAGCCAACCTCCTGGAGTTCTACGTCCATCACGAGGACGTCCGCCGGGCCCAGCCGGACTGGGCTCCCCGTCAGCTCAACCGGGCGCTCGAGGAGCACCTTTGGAGCGCTCTCCGGCCCTTTGCCCGCATCGCGTTCCGGCGTTCACCCACCGGCATCGTCCTCGTCGCCGACGGGCTCGGTCGCCACGCGGCCCGCCTCCCCGACGCGCGGGGCACCGTCGTCGTGCGTGGGCCCGTGCAGGAGCTCGTCCTCTACGCCTTCGGTCGCACCGAGGTGGCCCGAGTCGACCTCACGGGTGACGCCGACGACATCGCGGCGCTCCAGGCCACCCGCCGGGGGGTCTGACCGCGCCGCAGCACCCAGCCGCGCCCCACTTCGTCAGCCCTGCGCGCAGACACACCGCACAGCAGACCTTGCACCGCCCGGACCGACAGGTGTCGGCTCAGCGGACGACCACGCCGGCCTCGCGCAGGGCCGTCTTCACCTGCCCGACCGTGAGGTCCCCGAAGTGGAAGACGCTTGCCGCCAGGACCGCGTCGGCGCCTGCCGCCACCGCCGGCGCGAAGTGCTCGACCCGACCGGCACCGCCCGAGGCGATGACCGGGACCGAGACGGCCGCCCGCACCTGACGGATCAGCTCCAGGTCGAACCCGTCCTTCGTCCCGTCGGCATCCATCGAGTTGAGCAGGATCTCCCCTGCCCCGAGCTGGGCCGCCCGGACACACCACTCGACGGCGTCGAGGTCGACCGGCGTCCGACCGCCGTGGGTCGTCATGACGAAGTCACCGGTCGGCTGTCCGTCGTCGCCCCGGCGACGACGCACATCGGCGGACAGGACGAGCACCTGGGCGCCGAACCGGTCGGAGATCTCCGAGATGAGCTCCGGGCGGGCGATGGCCGCGGTGTTGACTCCGACCTTGTCCGCGCCGGCGCGCAGCAACCGGTCGACGTCGGTCACCGACCGCACCCCGCCACCGACCGTGAGGGGGATGAAGACCTGCTCGGCGGTGCGTCGCACGACGTCATACGTGGTCTCCCGGTCACCGCTGCTCGCCGTCACGTCGAGGAACGTGAGCTCGTCGGCGCCCTGCTCGCCATAGAGCTTCGCCAGCTCGACGGGGTCGCCGGCGTCGCGAAGGTTTTCGAAGTTGACGCCCTTGACGACGCGTCCGGCATCGACGTCGAGACAGGGGATCACCCTCGTGGCCACGGTCATGGCGTCAGGGTATGCGCTGGGTAGGGTCGCCAGCATGTGGGACCAGATCACGGAACCGGCCGACCCGGTCCATGTCGCAGCCGTCGTGGAGCTGGCCCGCGCCGCCGAACCGCGTTGCGGCGCAACAGTCGTCGTCGCCATAGACGGGCACAGCGGCTCCGGCAAGACGACCCTGGCGGAGGCCGTCGCCACGTCGCTCGACGCCCAGGTGGTCCACCTCGATCTCATCTACCCGGGCTGGGACGGCCTCGGTGAGTCCGTCGACATCCTCGCCACGCGCGTGCTCCAGCCGCTGTCGGCAGCCCGCTCAGCGACATACCGCCGATGGGACTGGGAGCGCGACGAGTGGGCCGAGGAGCACGTCGTGCTCCCCGCCCCCTTCCTCGTCGTCGACGGGTGCGGTTCCAGCGTCCTCCCCGCGGGGCGGTATGCCGCTGTGCGGGTCTTCCTCGACGCTGACCCGGCGCTGCGCCGGGCTCGCGGCCTGGCCCGGGACGGCGACAGCTACGCGCCGTACTGGGAGCGGTGGGCTGCACAGGAGCGCGAGCTGTTCGACCGGGACGGGACGAGGCAGCGTGCTGACCTGGTCATCGACACGACTACGGTCTGAGGAATGACCACCCAGCCCGAGCCGCCGACGCCCGCCCGGCCGCTGCGTCCGTTGCCCTCGTTCTGGACCATGGTCGTCGCCCTGCTCGCCGTCGCCGTCAACCTTCGGGTGACGATGACGAGCATCCCGCCACTCATCGACACGATCTCGGCGGCCCTCGGGCTGAGCCACGCGATGGCCGGGGTGCTGACTGCTCTGCCGGTCCTCTGCATGGGTCTCTTCGCTCCCCTCGCGAGCCGCCTCGCGCACCGGCTGGGCGCCGTCCTCATCGTGCTCTGCTCGGCCGTCGCGATCCTGCTCGGCACCATCGCACGCGGCTTCGGCGACAACGTGGCGCTCCTCTACCTCGGCACCTTCGTCGCCGGCGTCGGGATCGCGATCGCCGGCACCCTGCTCCCCCAGCTCGTCAAGACCTTCTTCCCTCCGGAGCGGGTCGGGCTCGTCACGGGGCTCTACATGGCCGGGATGCTCGGCGGCGCCACGCTCGCGTCCGCCGTCGCCGTGCCGCTCGCCGACCGCCTCGGGTCCTGGCAGGGCTCCCTCGGCTCGTGGGCCATCCTCGCGGCGCTCGGCGTCGTCGTGTGGGCGCCCTTCACCCTCCGGGCCAACCCCCACCACATCCGCGGGGAGGCCGGGCCCGGCGGCCTGCCGTGGCGCAGCCTCACCGCGTGGACCGTCGCCGTCTACCTCGCGCTCCAGTCCTGGTGCTTCTACTCGAGCATCGCCTGGTTCGCCCCCACCTATGTCGAGCACGGCTGGTCCAAGGCCGGTGCTGGCTATCTGCTCGCCGCCTTCACCACGGCGCAGATCATCTCGGGCCTGCTGGGGCCGGCGCTCAGCGACCGGTTCAGGGACATGCGGGTCCTGCTGCTGATCTCGGCCGCACTCGGCATCATCGGCTGCTTCGGCGTCTACCTCGCGCCCCTCGCCGCGCCCTGGGTGTGGGCCTTCGTCATCGGGCTCGGCCAGGGGTCGGCGTTCTCGCTCGGCCTGGTGCTGCTCGTCCGCTATGCGCGCACGCCCGGTGCCAGTGCTCGCCTCAGCGGGATGGGCTTCCTCGTCTGCTACAGCCTGGCGTCGCTCGGTCCGCTCGCGATGGGTGCGCTGCGGGACCGCCTCGGCACCCTGACCCTGACGTGGCTGATCCTCGGCCTCATCGGCATCGTCCAGTGCCTGGTCGCGCTGCGGCTACGCCCGGGTCTGGCCAAGGTCTCGTGACCGGCTAACCCCAGAAGTCGTCCCAGCCGCCCGTCACCTCGGGCTGCGCCGACGAGCGCAGCCGCTCGGTCACGGCGAACCGCCCCCGATAGAACAGGAGCGGGCGCCCCGGCTGGACGAGCTCGAGGTCGACGACCCGGCCGACGACGACGTCGTGGTCCCCGCTGACGTGGACATTCTCGACGGCGCAGTGCACCCGGGCCAGGACGTCGGGCAGCGCGGGTGCCCCATGCGCCGACAGGTGCCAGTCGAGCCCCTCGAACCGCGACCCGGTGCGGGAGCCGAAGCGGTCGACGAGCTCCTGCTGGGCGTGGCGCAGGATGTTGACGCAGAAGGTGCCGGTGTCCCTCATCCGTGGCCAGGACCGCCCGGCGTGGTCCGCGCAGAAGAGGACGAGCGGCGGGTCGAGCGAGACGGAGGTGAAGGACTGGCAGGCGAAGCCGACCGGGTCACCGTCGCCGGCGAGACCGGTCACGACGGTGACCCCCGTCGCAAAGTGGCCCAGGACGTGGCGCATCTGCTCGGGAGTCGGCGGACCGCTGGCCCGTGCCTCCGTCACGGGGCGCCGCCGATCTCCGGGTCGGCGGGCTCACCGAGCGCCTGGATCAGGGCCGCGAGCCGGGACGCCTCCTGCTCGCCGAAGGCTCCGTCGGCCTTCTGGATCGCCATGACAGCCACCGTGTCGAGGTCGTCGAGGTCGAGACTGACCCACGGCGCACCCCCGCCGAACTGGACCGAGACGATCTGGGCCCATTCGAGACGTCGGGTGATGACGAGGTTGCGCACCACCAGGCCCTCGCGGCTCGGCACCGCCGAGAGCGAGGCGAACCGCCAGGCGAGCAGGGCGATGACGACACCGAAGGAGAAGAACATCAGCCGGTCGACGACGCCCCAGATCGCGTGACCGGAGACCGTGGGCAACAGCACCGCGATGACCCCGAAGATGATCAGCGCTCCCCAGACGATCGCGAGCGCGACGAAGCGACCGCGGCGCGGGCGGAACGGCGCGAACGCGTCGGCCGCGCCCGGCACGGCGGGCGTCGGCTCGGGCTCGGGCGTCGGCTCAGGCATCGGCTCGGTCATCCTCAGCGCCGCTCAGAGCCGGCAGGCCGCGATGTCGGTGACGAGGATCGCCCGGGCGCCGAGGTCGTAGAGCTGGTCCATGACCCGGTTGCGGCCGTAGCGGGGCACCATGGCACGCACCGCCACCCACTCCTCGTCCTGCAGGGGTGACACGGTGGGCGACTCCAGTCCCGGCGTCAGCTCGGTCGCCCGGTCCACGAGGTGGCGCGGGCAGTCGTAGTCGAGCATGACGTAGGTGCGCGCCGTCCGGACCCCCATCAGGCGTCGCTCGAGCACGTCGACGGCCTGCTCGGGGCCGGGCCGGTTGCCCTTGATGAGGACGGCCTCGGAGTGCAGGATCGGGTCCCCGAAGACCTCGAGGCCCTGGTTGCGCAGCGTCGTGCCGGTCTCGACGACGTCGGCGATCACGTCGGCGACGCCGAGGGTGATGGCGGTCTCGACCGCCCCGTCGAGCCGCACGACGTCGGCGCTGATCCCCCGGTCGGCGAGGTCCTTGCGGACGAGACCCGGGTAGGACGTGGCGACCCGCTTGCCCTCGATGTCGGCCACGGACGCCACGAGACCCGGCTTGGCGGCATACCGGAAGGTCGAGCGGCCGAAGCCGAGGGTCATCAGCTCGATGGCCTCGACCCCGGCGTCGAGCAGCAGGTCGCGCCCGGTGATCCCAGCATCGACGGTGCCCGACCCGACGTAGACGGCGATGTCGCGCGGTCGCAGGTAGAAGAACTCGACCTCGTTGTCGGGGTCGGTGACGATGAGCTCCTTCGGCTCACGCCGCGTCCGGTAGCCCGCCTCCCGCAGCATCTCGATCGTCGACTCGGACAGGGATCCCTTGTTGGGGACGGCAATCTTCAGCATCGGTCGACCTCAGAGGTGGGTGTAGACGTCGCCCAGGGTGATCCCCTTGGCGATCATGAGGACCTGGACGTGGTACAGCAGCTGGCTGATCTCCTCGGCCGTCTCGTCATGGGACTGGTACTCCGCGGCCATCCACACCTCTGCGGCCTCCTCGACGATCTTCTTGCCGATCGCGTGGACGCCCGCGTCGAGGGCGCGCACCGTCCCGGATCCCTCCGGCCGGCTCGCGGCCTTGTCGGCCAGCTCCGCGTACAGCTGCTCAAAGCTCTTCACGGGGTCACAGCCTAACGAGGGGTATGCCGCTCACCTTCGCCCGCTCACGTGGTGACCGATGCCGTCGGCGGGGTGGGTGCCCCGCTCAGCACCGATCGGAGCGCCGCCACGGTTGCGACGGCCGCGGTCGCCGCCTCGTGGCCCTTGTCCTCGGCCGACCCGGGCAGCCCGGCCCGATCGAGCGCCTGCGCCTCGTCGTCGCAGGTGAGCACCCCGAAGCCGATCGGCGTCCCGGTGCGCGTCGCCACGTCGGTGATCCCGAGGGTGGCCGCCTGGCAGACGTACTCGAAGTGCGGGGTGCCGCCCCGGATCACGACGCCGAGGGCGACGAGCGCGTCGTAGCGGTCGGCGAGCGCGGCGCAGGCGACGGGCAGCTCGAAGGTGCCGGGCACGCGGACGACCTCGACATCGGTGACGCCTGCGTCGGCGACCCCGCGCCGGGCGCCGTCGAGCAGCCCGTCCATCACGGTCTCGTGCCAGGAGGCCGCGACCACCGCGACGCGCAGCCCCTTGCCATCCGGGGTGATCCGGGGTGCGCCGTCCTTCATGCCGTCTCCTCGTGCGTGTGGTCGAGGACGAGGTCGTGCCCCATCCGGTCGCGCTTCGTCAGCAGGTAGTGCTCGTTGTCCCGGCCGACGCCGGTCTGGATTCGCTCGACCGCCACGACCTCCACGCCGTGCACGCGCAGGGCCGCCACCTTGCGCGGGTTGTTGGTCAGCAGCACCACCTGCTCCACGCCGAGGTCGTGGAGGACGGCGGCCGACGCGGCGTACTCGCGGGCGTCGACGGGCAGGCCGAGGGCGGTCTGCGCGTCGACGGTGTCGGCGCCGCGGTCCTGCTCGGCATAGGCGCGCAGCTTGTCGACGAGGCCGACACCCCGGCCCTCGTGGCCGCCGACGTAGACGACGACGCCGCCCTCACGGCCGACCCGCGCGAGGGAGGCCTGCAGCTGCGGCCCGCAGTCGCACCGCAGGGACCCGAAGGCGTCACCGGTGAGGCACTCCGAGTGGAGCCGGGTCAGCACCGGACCTCGCCCGAGACCACGGGGGCTGACGAGGGCGACGTGCTCTTCCCCCGTGAAGGTGTCGCGGTAGCCGTGGGCGGTGAAGGTGCCGTGCCGGGTCGGGAGACGCGTCGTCGCGAGCCGCTGGACCCGGTCATGGCGCTGCCGCCACTCGATGAGCTCCTCGATCGTGATGACCGGCAGCCCGGCGGCACGCCCGAGCTCGAGGACCGCGTCGTAGCGCATCATCCGGCCGTCGTCGTGGACGAGCTCCCCGATGACACCGACGGGTGGCAGCCCGGCCAAGCGCGCGAGGTCGGTGGCGGCCTCCGTGTGCCCGGGACGCGCGAGCACGCCCCCGGGCCTCGCCCGCAGGGGCAGCACGTGACCGGGCCGGATGAGGTCCGTTGGGCCGCTGACCGGGTCGGCCAGTACCCGCACCGTCGCGGTCCGGTCCGCCGCACTGATCCCGGTCGTGACACCGGTGGCGGCGTCGACGGACACCGTGTAGGCGGTTCGCAGCGGGTCCCGGTTGTCGGCGACCATGAGCGGCAGCTGGAGCCGGTCCGCGATCTCCGCCGTCATCGGGGCGCAGAGGTAGCCCGACGTGTGCCGGATCGTCCAGGCAGTCCACTGCTCTGTCGCGACGGCGGCGGCGAGCACGACGTCCCCCTCGTTCTCCCGGTCCTCCGAGTCGAGGACGAGGACCGGACGGCCCTCCGCCAGGGCCGCGAGGGCGTCCTCGATGCTCGACAGCCGGCCGGTCATGACCGCACCTCGGCCGGGACCGGACCGTCCGCGCGGACCTCGCCACCTGTGGACAGCAGCCGCTCGACGTACTTCGCGAGGACGTCGACCTCGATGTTGACCGGGTCGCCGATCCCCTTGCGACCCAAGGTCGTCAGCTCCAGGGTCGTGGGGATGAGGGAGACGGAGAAGCCGTTGTCCGAGACTGACGTGACGGTCAGGCTGACGCCGTCGACCGTGATGGAGCCCTTCTCGACGACGTAGCGGTCAAGCCCGGGACCGAGCGTGAACTCGACCGTCTCCCAACGCTCCCCCGGGGTACGAGCCGTGATGAGCGCGGTCCCGTCGACGTGTCCCTGCACGACGTGTCCGCCGAACCGGCCGTCCGCCGCCAGCGCCCGCTCGAGGTTGACCCGGTCCCCCACGGCAAGGGAGCCCACGGCCGTGCGTCGCAGCGTCTCGGCCATGACGTCGACGGAGAAGCCCGTGGTGTCGTGCTCGGTGACGGTGAGGCACACGCCGTTGACCGCGATCGACGCGCCGTGGACGGCGTCGGAGACGACGAGGGGACCCTCGATGCGGAGCACCGCGGAGTCGCCGGCCACCTCCAGGGCCCGGACGGTCCCGAGCTCCTCGATGATTCCCGTGAACATCGTGCTACTCCTTCGTGACTGCTGCGGCCGCCTGTGGTGCGACTGCGGCGTGGATGCGGACGTCCGTCCCGATGACCCGGACGTCCCTGGTGGAGAGCCGGAGGATCCCGGCCATGGTCGTGATGCCGAGGTCGCCCACGGCTGGAGCGCCGGCACCGAGGAGCGCCGGGGCGAGGTAGGCGTAGACCTCGTCGACGACGCCCGCACGCAGGAAGGCGCTCGCGAGGGTCGGGCCGCCCTCGAGCCAGACGTCACGGATCCCGATGTCCCACAGCGCCGCGAGGGCCTCGTGGGGGTCGCGGGTGTGCAGCACCTCGACCCGGCCGCGGCCCTGACGCACTCGGGCATCCTCGGGCACCGGCCGCATCCCCATGACGACCCGCAGGGGCTGGCGGTCGAGGGGGCGGCCCGCAGCGTCCCGGACCGTCAGTCGCGGGTCGTCCACGGTGACGGTGCCGGTGCCGACGAGGACGGCGTCGCGGGTGGCCCGGAGCCGGTGCACGTCGGCGCGAGCGTCGTCACCGGTGACCCACTGGCTGGAACCGTCCGCCGCCGCACTGCGTCCGTCGAGCGTCGCGGCGAACTTCCATGTCACCAGGGGCCGCCCGAGCCGTATCGTGCTGGCCCACCTCTCGTTGAGCGCCGTCGCCGCCTCGACGGAGCACCCGCCGGTGACGGTCACGCCGGACCGGCGCAGCACGGCGGCGCCACCGGACGCTGCCGGGTTCGGGTCGGCCTGGCCGTAGACGACCGCTGCGACGCCCGCCGCGACAAGCGCGTCGGCACAGGGCGCGGTCCGGCCCGTGTGGGCGCACGGCTCGAGCGTGACGTAGGCGGTGCAGCCCTTTGCGCGACCGCCCGCCCGGGCGAGCGCGTCTGCCTCGGCGTGTGGCGTGCCGGCACCCCGGTGGAAGCCCTCGGCGACCACGTTCCCCGTCGGGTCGACGAGGACGCAGCCCACCCGTGGGTTCGGGTCAGGCCAGGGCCCGCGCGCCGCGAGGGCGAGCGCCCTGTCCATCCACCGCTGCTCGACCATCGTGCGTCACGCCACCGCGGCGGCTTCCGGCTCGGGAGTCGGGCGCTCGGAACGCGAGGCCCGCAGCCACACGACGAAGCCGTAGATCACGAAGACCGCGTAGACGGCGTACAGCACGGCGGTCGGGATGTAGCCGGAGTGGACGAGCAGCGGCACCCCGACGAGGTCGACGCCGATCCAGGCCAGCCAGAACTCGTTCCAGCCCCGGGCCATCGCGTAGGTCGCGATCATCGAGCCGATGAAGATCCACGCGTCGCACCAGTAGTACCAGCGCGGGGCGGGCCACCCGGCGCCGATCATTGCGAAGGCCCATTGGACGACCAGGACGCCCGCGACCCAGACGAGGAGCATGCCGAGCCGCTCCCGGGCCGTGGCCCAGCGTGGCGTGATCGCCGGCTTCGACGAGTCCCGGCCGTCGAGTCGCTGGACCTGCCGCCAGCGCCACCAGCCATAGACGCTCGTGATGATGAAGAAGATCTGCCGACCCGACTGCCCGAAGAGCGGTGCCCGGCCGTCCGCCACGTCGAAGGTGACGGTGATGTAGACG
>NZ_AWQS01000146.1 GCF_000576575.1 Intrasporangium chromatireducens Q5-1
AAATGACCCACGGATGAGTCAGAAGGGCCGTTCTTCTACGCGCTGGGCACGGCGATCGGCGGCATCAGCGGGCCGTTCCTGTTCGGGCAGTTCATCCAGTCCGGCAGCGTCGCCAAGATCGCGGTCGCCTTCGTCATCGGCGCCGCGGTCATGGCCGCCGGCGGCGTCGTCGAGATCTTCTTCGGCGTCAAGGCGGAGCAGGCCAGCCTCGAGGACATCGCCCTGCCGCTCATGGCGCAGGACGCGCAGGAGCAGCGCCGCACCCAGGGCGCGGGCGAAGCGCCGCAGCCTCGCCGCGCGCAGGAGGCAGCGCCGGAAGCGACCGAGCGGGAGGAGACTCGCCCGGAGGAGACCGAGGCAGACCGTGCCCGTCGCGAGCGAGAGCAGCGCATCGCGGCCCGCGAGGAGCGACTGCGGCAGGAGCGCGCCCGAGGGGTCCGCCGCTACCGTCCCGGTCCGAGCGGCACCATGCTCGGCCCGGGCATGCAGCCGCCGGCCACCGTGCTCGACGACGAGATCGAGGCCATCGCCCGCGTCCTGCAGGAGCACGGCCCCCTGACCCGGGAGGGCCTGTCCCGCCTCCTCGGCGCCCAGGACTGGGGTCCCGGCCGCTTCGGCAGCGCGCTGCGCCAAGCGGTCGCCGAGGGACGTGCCGTACGGCTCGCGCACAACCGCTACGGCGCCCCCGGGACCGGATCCGGATCCTGACCGACCCGCGAGCCGGCAGGGCAGCAATGAGCGTGAGCGGCGTCGGAGCGTCAGCCGGCTTGGAGCGTGAAGGAGCTCGCGTGACCGGGCTCAGCGGCATACGCGTCTGGAAAATCGGTGGAGCACGCGGTCCGCGCGTCGGCACACTCGTCGGGGCACACCACGACGAAGGGGGAACCATGACCGCGCAGGCGCATGAGGCGTCCGACATCAACGAGCTCACGCTCGAGGGGTACACGATCCGGCCGCTGCAGCAGGACGACGCACGAGCGGTGTTCGAGCTGATGGCCGAGTGCGAGCTCGAGTCCACGGGCGAGGTCGCGATCGAGGAGGCCGACATCGTCGCCGACTGGCAACGGCCCAGTTTCGACCTCGCGACCCAGAGCATCGGGGTCTTCGAGGGAGAGCGGCTCGTCGGCTATGCCGAGGTGGCCGGCGGACGCCGCGCCGACGCTGCCGTCGCCCCTGACCGTCGAGGTCGCGGCATCGGGTCCGAGCTGGCTCGGTGGACCCAGCGGATCAGCCGACGGGACGGCAACGGCCTGGTCGGCATGCCGGCACCGGATGGCTCCCCCGGCGAGCGGCTGATGCGCGACCTCGGCTACGAGGTGGCCTGGACGTCGTGGGTGCTCGAGCTGCCGGAGGGAGCCCAGATCGAGCCCCAGCCGATCCCCGAGGGTTACACGATCCGCGTGGGCGACAGCGACGCCGATCGGCACGCGGCGCACGAGGTCGTCGAGGACGCGTTCCTCGAGTGGTCCGAGCGCGAACGCGAGACCTGGGAGGACTTCGAGGCCGGGGTGCTGCGGCGCCCCGGGTTCGAGCCCTGGAACCTGCGCCTCATGGTCGACCCCGAGGGGGTCGTCGTCGGTGTCGCGCTCGTCCTGCTCGCCGGGGACGACGGCTACGTCGACAAGCTCGCGGTGCGCCGGGACCGGCGCGGCCTCGGGCTGGCCCGGGCCCTGCTCGTCGACGCCTTCGCCGTCGCCCGGGAGCACGGCGCCACCCGTTCGGAGCTGTCGACCGACTCGCGCACCGGCGCCCTCGGGCTCTACGAGCGGGTCGGCATGCAGGTCAAGGCGGTCTGGCGGCACTGGGCCATCGACACCTCCGACCAGGCCTGATCGTCGCTGGTCGGCTCGCCCCGCCCCTTGCTGGTTTGAGGTATTCCGCCGTCACCCATGACCGCCGAACACCTCGAACCAGCCGTCGTCGCTCGGGTCCTCACGCCGTCGTCGTCAGTCGAGCACCGCGCCCTTGCTGGCGCTCTGCACCAGCTTGCGGTACTTCGCCAGGACGCCGCGGGTGTAGCGCGGCTCGGGGTGGGTCACGCCCTCGGCGCGGCGCCGCTCCAGCTCCTCCTCCTCGACGAGCAGGTCGAGCCGGCCGTTCGCGACGTCGAGCTGGATCCGGTCGCCATCCCGGACGAAGGCGATCGGCCCGTTGTCGACCGCCTCAGGCGCGATGTGGCCGACGCAGAGGCCCGTCGTGCCACCCGAGAAGCGCCCGTCCGTCAGCAGCAGGACGTCCTTGCCGAGGCCGGCGCCCTTGATCGCACCGGTGACCGCGAGCATCTCGCGCATGCCCGGGCCACCCTTGGGCCCTTCGTAGCGGATGACGACGACGTCGCCGGGCTTGAGGCTGTTGTCCTCGACCGCGTCCATGGCGGCCCGCTCGCCGTCGAAGACACGCGCGGTCCCCTCGAAGACGTCCTCGTCGAAGCCGGCCGACTTGACGACGGCGCCCTCGGGGGCGAGCGAGCCGGTGAGGATCGTCAGGCCACCGGTGCGGTGAATCGGCTCGGCCATCCCACGGATGACGCTGCCGTCGATGTGGGGCGGGTTCAGCTCCTCGAGGTTCTCGGCCATCGTCCGGCCCGTGACCGTCAGGGTGTCGCCGTGCAGCAGGCCCGCCTCGAGCAGGGTCTTCATCACGACCGGGATGCCGCCGATGTGGTCGATGTCCTTCATCACGAAGCGCCCGAACGGCTTGACGTCGGCCAAGTGCGGCACCTTCTTGCCGATCCGCTGGAAGTCGCCGATGGTGAGGTCGACCTGGGCCTCGTGGGCCATCGCGAGCAGGTGCAGCACCGCGTTCGTCGAGCCGCCGAAGGCCATGACGACGGCGATCGCGTTCTCGAACGCCTCCTTCGTCATGATCTGCCGGGCGGTGATCCCCTTGCGGAGCAGCCCCACAACGGCCTCACCGGACTGGCGGGCGTAGTGGTCCCGGCGCCGGTCGGTCGCCGGCGGCGCGGCCGAGCCGGGGATCGACATGCCGATCGCCTCGGCGACGGCGGCCATGGTGTTGGCGGTGTAGAACCCGCCGCAGGCGCCCTCGCCCGGACAGATTGCCCGCTCGATGGCGTCGACGTCCTCGCGGGACATGTGACCGGCCGCGCAGGCACCGACCGCCTCGAAGGCGTCGATGATCGTGACCTCCTTCTCGGTGCCGTCCGAGAGCTTCGCGACGCCGGGCAGGATCGTGCCGGCGTAGAGGAAGACCGACGCGAGGTCGAGGCGTGCGGCGGCCATCAGCATGCCGGGCAGGGACTTGTCGCACCCGGCGAGCAGCACTGAGCCGTCGAGCCGCTCGGCGTTCATCACCGTCTCGACCGAGTCGGCGATGATCTCGCGTGACACGAGGGAGAAGTGCATGCCCTCGTGGCCCATCGAGATGCCGTCGGACACGGAGATCGTGCCGAACTCCAAGGGGTAGCCGCCCGCTGCGTGCACGCCGTCCTTGACGGCCTTGGCCAGCCGGTCCAGCGAGAGGTTGCACGGCGTGATCTCGTTCCACGAGCTCGCGACACCGATCTGCGGCTTGGCGAAGTCCTCGTCGCCGAGCCCGACCGCCCGGAGCATCCCTCGCGCGGCGGCCTTTTCGAGGCCATCCGTGACGTCGCGGCTGCGGGGCTTGATGTCGGGGGTCTGAGTCATGGGAGCAGCATAGAACCGTGTCCGCAGCGTGGACACGGCATCTCAGGCCGTGAACGGGCTGGGGCGCACGACACCCGGGCGGGACCGCCGAGCGGCCCACCCCCTGGCGGCGCTCACTCCTCGCAGACGTGGAAGCGCTCGAGCTTGCAGCTGCCGAACTCGAGGTCGGGCCACTCCCCCGCGTAGCGCAGCACCGCAATCCCGCTGGTGACGAACCCGCCCGCGAGCGCCTCGTGTGCCTGGGCCGAGCCGTCCCCGTCGCTGAGCAGGGTGGTCGTCTCGGCCATGGTCGGGTTGTGCCCGACGACGAGGACCGTCGAGGAGTCGCCCGCGTCCTCGCGGATCGTCTCGAGCAGCGACTCGGCGCCGCCCTGGTAGACGGGGCGCCGGTACTCGACATACTCCGCCCGCGTGCCTCCGCGTCGCACCGCGTCCCAGGTCTGCCGGGTCCGGACGGCGGTCGAGCAGATGACGAGGTCGGGGACGAGCCCCTGCTCGCGCAGCCACGCCCCGGCCAGCTCACCCTGCCGGACGCCCCGCTTGGCGAGGACCCGGTCGTGGTCGGGCTTGCCGCTGCCCTCCTCCGCCTTGCCGTGGCGCATGAGAAGCAGCGTCTTGTCCTGTGCAGCGATGCCCATGGTCACGAGCATGCCGCGCCGGGCCCGGGTTGTCAGCCCGGGCGAGCGCGACACGGCCGGCCACCGGGGTCACGACCGTCACGACGTCCGTGACCCCGGTGGCCGCTCCGGGCCGACGGCTCGTCAGCCGCCGGAGACGGCGTTGATGATGTGGACCCGGGCGCCGGCCGGCACGGGCGTCGCCACCCCGGCACCGCGGGTCGCGTCCTCGCCGTTGACGAAGACCTTGACGTGCTGGCGGATCTGACCGCGCTCGTCGCGGACCTTGCCGTCGAGGATCCGATGGTCGACGAAGGCCCGGTCGAGCACGTCGGCGACGGTGACCGGCTCGGCCGGCACCCCGACCTCGATCTCCGGGACGCCCCCGACGAGGTCACGAAGCATCCCGGGCAGGATGACGCGGACGGGGGTGAGCGACATACCGAAGTCCTTTGCGGTCAGGGCAGCTGCGCGGCGCGGACGACGAGGACGTCGGGCAGCTGGGTGGCGATGCGGTTGAACGACTCCCCCTCGTCGACGGAGGCGAAGATGTCGCCGTTGCGGGTGCCGAAGTAGATCCCGACCGGGTCCTCACTGTCGAGAGACGCCGCGTCGCGCAGGACGCAGGTGTAGCTGTCGGCGGGCAGCCCCTTCGCCTGCATCCGCCACGACCGGCCGCCGTCGTCGGAGCGCTGGACCTGCAGCTGGGCTCCGGGCGGGATGCGCTCACCGTCGTCGGCGACCGGGATGTTCCACACCGTGCCGGGGCGGGTCGGGTGCGCGAGGATGGTGAAGCCGAAGTCGGTCGGCAGCCCGTCGGCGATCGACTCCCACGTCGTGCCGCCGTCGTCGGAACGGTAGACGCCCTTGTGGTTCTGGGCGAAGAGCGCCCCACCGGCTCCCCGCGCGACCTTGTGGACGCACTGGCCGTACTCGGGGTACTCGTTGTCGGGCATGAAGTAGGCCCGGATCCCCGGGTTGCTGGCGGCCCACGACGCGCCGGCGTCGGACGAGCGGTAGACGCCGCCGGCACTCATCGCGACGAGGAGGTTCTCGGGGTGGCCGGGCTCGGGCACGACGGTGTGGACGGCGCCCCCGCCGAAGCCGGGCTCCCAGTGCGCCCGGTGCGGGTGCTCCCACAGGCCGCGGACCAGATCGTAGTGCTCACCGCGGTCCGTGCTGCGGAAGAGGGCGTGCGGCTCGACGCCGGCCCAGACGACGTCGGAGTCGTTGGGGTCGGGCGTCAGCTGCCAGATCCGCTCGAGCGCCGTGTCGGTGTCGGACGGGAAGGCGACCGCGCGCTCAGCGCTCTCGGTCCACGTCCGGCCGCCATCCTCGCTGGCCTGGACCGTCGGTCCCCAGTGCCAGGACTTGACGCCGGCGAGCACCGACGAACGTCCGGCGCGGGTGTCGATGGCCACTGACGCGACCTCGCTCATGAGGAAGTGCGGGCCCTCGAGGTGCCAGCTCTCCCGGTCGTTGCTGCGGGCGATCCAGAGGCCCTTGCGCGTGCCGATGGCAACGATCGTCTCGGTCATGTGGACAGTGTCCACTATCGGGGCGCGGTCGACAAGAGGATTGAGAGGAGTGGTGTCGGGACGTCCGGACCGGTTTTCGGACGGCGCGTTGTCGAGCGGTCGGTCGGCGTCCCAGAGGACGCTCAGGAGACCACGTTGGCGAGCGGTCGCCCGTCGCGAAGAGCCTCGATCTGGTGGCGCACCAGCGCGATCGACCTCGGCCGCATCGCCCGGGTGGCACCACCGACGTGGGGCGTGATCAGGACGCCGGGAGTGGCCCAGAGCGGATGGTCCGCCGGGAGCGGCTCGGGGTCGGTGACGTCGAGCGCCGCCTGCAGCCGCCCGGTCTCGCACGCGGCCACGAGGGCGTCGGTGTCGACGATGCCGCCCCGGGCGACGTTGACGACGAGCGCTCCGTCCGGCATCCGGGCAAGCAGGTCGGCGTTGACCAGCCCGCGGGTGGTCGGCGTCAGCGGCACGATGATGATGAGCACGTCGGCCTGCCCGACGAGGTCGGGCAGCTCCTCGATGCCGTGGACCCAGTCGACGAGGTCGTCCCCGGGCCGGGGCCGCGACGCCACGGCGGTCAGCGAGACCTCGAACGGCCGCAGCCGGCTCGCGATCGCCCGGCCGATCTGGCCGTAGCCGAGCAGCACCACCCTGCTGTCGGCGAGAGAGCGCCGGTAGGACCAGTCCTGCCAGACGTGCTCGTCCTGGTGCCGGACGAATTCCGGGATCCCGCGCAGCGCGGCGATGGCGAGCCCGACGGCCAGCTCCGCGGTGCTCGCGTCGTGCACGCCAGCCGCGTTGCAGAGGGTCACACCGGCCGGCACCTGGGGCAGGACGTCCTCGTAGCCCGCGCTCTGGATCTGGACGACCTTCAGCGAGTCGGCGCCCTGCAGCCTCGCCGCGAGGTCCACGGGGTGCAGGTAGGGCCGCACGACGAGGTCGAGCTCGGCCACGCGCGGGTGGGGCTCACGCATGTCCCACACGAGCGTGTCGACACCGTCCAGGTCTGCCAGCTGAGCGGCATACTCCTCGTCGGGGACCGAGACGACCAGCGGCGCGTGACCTGACGACATGACGGCACGCTATCGGGGTGGGGGCCACTACGCTCGGCCGGGTGACCGACGCGCGCATCCTGTCCATCAACGTCGGCCCCGGCGTCCCTCGGCGCTACGCGAGCGGACCGACGACGGCGATCGACAAGCGCCCGGTGGAGATCGCCGACGTGCGCGATCCCGGACCGAAGACCGGCGGCCTCGGCAGCGGCCTGGTCGGCGACGAGATCGGCGACCAGCGCCACCACGGCGGCCGCAGCCAGGCGGTCTACGCGTACGCCCGCGAGGACCTCGACTGGTGGGCCGCCGAGCTCGGGCGGCGGCTGCCCGACGGGATGTTCGGCGAGAACCTCACGACGATCGGCGTCGACTGCACGACGGCGCGGGTCGGCGAGGTCTGGCGCGTCGGCTCGGCCGTGCTCCGCGTCGAGGTGCCGCGCATCCCGTGCGCGACGTTCGCCGGCCACATGGGGGTCCCTGGCTGGGTGAAGCGCTTCAGCGAGGTCGGGCGCACCGGTGCCTACCTGTCCGTCGTCGAGCCGGGACGCCTCCGGACGGGCGACGAGATCCACGTCGAGCGGCCCGCTCACGACATCACGTTGCTACTGAACTTCCGCGCCGCCATGGGCGACCGGGACGCCGCCGAGCGCGTCCTCGACTCGGGCGTGCTCGCCGACGAGGAGCAGGAGTGGCTCGCGCGCAAGGTGGGTCGCCCCCTCCGTCAGTGACAATGGGGTATGCCGCCCAGCCGAGTTCCGCACCACGGTCGCCCCACCGCAGTGGTTGCGGGGCGCCACGGTCGCCGCGCTGCCGCGCTGGGCACCGCCGCCCTGCTGACCGCCACGGCGGCCTGTTCGAGCCCACGTAGCGACGGCGGAGGGGTCGGGCCAGCGGGGGTGAGCGCGACGGCGACCACGGCTTCGTCCGCGCCGACCTCCCCGCGCGGCGCCGGCACCTCGACGTCCTCATCTGGCGTTACCACCTCGACGACCCCGTCAGCACCACCGGTTCCGCTCGACAAGGCCGCCTTCACCGTGCTCGGGGGCCTCGACATCCCATGGTCGATCGCGATGCTGCCGGATGGTTCGGCCCTCGTCAGTGAGCGGAACACGGGCGACATCCACTGGGTGCCGGCCCCCGGTCGCGCGGGGACCTCGCACGTCGTCGGCCACCTCGACATCCACCGGGTCCCGGGCGAGGGCGGGCTCCTCGGGCTCGCGGTGCCGCCGGACTTCGCCGCCGACCCCGTCTTCTACGCCTACTACACGTCCGACAACGAGAACCGCGTCGTCGCAGTGCCCTGGCGCGGCGACAGCATCGGCACCCCCCGGGCCATCCTCACCGGGATCCCGAACGGGACCTACCACAACGGGGGACGCATCGCGTTCGGTCCCGACGGCTACCTCTACGTCGGCACGGGCGAGTCGGGCGACCGGTCGCTCTCGCAGAACCTCAGCTCGCTTGGCGGCAAGATCCTGCGGATCACCAAGGACGGCAAGCCCGCTCCCGGGAACCCCTTCGGCGGGTCTCCGATCTGGACCTACGGACACCGCAACGTCCAGGGCCTGGCGTGGGACGGCCAGAAGCGGATGTGGGAGAGCGAGCTGGGCCAGGACACCTGGGACGAGCTGAACCGCATCCAGCCGGGCCGGAACTACGGCTGGCCCAAGGTCGAGGGTCAGGCCGGCAACCCCGACTTCGTCGACCCGCTCGCCGAGTGGCGGCCCGCCGAGATGTCGCCGAGCGGGATCACAATCGGCCCGGACGGTGCCGTCTACATCTGCGCCCTGCGGGGGCAGTCCGTGTGGCGGGTGCCCGTCAGCGCTGATGGCAGCGTCGGGACCCCGAGCCGCCACCTCCAGGGGACGTACGGCCGGATCCGCGACATCCACTTCGTCGAGGGCCGCGCCTGGATCCTGACGAGCAACGGCGGCAACGACCGGATCGTCTCCCTGCCGCCCTCCGACCTCGGGGTCGGCGGCTGACCGGCCCGTTCTGGGGTAACGGGTCCCTGACCGGAACGGATGCGGCGCCCTGCCGCGAAGGAGGCCCAGAATGACGCAGTACGACGAGATCATGCAGCACGTGCCGGTCGAGCAGCTCGCCCAGCGGTTCGGCGTCGACGAGAGCCAGGTCCGGCAGGCCACGCAGCAGGCGCTGCCGGCTCTCCTCGGTGGCCTCAAGGCCAACGCCGACGACCCGGCCGGGGCCAGCTCGATCATGAGCGCCTTGACGCAGCACGCAGGCGGCGTGCCGAGCAGCGTGGACCAGATCGACACGCAGGACGGCCAGCAGATCGTCGGCCACATCTTCGGGGGCAACACCGACGAGGTCGTGAACCGGCTCGGCAACACCCAGGGCGGCGGCACCGGCGACCTGGTCCAGAAGCTGCTCCCGGTCCTCGCCCCGATCGTCATGTCGTGGCTGGCCGGCCGGCTCGGTGGTGGCGGCGGGCTGGGAGGTGCCCTCGGCGGCACTCTCGGCGGCCAGCAGCAGGGCACCGGTCAGGCGGCCCCGGCCCCGGGCCAGGGCTCGGGCGGCCTGCAGGACGTCCTCGGCTCCATCCTCGGCGGCCACGGCGACTCCGGCTCAGGCGGCGGGCTGCTCGGCGGCGTGCTCGGCGGCCTCCTCGGCCAGGGCCGCCGCTGACGGTTGGTGGCCCCTCGTCGGTTGGTGG
>NZ_AWQS01000147.1 GCF_000576575.1 Intrasporangium chromatireducens Q5-1
CTCGGAGGCGGACCGGGCCGCTGAAAACAGCTGCTCCTTAGAAAGGAGGTGATCCAGCCGCACCTTCCGGTACGGCTACCTTGTTACGACTTAGTCCCAATCGCCAGTCCCACCTTCGACGGCTCCCCCCACAAGGGTTGGGCCACCGGCTTCGGGTGTTACCGACTTTCGTGACTTGACGGGCGGTGTGTACAAGGCCCGGGAACGTATTCACCGCAGCGTTGCTGATCTGCGATTACTAGCGACTCCGACTTCATGGGGTCGAGTTGCAGACCCCAATCCGAACTGAGACCGGTTTTTAGGGATTCGCTCCACCTCACGGTTTCGCAGCCCTCTGTACCGGCCATTGTAGCATGCGTGAAGCCCAAGACATAAGGGGCATGATGATTTGACGTCATCCCCACCTTCCTCCGAGTTGACCCCGGCAGTCTCCTATGAGTCCCCACCATCACGTGCTGGCAACATAGAACGAGGGTTGCGCTCGTTGCGGGACTTAACCCAACATCTCACGACACGAGCTGACGACAACCATGCACCACCTGTACACCGACCCAAAGGGAACACCCATCTCTGAATGCGTCCGGCGTATGTCAAGCCTTGGTAAGGTTCTTCGCGTTGCATCGAATTAATCCGCATGCTCCGCCGCTTGTGCGGGCCCCCGTCAATTCCTTTGAGTTTTAGCCTTGCGGCCGTACTCCCCAGGCGGGGCGCTTAATGCGTTAGCTGCGGCACGGAACTCGTGGAATGAGCCCCACACCTAGCGCCCAACGTTTACGGCATGGACTACCAGGGTATCTAATCCTGTTCGCTCCCCATGCTTTCGCTTCTCAGCGTCAGTAATGGCCCAGAGACCTGCCTTCGCCATCGGTGTTCCTCCTGATATCTGCGCATTCCACCGCTACACCAGGAATTCCAGTCTCCCCTACCACACTCTAGTCTGCCCGTACCCACTGCAAGTCCGGGGTTGAGCCCCGGATTTTCACAGCAGACGCGACAAACCGCCTACAAGCTCTTTACGCCCAATAATTCCGGACAACGCTCGCACCCTACGTATTACCGCGGCTGCTGGCACGTAGTTAGCCGGTGCTTCTTCTGCAGGTACCGTCACTTGCGCTTCTTCCCTGCTGAAAGAGGTTTACAACCCGAAGGCCGTCATCCCTCACGCGGCGTCGCTGCATCAGGCTTGCGCCCATTGTGCAATATTCCCCACTGCTGCCTCCCGTAGGAGTCTGGGCCGTGTCTCAGTCCCAGTGTGGCCGGTCGCCCTCTCAGGCCGGCTACCCGTCGTCGCCTTGGTGAGCCACTACCTCACCAACAAGCTGATAGGCCGCGAGTCCATCCCCAACCAAAAAATCTTTCCACACCCAGACCATGCGGCCAGGCGTCATATCCGGTATTAGCCCCGGTTTCCCGGAGTTATCCCAGAGTCAGGGGCAGGTTACTCACGTGTTACTCACCCGTTCGCCACTAATCCACGCAGCAAGCTGCGCTTCATCGTTCGACTTGCATGTGTTAAGCACGCCGCCAGCGTTCGTCCTGAGCCAGGATCAAACTCTCCGTTGAAGTGTAAAAACCCACGAAGGGCCAAATCACTGGCAGAAGTAAACAACTAGCATAAAAGCTGTCATCTTCAACCAAAGAAATCATCACCACGAGACACCCCCAACCACCCATCCAGGCAGCCAGGAACACCCCGCGACGAGGTAAATAGGCATCGATTTTTGACACGCTGTTGAGTTCTCAAGAATCGGACACACACCATCAACCAGAACCACGTCCCAGCCTCCGGGGCAACCCTTCAAACTTACCCGCCTCAAGCTTGGGAGTCAAACACGTGACCCGCTCTCAGAGCGACCGAGTTGGACCCGCTTGGTATCAGCGGAAACCCGCTCCGGAGGCGGATTGTTCCGCTCGTCCGGCTGTGGGTGCCTGCCCCGGGACCGGCCTACTTCGCGTCGCGATCACTCGCTCCGCCTTGGCGTCCGTTCCTCCCTGTCGGGCTGACGAAGAGAACATTAGCGGGCTTCCTCGCGGATTGCCAAATCGAGGGGGCTACAGGCGTAGAAAGCGCCGGATCCCATTGCAGGGCAATGGAACCGGCGCCTTCCACTCAAGCCCGACGTGCGGCCGCGAGGTTCCTGCGCCCACGCTTGAGCACGGCCGCGACGCCATGCAGGAAGTCGCCCTCGGCGAGCACTGCCTCGACGTCGCTGACCTTCACGTTGTTGACCGAGGCGCCCCCCTCGCCGATGACTCGCCGCGCCGCGTTGCGCGACTCCACCAGTCCGGTCGCCACGAGGGCCTCCACGACGGGGGTGCCCACCGGCACGTCGGCTCCGGCCAGCTCGGTCGTCGCGTCCCGCAGCGTCGCCTCGGTGAGGTCGGCGAGGTCGCCCTTGCCGAAGAGCGCCTCGCTCGCGGCCTGCACCGACCGCGTCGCGTCCGCTCCGTGCACCCGGGTCGTCACATCAGCAGCCAGGGTGCGCTGCGCCGTGCGTCGGTAGGGCTCCTCCGCCACCTGCTTCTCGAGCTCGGCGATCTCGTCCATCGTGCGGTCGGTGAGGGCCTTGAGCATCGTGACGACCGACGCGTCCTCGACGTTGAGGAAGTACTGGTAGAACGCGTACGGGCTGGTCATGTCGGCGGAGAGCCACACGGCGTTGCCCTCGGACTTGCCGAACTTGCGCCCCTCGGAGTCGACCAGCAACGGGGTCGCCAGCGCGTGCACCGTCGCCCCCTCCACCCGGTGGACGAGGTCTACCCCCGCCGTGATGTTGCCCCACTGGTCGCTGCCACCGATCTGGAGCACGCACCGGCGGGACCGGTACAGCTCGAGGTAGTCCATCGCCTGCAGGATCTGGTAGCTGAACTCGGTGTAGGAGATCCCTTGTTCGCTCTCGAGCCGCCGCGCGACCGCTTCCTTGCGGATCATCTGGTTGACCCGGAAGTGCTGGCCCACATCTCGGAGGAAGTCGAGCGCACTGAGCGGTGCGGTCCAGTCGAGGTTGTTGACGAGCTCGGCGGCGTTGTCGCCCTCGAAGTCGAGCAGCGGCCCCACGAGCCGCTGGATGCGCTCGACGGACCGAGCGATCGTGTCCTTGTCCTGGAGCACCCGCTCGGCGTCCGGCTTCGGGTCGCCGATCAGCCCGGTGGACCCGCCGACGAGACAGATCACGTGGTGGCCGGCCTGCTGCATCCGGCGCAGGACGGAGAGCTGGACGAAGTTGCCGAAGTGCAGGGACGGCGCGCTGGGATCGAAGCCGCAATAGACGGTGACGGGTCCACTCGCGAGTGCCTCGCGCAGCGCCGCCTCGTCGGTGGTCTGCGCCACCAGACCGCGCCACTGCAGCTCGTCGAAGATGTCCGTCACGGTGCGTGCTCCTCTCGCTCGTGCGGGGCGATCCCGCAAGGGACAGCCTGCCCTACCTGTCGCAACGGCCACCAATGCGTTCCACGGCGGCAGCCTCAGCCTCGCTTCGGCCGCGTGCGCACGACCCCCGGCCGGTAGGCGGACACGGTCGGCTCGCCCTCCAGCCAGAACCGCCACGGGTACTGCTCCGCGTCTCCCCCGGGACCGCTCACCCCGACCCGCGGACCGGTGCGGACCCTGCCAGCGTCGACGTCGCGGTCCCGGGTCGAGACGACGAGGTCGACGGGGTCACCGAGCGCCGGCCGGCAGAAGTCGCGCCCGGTCTGCTGACTGCCGAGCGCGAGGGCCTGCCCCAGACGCCCCGGTCCTCGGCACCAGTCGCGCTCACGGGCGGTCCCCCGCCGTTCGCGCACGGTGTCGAAGCCGTCGACGACCTCGGCTCCCCGGAGCAGGACTGCCTCCGCGGTGCCGTCGTGGCCGCAGACGAGGTTGGCGCACCAGTGGTTGCCGTAGGTGAAGTAGACGTAGAGGAAGCCGGCGGGGCCGAACATGACCTGCGTGCGCGGCGTCGGGCCGCGGTACGCGTGCGAGCCCGGGTCGACCATGCCGGCATAGGCCTCGACCTCCGTGAGCCGCACCGTGACGCCGGCGTGGCTGACGTGACACCCCAGCAGGTCCGGTGCGACCTCGAGGACGGGCCGCGCGAAGAAGTCGCGCGGCAGCCGGTCGCAGTCTCCCTCCACCGTCAGGCGTCTCCCCCGGCCCAGGCCCTGGCCGCGGCAAGACGCTCGCGGGCGGCGGCGAGCTGCTCGCGCACCCGGACGGGCGCGGTGCCCCCGACCGCGTCCCGGGAGGCGAGCGAGCCTTGGACCGACAGCACCGAGCGCACGTCCGGGCCGAGGTGCTCGCTCACCGCCGCGAAGTCCGCGTCGGTGAGGTCCCACAGTTCGACGCCGCGCTCCTCGCAGAGCCGGACGCAGGCTCCGGCGACCTCGTGGGCGACGCGGAAGGGCACGTGCTGTCGGACGAGCCACTCGGCGATGTCCGTCGCGAGCGCGAACCCTTGGGGCGCGAGCGACTCGAGGCGATCGGTGTTGAAGCTCAGGGTCGCGACCATCCCGGAGAAGGCGGGCAGGAGCAGCTCGAGGGTGTCGACGGCGTCGAAGACCGGCTCCTTGTCCTCCTGCAGGTCCCGGTTGTAGGCGAGCGGTAGCGCCTTGAGCGTCGTGAGCAGACCGGCGAGGTCGCCGACGAGCCGACCGGCCTTGCCCCGCGCAAGCTCAGCGACGTCGGGGTTCTTCTTCTGCGGCATGATGCTCGACCCGGTCGAGTAGGCGTCGTCGAGCGTGACGAAGGAGAACTCCTTCGTCGCCCACAGCACCACCTCCTCGGCGATCCGGGAGATGTCGACCGCGGTCATGGCACAGACGAACGCGAACTCCGCCACGAAGTCCCGCGAGGCGGTGCCGTCGATGGAGTTCTCCACGGCCCGGGAGAAGCCCAGGTCCGCCGCGACGGCCTCGGGGTCGAGCCCGAGCGAGGACCCCGCCAGCGCGCCCGACCCGTAGGGCGACGCGTCGGACCGCACGTCCCAGTCGCGCAACCGGTCGACGTCACGCAGCAACGTCCACGCGTGGGCGAGCAGGTGGTGCGAGAGGAGGACCGGCTGGGCGTGCTGGAGGTGGGTGCGGCCAGGCATCGCAACACCGAGGTGCCGGTCAGCCTGTTGCACAAGGGCTTCCACCACGTCGCTCACGAGCGACGCCAGCACGCGAGCGTGTTCGCGCAGGTACATCCGGAACAGCGTGGCCACCTGGTCGTTTCGGGACCGGCCGGCCCGCAGTCGGCCACCGAGCTCCGGACCCACCCGCTCGATGAGTCCCCGCTCGAGGGCGGTGTGCACGTCCTCGTCGTCCTCGTCCGGGGCGAAGGCACCGGACCGGACGTCGGCCTCGAGGCGGTCCAACCCGGCCAGCATCCCGCTCAGCTCCTCCTCCGAAAGGAGGTGAGCGGCATACAGCACCTTCGCGTGCGCGCGTGAGCCGGCGATGTCGTGAGGCGCCAGCCGCCAGTCGAAGTGGGTGCTCTTGGACAGCGCGGCGAGGGCGCGGTCGGGCCCGCCGGCGAACCGGCCGCCCCAGAGGCTCACGCGCTCGGCCTGGTCAGTCTCTTCGGTCACCATGGCATTCTCCCCGAAGGTCACTCGCGTCCCCCAAGCAGGGACTGCAGCTGCGCGGCCAGCCCCTCGGCGGCCGAGTCGTCGGAGCCGATGAGCAGGATCGTGTCGTCGCCGGCGATGGTGCCGATGACCTGCGGGTCGCGGGTCAGGTCGATCGTCGAGGCGAGGTAGTTCGCCGCTCCCGGCGGCGTCTTGAGGACGACGAGGTTGCGCGCGCAGGCGACCGAGACGAGCAGCTCGTCGCAGACCCGACGCAGGCGCGCGTTCGTCGCGTCGAGCCGACCGGACCGGGCAGGCTCGCCGCCCTCTCCGGGCACCGCGTAGACGAGGGCACGGCCGCGCCGCACCTTGACGGCACCGATCTCGACGAGGTCGCGCGAGAGGGTGGCCTGCGTGACCTCCGTGCCCTCCGCGGCGAGCAGGTCGGACAACTCGCCCTGGCTGCGCACCTCGTGCGCCTCGAGGAGCTCGGCGATGCGGTGCTGGCGCTGGCTGCGGCTCACGGAGCGCTCCGCGCGGACTCGAGGATCGCGGGCAGCGCCGTGAGGAACCCGCCCAGCTCGTCCTCGGTGATGATGAGGGGTGGCGCGAGGCGCAGGGCCGTCGGGGTGACGGCGTTGACGATGAACCCCGCCTCCCGCGCCGCGTCCATCACCGACGGCGCGGGTATGCCGCTCAGCTCGATCGCGCGGAGCAGGCCGCGTCCGCGCGTGGCCGCCACCCCCGCGAGCTGCACGTCGTCGAGCAGGGCGCCCACGCGGGCGACGTTGTCGAGCAGGTGGTCCCGCTCGATGGTGTCGAGGACGGCGAGGGCGGCGGCGCACGCGAGCGGGTTGCCGCCGAAGGTCGTCCCGTGCTGGCCCGCGGTCAGCAGGTGCGTCGTGTCCGCGCCGTAGGTGACGAGCGCGCCGATGGGCACGCCACCGCCGAGGCCCTTGGCGAGGGTCATCGCGTCCGGTTGGACTCCGGCCGCGGTGTGGGCGAACCAGTCGCCGGTGCGCCCGATGCCGGTCTGGATCTCGTCGACGACGAGCAGGGCACCGTGCTCGTGGGTCAGCTCCCGGGCCAGCCGGAGGTAGTCGGCGGGCACCTCCCGCACGCCGGCCTCACCCTGGATCGGCTCGATGAAGACCGCTGCGGTGCGGTCGTCGACGGCGGCCCGGAGGGCCGCGGCGTCACCCGGAGGCACGAAGTGGACGTCGGGGATGAGCGGCTCGAACGGCTCGCGGTAGGCGGCCTTGTGGGTCAGGGCGAGGGCGCCGGTCGTGCGGCCGTGGAAAGAGCCCTCCAGGGCGACGATCCGGCTCCGGCCGGTGCGCCGGGACAGCTTGATGGCCGCCTCGTTCGCCTCGGCCCCGGAGTTGGCGAAGAACACGCCGGACCCCGCGGGGGCAGCGGCGAGGCCAAGGAGGCGCTCGGCGAGCCGGACGGCGGGCTCGGAGGTGAAGAAGTTGGAGATGTGGATGGCCGCCTCGGCCTGCTTGATCACGGCCTGGACGAGCGCTGGGTGGCCATGGCCGAGCGCGTTGACGGCGATCCCGGAGAGCAGGTCGAGGTAGCGCTTGCCATCGACGTCCGTGACCCAGCACCCGTGCCCGGAGGCGAGCACGATCTGTGGGGTGCCGAACACGGGCACCATGGTCTCGGCGTAGCGGCCGAGCAGCTCGGCACCTGTCGTCATGCGTCCTCCTGGGCGGTGTCCGGCGCGTCGGGCAGCACCATCGTGCCGATGCCCTCGTCGGTGAAGATCTCGAGCAGGATCGAGTGGGGTGTGCGTCCGTCCACGACGTGGGTCTGAGGGACCCCGCCCTCGACCGCACGGATGCACGCCTCGAGCTTGGGCACCATCCCCTCCTCGACGCGGGTCAGCAGCTGCCGCGCGTCGCTGACGCGCAGGGTGGACAGGAGCGAGCCACGGTCCGGCCACTGCGCGTAGATGCCTTCGACGTCGGTGAGGACGACGAGCTTCTCCGCGCGCAGGGCCACCGCGAGAGCCGCCGCCGCGGTGTCGGCGTTGACGTTGAGGACCTGACCCTCGACGTCGAGGTCGGGCGCCACGGTCGACACGACGGGGACCCGGCCGGCCGCGAGGATGTCGAGGACGGCGGAGGGGGCCACGCTCTCGACGTCGCCGACGAGGCCGATGTCGACGAGCTCGCCGTCGACGACCGTGCCGCGACGACGGGCCCCGAACAGGCCGGCATCCTCGCCGGAGAGCCCGACCGCGATGGGGCCGTGCTGGTTGAGCAGGCCGACGAGCTCGCGGCCGACCTGGCCCGTCAGGACCATCCGGACGACGTCCATGATCTCGGGAGTCGTGACCCGCAGTCCGCCCTTGAACTCGGTCTCCAGCCCGAGGCGGCCGAGCATCGCCTTGATCTGGGGGCCACCGCCGTGGACGACGACGGGCCGCAGCCCCGCATAGCGCAGGAACGCGATGTCCTTGGCGAAGGCGGCTTTGAGGTCGTCGTCGATCATCGCGTTGCCGCCGTACTTGACCACGACGAGCGCGCCCCGGAAACGCTCGAGCCAGGGCAGCGCCTCGACCAGGGTCGCGGCCTTGCCGGCTGCGACCCGGATCGCGGCCGCGTCGATGAGCCCGCGCAGGCTCGAGGCAGGGGTGGAGCCGGTGAGGTTCGTCATGTGCTGTAGGCCGAGTTCTCGTGGACGTAGTCGTGCGTCAGGTCGTTCGTCCAGACCGTCGCCGCCTCGTGCCCGGCGTGCAGGTCGATGAGGACGTGGACGTCGCGACCCCGCAGGTCGACGAGCGAGCGGTCGTCGCCGACCCCGCCTGAGCGGCATACCTCGACGTCGTTGATGGACACGTCGAGCGCATGGGGGTCGAAGGCCGCCCTCGTGGTGCCGACCGCCGCGAGGACCCGCCCCCAGTTCGGGTCGTTGCCGAAGATCGCGCACTTGAAGAGGTTGTTGCGCGCGACCGCGCGACCCACCTCGAGGGCGTCCTCGAGGGTCGCGGCCGAGCGGACCTCGATCGCGATGTCGTGCGCCGCGCCCTCGGCGTCGGCGATGAGCTGTCGGGCCAGGTTGCCGCACACGTCGGTCAGTGCGCCGGTGAGCTCGGCGCGACCGACACCGACCCCCGAGGCGCCCGAGGCGAGGACCACGACCGTGTCGTTGGTCGACATGCACCCGTCGGAGTCGATCCGGTCGAAGGTCTCCGCCGTGGCGGACCGCAGCGCGGCGTCGAGGTCGACGGGGTCGACGACGGCATCCGTCGTCAGGACGACGAGCATGGTCGCGAGGGACGGGGCCAGCATGCCCGCCCCCTTGGCCATGCCGGCGAGGGTCCAGCCTGCCCCGGCGCGGGACGCGACCTTGTGGACCGTGTCGGTTGTCTTGATCGCGATGGCTGCAGCGTCGTGGCCGTCGGAGCTGAGGGCTGCGGCGGCCGCCTCGACCCCCGCCAGCACCTTGTCCATGGGCAGCAGCTCGCCGATCAGGCCGGTCGAGCAGACGACGACGTCGCCGGAGGAGACGCCCAGGACGTCGGCGACGTGCTCGGCGGTGCGGTGCGTGTCGTGGAAGCCCTGGGCGCCAGTGCACGCGTTGGCGCCGCCGGAGTTGAGCACGACCGCGTCGACCCGGCGGTCGGAGAGGACCTGCCGGGACCAGGTGACCGGGGCGGCCTCGACCCGGTTGCTCGTGAAGACGGCGGCGGCGTGGTGCTCGGGACCGTCGTTGACGACGAGCGCGAGGTCCGGCGTGCCGCTTGCCTTGAGGCCGGCGGTAACGCCTGCGGCCCGGAAGCCTCGGGGCAGCTGCACCTGGTCGCGCACCGGACGGTCGGCCCCGGTGGCGCCGCCCGGGTCCGGGGTGGCGCTCGGCTCGGGCGTGGCGCTCGGCTCAGGCGTGGCGCTCG
>NZ_AWQS01000148.1 GCF_000576575.1 Intrasporangium chromatireducens Q5-1
CACTCTCGATGTGGAGAAGCGCACTGTCGATTGGAAGGGGCATGGCTCGGACGCCGCCGTTCAGGCCGTCTGCACCTCCGACTTGTCCTGGGCCCACAATGTGTGGAATACGCCGTCGACATCCACACGCCGGTAGGTGTGCGCGCCGAAGTTGTCCCGCAGGCCCTGGACGAGCGCCGCCGGGAGACGCTCGGCGCGCACGGTGTCGTAGTAGGCGAGGGCGCTCGAGAACCCCGGCACCGGGACTCCGGCGGCCGTCGCCCCGGCGATGACCCGCCGCCAGGCGTCCTGCCGCTCTGCGAGTCCCTGCTTGATGCTCGGTGCGATGAGGAGCGTGGCCAGGCGGTGAGCGGCATACTCCTCGCTGATCTGCTTGAGCAGGCGGGCCCGGATGATGCAGCCAGCCCGCCAGATCCGCGCGACGGTCGCGATGTCGACGTCCCAGTCGTACTCCTCGCTGGCCCGGCGGATCTCCTCGAGGCCCTGGGCGTAGGCCACGACCTTCGAGGCCCAGAGCGCCTGTCGGACGTCGTCGACGAGCTGCTGCCGCTCGGCGTCGAGCCGCCGCTCGGGGCCGCTCAGCTCGCCACGACAGGCCTCCCGGATCGCGACGTCACCGGAGGCTGACCGGGCGAAGACCGCCTCGGCGATCACCGACAGGGGCACGCCCATCTCGAGCGCGGTCTGGACCGTCCAGCGGCCGGTGCCCTTCTGCTCCGCCTGGTCGACGATGACCTCGACGAGCGGCTTGCCGGTGCGGGCGTCGACCTGGGCCAGCACCTCGGCGGTCAGCTCGACGAGGAACGAGTCGAGCTCGCCGGTGTTCCATTCGCGGAAGACGTCGGAGACCTCGGCCGCGGAGAGCCCGGCCGCGGTCAGCACGTCGTAGGCCTCGGCGATGAACTGCATGTCGGCGTACTCGATGCCGTTGTGCACCATCTTGACGAAGTGGCCGGCGCCGTCGGGGCCCATCCAGGCGCAGCACGGCTCGCCGTCCACGTGCGCGGAGATCGTCTCGAGGATCGGGCCGAGCGCGGCATACGACTCCTTGGACCCGCCGGGCATGATCGACGGGCCCTCGAGCGCGCCGACCTCGCCGCCGGAGATGCCGGTCCCGACGAAGTGGAGGCCGTGCTGGCGCAGCCTCTCCTCGCGCTTGCGGGTGTCGAGGAAGTGCGCGTTGCCGCCGTCGACGACGATGTCGCCCTCCTCGAGCAGCGGGATGAGCTCGTCGATGACCGCGTCGGTGGGTGCACCCGCCTTGACCATGATGATGATCTTCCGCGGCCGCTCGAGCGACGCGACGAAGTCGGCCGTCGACTCCGACGGGACGAAGTCGCCCTCGGAGCCGTGCTCCGCCATGAGCGCCTCGGTCTTCGCGTACGTGCGGTTGTGCACCGCGACCCGGTAGCCGTGGCGCGCGAGGTTGCGCGCGAGGTTGCTGCCCATGACGGCCAGGCCGGTCACTCCGATGGTGGCGAGGTTGCTCACGATGGTTTCCTTTGCTGGACGGGAGATTCGAGGGTATGCCGCTGAGCTGGCTCGCGCGTCAGCTCTCCCCGCGCCACCGCTGGCGCAGGTAGAACGCGGCGGACTTGGGTTTGCGGTCGCGGGTGAAGACGCCCTTCTTGTTGCCGTCGACCCGCATGATGCCCGCCGTCGTCTTGAAGTCGGCGAAGTTCCAGATCTGCTCCCCGACGACGGCCGGGACCGAGTCGAAGACGCGGTGGTTCATCTGGAGGTATGCGATCTGGTACTCCTCGTCCCACGGCTGGGGGGTGATCGAGTGCAGCCCCGACAGGGTGTCCGCGCCGTACTCGGTGATGATGATCGGCTTGCCGTCGGTGGCCCACGCCTCGAGCTCCTCACGCCAGGCGATCTCGGCGCTCGCGAGGTCGCCGGTGTTGACGTACCAGCCGTAGTAGCGGTTCAGCATGAGCACGTCGCCGAACTGGGAGACCCGGCACTTGCCGTGCGGCGCCAGCATCACGTTGACGAAGCCGACCGGCCGGGTCGGGTCGGCCGCGCGGGCGACGTCGAAGAGCGGTCGGAAGTACTCCTCAGCTCCCTCGGTGTCGCTCTCCGGCTCGTTGGCGATCGACCAGAGGACGACGCAGGGGTGGTTCTTGTCCCGGGCCACCAGCTCGCGGATCGCCTGGGCGTGCACCCGCTGCGTGTCGTCGTTGATCGTCTCCGGGCTGTACGTCTGGTAGCCCTGGGCGCCGAAGATGCCGCCGCCGAGGCCCATGTTGAGGCCGACGGCGGCCGTCTCGTCGATGACGACGATGCCGTGCCGGTCGGCGTAGTCGAGCACGTCTTCCGAGTAGGGGTAGTGCGACGTCCGGAACGAGTTGGCGCCGATCCAGTCGAGCAGCCGGAAGTCGTGCACCATCCACGCGTTGTCGTGGCCCTTGCCGGTGACGGGGATGTCCTCGTGCTTGCCGAAGCCCCGGAAGTGGAAGGGCTCGCCGTTGATGAGGAACTCCGTGCCGCGCACCTCCACGGTGCGGACCCCGACGGTCTGCACGTAGCTGTCGAAGACCTCGTCGTCGCGGACGAGCTGCACCTCCAGCGCGTAGAGGTAGCCCCGGCCGGCCCGCCACAGCGTGACGTCGGCGACCGTCAGCGTGCCGGACGCACCGCCTCCGCGGGCGACCTCCGCGCCGTCCTCGTCCCGCAGCACGACCCGCACGTCGAGCCCGTCGGCGTCGAGGGTGTCGACGGCGTAGTGGACGGTGCCCGTCGACCCGTCGTGGTGGGTGCTGACAGTGACGTCCTCGATGTGCGCCTGGGGCGTGGCGACGAGCCAGACCGACCGGTGCAGCCCTGCGTAGTTGAAGAAGTCGTGCCAGTAGCGCTGGACCGGGCCGGCCGGGGTCTGCTCGGTGGTGCCCGGCGGGATCGACTGGAAGGTGAGCGCGTTGTTGACGCAGGCGGTGATCCGCACCTCCTCACCCGGGGTGACGAACTCGGTGATGTCGGCCTCGAACGGGGTGTAGCCGCCCTCGTGGCTGACCACCTCGTGGTCATCGACCCACACCGTGGCCCGGTGGGTCGCGGACTCGAAGTGCAGGACGACCCGCTGGCCCGCCCAGCCGCGCGGGACCCGAGCGGTGCGCTGGTACCAGACGTCACCGACGTAGTCGCGGACCGCGGCGTCGGCCGCGACGTCGTTGAAGCTGGCGGGGACGGCCATGTCGCCCGCCCCCGGCAGCGGGCCGGAGAACCAGCCGTCGGCGCGGCCGCGAGACTCGGCATCGAGCCGGAAGCTCCAGATGCCGTCGAGCCGCTTCTTCTCCCGGGTGGCGGTGTCCTGCGGACGGAGCATGGTCGACGCCTTTCCGACGATGGGCGCGTTGTCGCGCTCCAGTCCATTGAGGCAGAGATCGGTGGGTCTGCCAACCGATTGCCACGAGTTGCCGCCCGGTTACTGTGGCGGGCATGGACCGGCGACCGACCATCTACGACGTCGCGGAGGCCGCCGGAGTGTCCGCCTCGACCGTCTCGCGGGCGTTCGCCAGACCGGGCCGGGTCAACGCCGGGACCGCGGCGCGGATCTTCGAGGTCGCCAAGGAGCTCGGCTATCGCACGTCGGCGCTGCCCGGCCTGACCACGACCCACACGCGCAGCCTCGCCCTCGTCGTCACCGACATCACCAACCCCTTCTACGCCGAGATCATCCGCGGCGCCCATGAGGCGGCCGGCGAGCTCGGCTACACGATCCTGCTCTCGCACACGCAGGAGGACGCCCAGCTCGAGCGGACTTGGACCGAGCGCGAGCTGTCCGGCGTCGAGGGCGTCCTGCTCACGAGCTCGCGGATGTCGGACAGCGCGATCCGGATGCTGGCCAAGCAGAAGCCGGTCGTCGTGCTGAACCGCGCCCTGCCCGAGGTGCCGAGCCTGCTCGTCGACAACGCCCGCGGCGTGCGGCGGGCTCTGGAGCACCTCGGCGGGCTCGGCCACCGGTCCGTCCTCTACGTCGCCGGCCCGGAGACGAGCTGGACCGACGGGACGCGGTGGCAGGCCCTCCGGGAGGCGGGCTGCGAGCTCGAGATCAAGGTCCGTCGCGTCGGGCCGGTGGGTGGGCCGACCCTGCGAGCCGGGCACGCCGTCGCCGAGCAGGTCGCGAGCCACGAGGCGAGCGCGGTCATCGCCTACAACGACGTCCTCGCGATCGGCCTCATGCACGGCTTGCGCGCACTCGGGGTCCGCGTGCCGGAGGACCTCAGCGTCGTCGGCTTCGACAACACCCTCCTCGCCGAGATCGTCTCGCCGCAGCTGACGACCGTCGCCGCGCCGCTCCACGCGCTCGGCACGACCGGGGTGCGCAACCTCGTCGGGATGATCCGCGGGGCCGTGCCGAGCCGGGAGCCGCGGGTGCTGCCGGTGCGTCTCGTCGTGCGCGGCTCGACGGCTCAGCGGAGGCGGAACAGCACCTCGCCGGCCCGCGGCACGACGAAGACCTCGGGGTCCGCCTCGGCGGCCGCCACGTCGATCGACGCCGGGTCCCGGTAGCCGAGGTTCGCCGCGCGGCAGACCTCCTCGGGGATGCCCGTCGCGAGGGTCACCTGCACTCGGAGGCGCTCCTCGCCGGTCTCGGCGTCATAGCTGCCCGCGCCCCGCAGGTGGGTCGAGTGCGCCAGGGTGCCCCAGTGGACGTGCTTGAAGCGGTCCCACTGCTTCACGAAGTAGTCGCGGCAGTGGTAGCCGATCTCGTTGATCTCCGGGTGCATCGCGGAGATCTGCGTGATGTGCGGCGCGTAGAGGATCACCTCGCCGCCGTCGGCCACCACCGGCTCGAGCTTGTAGAACCCCTTCGCGCCGGTCCAGATGTCCTCGTACATCCGGGGCACGAGGGACAGCACGGTGTGGACCGGCTCGTCGAGATACGTCACGTGGGTCTCGGCGCACACCTCGGCGGCGTTGGCCCACGAGGCGATGGTGTCGCCGAACGAGACCGAGTGCAGCGACTCTGCCTCGGCGCCGGTCCCGCCGACGACGCAGAACGCGAGCTTCTGCGCGGGGATGAGGGACGCGCCCTCGTTGATGAGCGCGCGCACCGGCGTGATCCCCGTCGTGCCGATGATCTCGGCCGACGTGATGAGGGCCCCGAGCCAGTGCGACACGTCGATGATCTGCTGGCCCGCGACGCCGGGAAAGAAGTACTTGTTGCCGCCGGAGATGCCGACGACCTCGTGCGGCAGGACGGGCCCGACGACGAGGGCGACGTCGTGCTCCACGACGGCCTTGTTGAGCAGGACCGGCACGTCGACCTCGAGGCGTCCCTCGGACAGCTCCGCGAGCCGGCTGCCCGGGATCGTCCCGAGGTTCGCGAAGGTCTCCGGCTTCCACCACTCGTGGTTGAGCACCGTCATGCCCGGATAGGTCTCCTCGAGCCGGCCGGGCTCGTAGCCGAGGTGGCGCGCCAGGTGCTGCTCGCTCATCGCGGCGTGGGTGCCGAGGGCGATGAGCACGGTGAGCCCCGAGACCCGGCCGTGGAGTGCCTCGTGGACGGCGCCGACGAGCAGCGGCAGGGGGCAGGTGCGCGTGCCGTCCGGCACGAGGACGCAGACGCTCCGGCCGTCCAGGTCGGTCGCGTCGAGCTGCTCGCGGATGAAGGTGCGCACCTCGTCGCTGCCGAGCACCCCCTCGGTGCCGCCGACCCGGGCTGCCCGTCGGGCCGAGACGCTGGGCGGTTCCTCGGTGATCGTCGTCATGGGCTCCACTCTCGCTGCGAGCCGGTCAACGGGCAACCCTGCAGGGCAACAGGTGGCAACGCGTGGCGACCCCGGCCCCGACTCGGGGAGGATGGGGGCCATGACCTCGACGGCGAGCCTGACCCTGCACCCCGACCGACTCTTCCCGCCGGACCCCGGCGTGCGGGAGATCGCCCGGCGTCTCTACGCCGCGGTCCGGGACCTGCCGATCATCTCGCCGCACGGCCACGTCCCGCCGCAGTGGCTCGCCGACGACACCCCGTTCGGTGACCCCACCTCGCTGCTCATCTCGCCGGACCACTACGTCTTCCGCCTGCTCCACGCCGAGGGCGTTCCCCTCGAGGCGGTCGGCGCCGGCGGCTCCCCGCTGGACGAGGCGGGCGCCAGACAGGCGTGGCGGATCTTCTGCGAGCACTGGCGCGACTTCCGTGGCACGCCGGTGCGCTACTGGATGGAGAGCGAGCTCGTCGACATCTTCGGCGTCACCGAGCGGCCCTCGGCCGAGAGCGCCGACCGGATCTACGACCAGATCGCCGAGCGGCTCGCCTCACCGGAGTTCCGGCCCCGCGCGCTGATGGACCGCTTCGACATCCAGTTCCTCGCGACGACCGACGACCCCGCCGACGACCTGCGCCACCACGAGCGGCTCGCGAGCGACCCGAGCTTCACCCACCGCGTCGTGCCGACCTTCCGCCCCGACCGCTACCTCGAGCCGGCCCGCGCGGACTTCCCCGACCTCATGGCCGCCCTCGGCAAGGCGGCCGACATCGACACCGGCGCCTACGCCGGCTACCTCGCGGCCCTCGCGGACCGGCGCCGCTACTTCAAGGAGCACGGCGCCGTCTCCTCGGACCACAGCCACACCGACGTGGTGACCCTCTCGCTCGACGGGGCTGAGGCGGAGCGGATCTACGCGGCGGCGCTCCGCGGCGAGGCGTCCGAGGCCGAGGCGACCGCGTTCCGCCGCCACATGCTCGTCGAGATGGCCCGGATGGCGACTGAGGACGGGCTCGTCATGACGCTCCACCCGGGCGTCTACCGCGACCACGACACGTCGTCGTCGCGACGGTTCGGTCCCGACACCGGCAACGACATCCCGGTGGCGATGGAGTTCACCCGGGGCCTGCAGCCGCTGCTCGACCGCTTCGGCGACGTCGAGGGCTTCCACCTCGTCCTGTTCACGATCGACGAGACGGTCTACTCCCGAGAGCTCGCGCCGTTGGCCGGCTGGTACCCCGCCGTCTACGTCGGGGTCCCATGGTGGTTCATCGACGCGCCGGAGGCGATCCGCCGCTTCCGGGGTGCGGTCACCGAGACGGCCGGCTTCTATCGGACCTCCGGGTTCATCGACGACACTCGGGCCTTCTGCTCCATCCCGGCCCGCCACGACATGTCCCGGCGCCTCGACAGCGCCTACCTCGCCCAGCTCGTCGCCGAGCACCGGCTCGGTGAGGACGAGGCGCTCGAGACGGTCGTCGACCTCGTCACGTCCATCCCGAAGCAGGTGTTCAAGCTGTGACCGCGAACGAGTCGTATGCCGCTGAGCCCGGTCCCAGCGCCGCTGACGCCCCAGCGGGATCGGGCTCGCCGGAGGGGCGACGCCTGTCCCGGCAGACCGACGGACGCCCTGCCGCCCCGGTCCGGCACGTCCACCTCGGCGTCGGCAACTTCTTCCGGGCCCACGCGGCCTGGTACACCGAGCACGCACCCGACGCCGGCGACTGGGGGATCGCGGCCTTCACCGGCCGCTCACCCGCCGTCGCCGAGGCGCTCGCGCCGCAGGACGGGCTCTACACGCTGCTGATCCGTGGCCCGAAGGGAGCCCGGCCCGAGGTGATCTCCTCGCTCAGCGCGGTGCACCCGGCGGAGGACCTCGAGGCGCTCCGGCGCTACTTCGCCGACCCGGCGGTCGCGATCGTGACGAGTACCGTCACGGAGGCCGGCTACCGGCGCAACGCCGCCGGCGGCCTCAACACGGACGCGCCCGATGTGCAGGCGGACCGGGCCGCCCTGACCGCGGACCCGGAGCGGGGCGTGGTGACGACGACCCCCGGCAAGCTCGTCGCCGGCCTGCTCGCGCGCCGTGCGGCCGGTGCGGGCCCGGTCGCCCTCGTGCCCAACGACAACGTCCCCGAGAACGGCGAGATGGTCCGCCGCGTCGTGCGCGACCTCGCCCGCCTCGTCGACGAGTCGCTCGTCGGCTGGCTCGACGAAAACGTCTCCTTCGTCACGACGATGGTCGACCGGATCACCCCGCGCACGGCCGACGCGGACCGTGCGGAGGTGCTGCGCCAGACCGGCATCGACGACCCGGAGACCGTCCCGACCGAGCCGTTCACCGAGTGGGTCCTCGCCGGTGGCTTCCCGGCCGGACGACCGGGCTGGGACGTGCCGGGCGCCCGCTTCGTCGACGACGTGAAGCCATTCGAGCAGCGCAAGCTGTGGCTGCTCAACGGCTCCCACTCGCTGATGGCCTACGCCGCCTCGATCCTCGGTCACGAGACGGTCGCCGACGCCATCGCCGACCCGGAGGTGCTCGGCTGGGTGGAGCAGTGGTGGGACACCGCGGCGCCGCACCTCAGCCTCCCGCCGGCCGACGTCGCGGACTACCGGCAGGCCCTGCTCGAGCGCTACCGCAACGGCCAGATCCGCCACCTGCTGGCCCAGATCGCGGCCGACGGGTCCCAGAAGATCCCGATCCGCGCCGTTCCGGTCGTCCGGGCCGAGCTCGACGCGGGCCGGGTGGCCGAGGGCGCGACCCGGACCGTGGCTGCCTGGATCGCCCACCTGCGGGGCCACGGCGCACCGGTCACCGACGCCCACGCCGACGAGGTGCGCCCGCTCGCGGAGGGCAGTGCCCGCGAGGCGGTCCGCCGGACGCTGTCGTGGCTCGGGCTCGACCCGGACGCCCAGGGCGGTGCGCTCGCAGACACCGTGGAGCGGCAGGTCGCCGACCTCGAGGCCCGGGCCGGTTCGTGACCGCCACCCCACGCGAGGTCGTCATCGGCGTCGATGTCGGGACGACGGCCGCCAAGGTCGTCGCGTTCGACCTGCGACCGGACGGCGGCGGCGAGCCGGTGTCGCGGGGCATCCGCGAGTATCCGCTCGTCCGCCCGCAGTCCGGCTGGCGGGTGCAGGACCCGCAGGCGGTGACGACGGGGACGATCGCCGCCCTGCGTGACTGTGTGGCCGGGCTGCCGGACGCGACGGTCGTCGCGCTCTCGGTGAGCACCGCGATGCACGCGGTCATCGGCCTCGACGGGCAGGCGCGTCCGCTCACCCCGATCGTGACGTGGGCCGACGCCCGGGCCCGCGAGGTCGCCCGCGAGCTGCGGGCGACGCCGATCGCCGCCGCGCTCCAGGCCTCGAGCGGCACCCCGGTCCACTCGATGGCTCCGCTGACGAAGCTGCGCTGGTTCTCCCGGTACGAGCCGCAGCTCACCGCCGCAGCCGCCACGTGGGCGGGCCTGAAGGACCTCGTCGTCCACGCGCTGACCGGCTGCCTCGTGACCGAGCTGTCGTCCGCCAGCGGGACCGGCCTGCTCGACATCGCGACGCGCGAGTGGGACCCCGACGCCGTCGCCCTCGCCGGCATCCGGCTCGACCAGCTTCCGCCGATCGTGCCGACGACCCACGCGCTGCCGCTCTGCGCGCCGGTCGCCCAAGCCGTCGGCCTGCCCGCCGGCACGCCGGTCGTCGTCGGCG
>NZ_AWQS01000149.1 GCF_000576575.1 Intrasporangium chromatireducens Q5-1
CGCTCAGCTCAGCGAGCTGAGCGGCATACCTTCTCGTGGGGTGGGCTCAGCGCGGTGCGAGCCCCCGTCCGCCTGGCTGGACCCCCGGCGCCGTCTGGCAGACTCGAGGCCGTGATGACGTCCCTGCTGTCCGAGGCGGCTGCCCAGTCGAGTGGCCTGAACCTCAAGGGCTTCGTCATCGTGGCGATCGTCTTCGCCCTCGTCTACCCGGTCCAGAAGCGCCTGCGGCACTGGGTCTCGCAGCGCCGCCGCGAGCGGTGGCGCGAGGAGGAGCAGCGCCGTGACCCGCGGGACGGGCGCTGATCACTCCGACTGGTGCAGCTGCCGGGCCGCCTCGGTGATCGACCCCGACAGCGACGGGTAGACCGTGATCGTGCTCGCCACCGCGTCGACGCTGAGCCGGTTCTGCACGGCCAGGGCGACGGGAAAGATCAGCTCGGAGGCCTTCGGCGCGACGACCACGCCGCCCAGCACCGTGCCGTAACCGGTGCGGCAGAAGAGCTTGACGAAGCCGGCGTCGATGCCCTGCATCTTGGCGCGGGGGTTGCGGGCCAACGGCAGGAGCACCGACTGCACGTCGGGCATCTCGTCGGCGACCCGCTGGCCGATGCCGACCGTCGCGATCTCGGGATCGGTGAAGATGTTGGCCGCCACGCCGCGGACGTTGAGAGGGGCGACCGCGTCGCCGAGGGCGTGCCACATCGCGATGCGGCCCTGCATCGCGGCGACCGAGGCGAGCGGCAGGACGCCGGTGCAGTCCCCGGCGGCGTAGATCCCGGGGACGGACGTGCGCGAGACCCGGTCGACGGCGATGTGCCCCGACTCCGCGAGCTCGACGCCGACGTGCTCCAGGCCGAGGCCGGCCGTCTGCGGCACTGACCCGACGGCGAGCAGCGCATGGCTGCCCTCGACGGTGCGGCCGTCCGTCAGCGTGACGACGACGCCGTCGCCGGAGCGCTCGACGCCCTGGGCGCGTGACGTGCTCAGCACCTCCATGCCCCGCTCGCGGAAGACACTCTCGATCTGGGTCGCCGCGTCGGCGTCCTCGCCGGGCAGCACGCGCTCGCGGGAGGAGACGAGGGTGACGGCCGAGCCGAGGCCGAGGTAGGCCTGGGCGAGCTCGGCTCCGGTGACGCCGGAGCCGATGACGACGAGCCGCTCGGGCAGGTCGTCGAGGGCGTAGATCTGCTGCCAGGTGAGGATCCGCTCCCCGTCCGGGACCGCGGTGGGCAGGACCCGCGGGGTGGCCCCGGTCGCGAGCAGCACGACGTCGGCAGCGACGTCGACGGTCTCGTTGCCGGAGGTGTCGGCGCGGACGAGCCCGCGCTCGACGAGTCGACCGACCCCGTCGATGACCCGGACACCGACGCTCTCCAGGCTGCGCCGGATGTCCCGGCTCTGCGCGGCGGCGAGGTCGAGGATGCGCCGGTTGACGGCACTGGCCTTGACCTGGACGCCGTCGCCCGCCGTCCGGTCGGGGCCGCCGAGCCTCACCCCGAGCCGGACCGCGATGTCGAGGTCCGCACGCTGGTCGGCCGTCGCGACGAGCGCCTTGCTCGGCACGCAGTCGGTCAGCACCGCGGCGCCGCCGAGCCCGTCCTTCTCGACGATTGTGACGTCCGCGCCGAGCTGCGCCGCCACGAGGGCCGCCTCGTAGCCGCCGGGCCCGCCGCCGATGATGACTACGGAGGTCTCGCGGGTGATCACGCCCCCATCCAACCATCACCGGCGGTGCACCCCGCTCACGCACTAGGCTGGGAACGGCCCTGAACGCTGGTGACAGGAACAGCATGACGACGACCACACGTCCCGTCTCGCCCAGACTGCGCGAGCTGCTCGACGCGGCGGTCGGTGTCGTCGCCGAGAGTGGCCTGCGGGGCCTGACCCACCGCGCCGTCGACGCGGCCGCCGGCCTGCCCCAGGGCACCTGCTCGGCCTACCTGCGCACCCGGCTGGCCCTGCTCACCGCCCTCGCCCAGCACGTCGCGACCCGCCTCGAGCGCGACATCGCCGCCCTCTCCAAGCGGATCGCCGACCACCCCGGCGACCATGCCTACGCGGCGGACCAGACCACCGCGCTGTTCGCCGCCTGGCTGCGCGACCGCGACGTGCTCGTGTGCCGGCTCGAGCTCGCCGTCGCCGCCGCGCACCTGCCAGATGTGGCCGAGGTGTTCAGCGCGTGGCGCCAGCGGCTCGTCGACGTCGTCGCCGACACGGTGATGACCGGTGACGAGGAGTCGTGCCGGACCCGCGCCGAGACCCTCGCGGCGGCGCTCGACGGCGTGCTCATGTCGGCGGTGCTGCGTCCCTCCCGCGGGCGGCGCGCCTACCTGCTGCGCACGGTCTCCACCCTCATCACGGCCCTCGGCACCGCCGAGACCGGTCCCCTCCCCGACCACGACGGCCAGCGCGGAGGGCCTGGCGGCCACCCCGGCGACGCGCCCAGCGCGCGGGGTGGCGCTGCCGGCGCTGCACGGAGCGGCGCACACGGCAGCACCCGACCGGACGGACCTCGCTAGAGTCCACTGCGTGAACAGCAGTGCAGCCGCCGAGACGGGCGACCACGTCGCCGACCCCTACGCCCTCGCCCGTGACGCGGCCCGCGTCATCGCCGAACGGACCGGCATCGTCAAGCACGACATCGCCCTCGTCCTCGGCTCCGGCTGGGGCGGCGCCGCGGACCTCATCGGCGAGACGGTCGCGACCGTCGACAACGTGGACGTGCCCGGCTTCGCGGCGGCGGCCGTCGCCGGCCACAGCGGCGTCATCCGGTCGGTCGCGATCGGCGACACCGGCCGGCATGCTCTCGTCTACGGCACCCGGACGCACTACTACGAGGGCCGGGGCGTCGACGCCGTCGTCCACGGGGTGCGCACGGCCAAGGCCGCCGGCTGCGACACGATTGTGCTGACGAACGGCTGCGGCGGGCTCGACCCGGCGTGGGGCCCGGGCACCCTCGTGCTCATCCGCGACCACATCAACCTCACCGCGTCCACCCCGCTGCACGGCGCGACCTTCGTGGACCTGACCGACCTCTACTCCCACCGGCTGCGTGCCCTCGCCCACGAGGTCGACCCGTCGCTGCCCGAGGGCGTCTACGTCCAGTTCCCCGGCCCGCAGTACGAGACCCCGGCGGAGGTGCGGATGGCCCGCACGATCGGCGGCGACCTCGTCGGGATGTCGACGACGCTCGAGGCGATCGCTGCCCGCGAGGCGGGCCTCGAGATCCTCGGCATCTCGCTCGTCACGAACCCGGCCGCCGGCATCTCCGACCAGCCGCTCAGCCACGAGGAGGTCCTCGAGGCCGGCGCCGCAGCGGCGCCGCGCGCGAGCGCGCTCCTCGCCGACGTCGTGCGGAGGATCGCATGACCGCCTCGTCCACCGACCAGCTGTATGCCGCTGTGCGGGCCTGGCGCGACGACGACCCCGACCCGACGACCCGGGGGGAGCTCGACCGGCTCCTCGCTGCCGCCGAGGCGGGGGACGACGTGGCCCGGGACGACCTCGCCGACCGGTTCGCCGGCACGCTCGAGTTCGGCACGGCCGGGCTGCGCGGGGCCCTCGGGGCGGGACCGAACCGGATGAACCGCAGCGTCGTGATCCGCGCCGCCGCGGGGCTCGTTGCCTACCTCAAGGCCGAGGGCAAGGTGGGCGAGCACCCCACCGTGGTCATCGGCTTCGACGCCCGGTACAACTCCGACGTCTTCGCCCGGGACACCGCTGCCGTCGTCGTCGCAGCCGGCGGGCGGGCGCTGCTCCTGCCCCGGCCGCTGCCGACCCCGGTGCTCGCCTTCGCGATCCGCCACCTGGGGGCCGACGCCGGCGTCATGGTGACGGCCAGCCACAACCCCCCGCAGGACAACGGCTACAAGGTCTACCTCGGCGACGGCAGCCAGATCGTCCCCCCGGCCGACGCCCAGATCGCCGGGCACATCGCCGCGGTCGAGCGCGTCGCCGACGTGGCGCGTGCCACCGACGGCTGGGAGACGCTCGGGCAGGACCTGCAGGACCACTACCTCGAGGCCGTGGTGGCCGTGCTCGACCCGGACTCGCCTCGCGACCTCGCCATCGTGCACACCAGTCTGCACGGCGTCGGCCACGACACGGTCCACGAGGCGTTCGAGCGGGCCGGCTTCCGCGCACCGGAGCCGGTGCAGGAGCAGGCCGTCCCCGACCCTGACTTCCCGACCGTCTCGTTCCCGAACCCGGAGGAGCCCGGAGCGATCGACCTGGCCCTCGCGCGGGCGCGACGCGAGCCGTGCGACCTCGTCATCGCGAACGACCCGGACGCCGACCGGTGCGCAGCCGCGGTACTCGACCCGGCGGTCGGCGACTGGAGGATGCTGCGGGGCGACGAGGTCGGCGCGCTCCTCGGCGCCCACCTCGTGGCGCGGGGCGTCGCGAGCTCCGATGTCTTCGCCAACTCGATCGTCTCGTCGCGCCTGCTCGCGTCGATCGCGCGGGCGGCCGGGATCCGGCACGAGGAGACCTTGACCGGCTTCAAGTGGATCTCCCGGGTCCCGGGGCTGCGCTACGGCTACGAGGAGGCCCTCGGCTACTGCGTCGCCCCCGCCGCGGTGCGCGACAAGGACGGCGTCAGCGCCGCCCTCCTGCTCGCCGAGCTGGCGGCTGGCCTCAAGGCGGCGGGCCGCTCGATCCCGCAGCTGCTCGACGACCTGGCCGTCCAGCACGGCGTCCACGCGACCGACTCGTTCTCGGTGCGGGTCCAGGACCTGTCCCAGATCGGGGTGCTCATGGACCGGCTCCGCGGGGAGCACCCGGCCTCCCTCGCCGGGGTCGACGTCGCGTCGGTCGAGGACCTGGGTGAGGGCTCACGTGGGCTGCCGCCGACCGAGGGGCTGCGCTATCTCCTCGCCGACGACTCCCGGGTCATCGTCCGGCCGAGCGGGACCGAGCCGAAGCTGAAGGTCTACCTCGAGGTGATCGAGCCGGTCGCCGGGCCCGAGGGGCTGGACGCGGCGAAGTCGGCCGCTGCCGAGCGGCTCGCCGGGCTCCGGGTGGAGTTCGAGCGCCTCACCTCGCTGACCTGACCGCCGCTCCCTTTCGCGCAACACACCCGGCAGTGGTCAACTCCCGACGGGAATAACCACCTGGAGTTGCCGAGAGCCGGGTGTGTTGCGGTCGGGTCCGGTGCGGGATCGGCTGCCGGATCGGCGCCGGATCAGAGGACGAACGTGCCGAGCACCCAGAAGGCGAGCGCCGCGAGGAGCAGCCCCACCGGCACCGGCTCCCACGTGCGGGACGCGATGCGCGGCGTCCGGCCGTCCTTGCGGCGCTTGTCGGCGACGATGCGCGCCTCGACCTCGGCGGCGACGGTCTGAGCCTCCACCTTCGCCCGCCGCTCCTTCGTCGGGACCTGCTTGCCCAGGCCGACCCGGTTGGCGCCGATGAGGAAGACCCCGCGGCCGTGGCGGGGACGACCCGGGTCGGCCGGGATCCCCCAGGCGGTGTACTTGGTGCCCCGGCTGTACAGCTCGAGCGCCCACTTGCTCCTGACCTCGTCGATCATCGGCCAGGTGATGTCGATGGTGCGCAACGGGTTGACGATCCGGACGCCCTCGTCGTGGAGCAGGGCGCACGGCCGGACGACGAAGAGCCAGATGAGGACGAGGGCGAGCACGACCGAGGAGATGAGCAGCCAGCTGCGGTTCGGGCTGAGCAGCGCCGGGACGAGCAGCGTGAGGCCCGCGAGCCCTCCGACGACCCCGATCGCGATCGCCGAACCGGGGCGCAGGGTGCGGCTGTTGCGGAACCCGGCCGACCCCACGAGGTCACCGCGGTCACCCGCCTGGCTGAGCGGCATACGTCTCCTCCTTGGTGCACTCCGAGGCTCAGGGTGTCACGTCTCGCGCACGGCTAGACTCGCCGGGTGACCTCAACGATCTCCACGCGCGGTGTGCAGGATCTCACGGCGCGTGCCCGAGACCTGCTCGGCGTGTCCCGGCTGACGAACCATGCGATCGGCGCCTGGCTGCACGGCCTCTCCGGCGTCGACCAGGTCGGCTGCGAGTCGCGCGCCGCGGCGCTCGGCACTCGCTCGATCAAGACCGCGAGCAAGGCCTGGGCCATCGACACCGCCATCGGGATGATCGACCTGACGACCCTCGAGGGCTCGGACACTCCCGGCAAGGTCCGCTCGCTCTGCGCGAAGGCCCTCGTGCCGGACCCGCTCGACCCGTCGACCCCGCGCCCGGCCGCCGTGTGTGTCTACGGCGACAGGGTCGGCATCGCCCGGGAAGCACTGGGAGACAGCGGCATCCACGTCGCTGCCGTGGCGACGGCCTTTCCGTCGGGCCGTGCGAGCCTGCCGGTCAAGCTCGCCGACACGCGGGACGCCGTCGCGGCCGGTGCCGACGAGATCGACATGGTGATCGACCGGGGGGCCTTCCTGGCGGGCGACTACGCGACGGTGTTCAACCAGATCGCCGAGGTCAAGGCGGCCTGCCGGCGCGACGAGGGGCCGGACGCGCACCTCAAGGTGATCCTCGAGACCGGTGAGCTCGTCACCTACGACAACGTCCGTCGCGCCTCCTACCTCGCGATGCTCGCCGGGGGCGACTTCATCAAGACCTCGACCGGCAAGATCTCACCGGCGGCGACCCTGCCCGTCACCCTCATCATGCTCGAGGCCGTGCGCGACTGGCGCGAGCTGACCGGCACGCAGGTCGGCGTCAAGCCGGCGGGCGGCATCCGCACGAGCAAGGACGCGATCAAGTACCTCGTCATGGTGAACGAGGTCGCCGGGGAGGACTGGCTCTCCCCCGAGTGGTTCCGTTTCGGCGCGTCGAGCCTGCTGAACGACCTGCTCCTGCAGCGCCAGAAGCTCACCACCGGCGCCTACTCGGGCTCCGCCTACGTCACCATCGACTGACCGCCGAGGACCAACCCATGCCGAAGTTCGACTACGCCCCTGCGCCCGAGTCGCGCTCGATCGTCACGATCAAGCCGACGTACGGCCTGTTCATCGACGGGACGTTCACCCGCGCCAAGGGTCTCTTCCCGACCATCAACCCGGCGGACGAGACGACGCTCGCCGAGGTCAGCCAGGCCGGCCCCAAGGACGTCGACAAGGCCGTCGATGCCGCCCGACGGGCCTACGAGGGTGTCTGGGGCCGGATGTCCGGTGCGGAGCGGGGCAAGTACCTCTTCCGGATCGCCCGCCTCCTGCAGGAGCGCGCCCGCGAGTTCGCCGTCCTCGAGACGCTCGACAACGGCAAGCCGATCAAGGAGACGCGCGACGTCGACGTCCCGGTCGCCGCAGCGCACTTCTTCTACCACGCCGGTTGGGCGGACAAGCTCGAGTATGCCGGCCTCGCGCCGGCAGGCGGTGACGTGCCGCGCCCGCACGGCGTTGTGGCGCAGGTGATCCCGTGGAACTTCCCGCTGCTCATGCTCGCGTGGAAGGTCGCCCCGGCCCTCGCCACCGGCAACACCGTCGTGCTCAAGCCGGCTGAGACGACGCCCCTGACGGCGCTGCTCTTCGCCGAGGTCTGCCAGCAGGCCGACCTCCCGCCGGGCGTCGTCAACATCCTCACCGGTGACGGCCGCACGGGCCAGGCGCTCGTCGAGCACCCCGGCGTCGACAAGATCGCCTTCACCGGCTCGACGGAGGTGGGCCGCGCCATCGCCCGGGCCATTGCCGGCACCACCAAGAAGGCCACCCTCGAGCTCGGCGGCAAGGCCGCGAACATCATCTTCGACGACGCGGCGATCGACCAGGCGGTCGAGGGGATCGTCAACGGCATCTTCTTCAACCAGGGCCAGGTCTGCTGTGCCGGGTCGCGCCTGCTCGTCCAGGAGCCGATCCACGACGAGGTCGTCTCCCGCCTCCAGCGGCGCCTGGCGACCCTCCGCGTCGGCGACCCGATGGACAAGAACACCGACCTCGGCGCCATCAACAGCAGGGCCCAGCTCGACCGGATCTCGACGCTCGTCGACGCGGGCATCGCCGAGGGCGCGACGGCGTGGGCGCCCGAGTGCACGTTCCCCGGGACGGGCTTCTGGTTCCCGCCCACGGTCCTGACCGGCGTCGCACAGACGCACCGGGTGGCGACCGAGGAGATCTTCGGTCCCGTCCTGTCCGTGCTGACCTTCCGCACCCCGCAGGAGGCGGTCGCGAAGGCGAACAACACGCCCTACGGCCTGTCCGCCGGCGTCTGGACCGAGAAGGGGTCGCGGATCCTCTGGATGGCCGACCAGCTGCGGGCCGGGGTGGTCTGGGCCAACACCTTCAACCGGTTCGACCCGACCTCGCCGTTCGGCGGCTACAAGGAGTCGGGCTACGGGCGCGAGGGCGGTCGCCACGGGCTCGAGGCCTATGTCACCCACACCACGACGGGAGCCGCTCGATGACCCGGTTGGATGTCCGCAAGACGTACAAGCTCTACATCGGGGGCAAGTTCCCGCGCAGCGAGTCAGGACGGTCGTATGCCGTTCAGTCGGCTTCCGGTGACTTCCTGGCCAACGCGTCGCTCGGCTCCCGCAAGGACCTCCGCGACGCGGTCGTGGCCGCGCGCGGTGCCGTCAAGGGGTGGTCGGGTGCCACGGCGTACAACCGCGGCCAGGTGCTCTATCGGGTGGCCGAGGTCCTCGAGGGCCGGCGTGCGCAGTTCGTCGACGAGGTCGCCGCGGGCGAGGGGCTGACCGCCCGCGCCGCCGGTGGCGTCGTCGACGCAGCCGTCGACCGGTTGGTCTGGTACGCCGGGTGGACGGACAAGATCGCGCAGGTGCTCGGCAATCTCAACCCGGTGGCCGGTCCGTTCTTCAACGTCTCCGTGCCAGAGCCGACCGGCGTGGTGGGCGTCCTTGCGCCGCAGCGCAGCTCCCTGCTGGGGCTCGTCTCGGTGGTCGCTCCCGTCATCGCGACCGGCAACACGGCCGTCGTGCTGACCTCCACGGAGCGTCCGCTGCCGGCGGTGACGTTCGGCGAGGTCCTCGCGACGTCCGACGTGCCCGGTGGCGTGGTCAACCTCATCACCGCGCGCACGGCCGAGGTCGCGCCGTGGCTGGCGTCGCACCGGGACGTCAACGCGCTCGACCTCACGGGGGCAGCGGGCGCGGACGGCGTCGACTGGGGCGAGCTCGAGGCAGCCGCCGCCGACACGATCAAGCGGGTCTACCGCCCCGAGGTCGTCGACGGCGTCGCGGTCGAGCCCGACTGGACCGCTGCTCCGGGCCTCGGCCGGCTCCGCGCCTTCGTCGAGACCAAGACCGTCTGGCACCCCAAGGGCCTCTGACCCGTGACCGCCGAGGCCGCCGATCCGCTCGCCTCCGATCGAGAGCACAACCCCCACGATCGAGAGCACAACCCCGACGATCGAGAGCACAACCCCGACGATCGAGAGTGCACTTCCGACGATCGAGAGTGCACTT
>NZ_AWQS01000150.1 GCF_000576575.1 Intrasporangium chromatireducens Q5-1
TCGCGACCGGAGTTCGCGCTCACTCGACGGTGCGGGAGCGAGGGTGCCGATGTATCAGGGCGCAGCGGCGCGTCTCTGTGGGGAGGCAATCGACCCTCCAAGGAGATACACCCATGTCCATCGACACCACCACCCGACCGACCATGAGCCTCTCGGCCGGGAGCGGAACCGTCCACCTGCCCGGCGACCCCGGGTACGACGCGGCCCGCATGCCCTGGAACGTCGCCGTCGACCAGCGCCCCGCCGCGGTGGCGAGCCGAGGACCGCGCGCGATGTCGCCGCCGCCGTCCGCTCCGCCCGGCGCGCGGGTCTGCGCATCGCCGCCCAGTCGACCGGTCACAACGCCGGACCGCTCGCGGAGCAGGACCTCAGCGACGTCATGATCATCCGCACCGGCGCCCTCAACGAGGTCACGATCGACCCCGAGCTCGGGATCGCCCGCGTGGGCGCCGGCTCGATCTGGGACCCCGTCGTCGCTGCTGCCGGCGAGCACGGACTCGCAGCGCTCCACGGCAGCTCGCCCGACGTCGGCGTCGCCGGCTACTCGCTCGGCGGCGGACTGGGCTGGTACGCCAGGAAACTCGGGCTCCAAGCGAACAACCTGACGGCTGTCGTCATGGTCACGCCTGACGGTGACCTCGTCCGCGCCGACGAGCACGAGAACGGCGACCTGTTCTGGGCGCTCCGCGGCGGTGGTGGCAACTTCGGTGTCGTCACGGCCCTCGAGTTCCGCCTCCACCCGATCGAGAGCGCGTATGCCGGATGGCTGGTCTGGGACGTCACCCGCGCCCACGACGTGCTGCGCGGCTACGAGGAGTGGGCGGCCGGTGCACCCGACGAGGTGTCGACGTCGTTCCGCATCCTCAACGTGCCGCCCCTGCCGGAGGTCCCCGAGCCGTTCCGCGGCCGTTCGCTCGCCGTCATCGACGGCGCTGTGCTCGGCAGCGACGAGTATGGCGCTGACGTGCTCCAAGCGCTCCGCGCCCTGCGTCCCGAGATGGACACCTTCGGGCGCATGCCGGCGCCGGCGCTGGCACGCCTGCACATGGACCCGGAGGGCCCCACGCCGGCCGTCGGCACCTCGACGGTCCTCGGGCGCCTCGGTGAGGCCGGGATCGAGACCTTCGTCGAGGCAGCGGGTGTCGGTCCCCAGAGCGGGCTCATCATGGCCGAGCTGCGGCAGCTCGGTGGTGCGGTCGGCCGACCTGCCATCGGTGGTGGCGCGCTCAGCCACATCGAGGGCGACTACGTTTTCATGTCGGTCGGGATCGCGGCGACGCCCGAGCTCGCGGCTGCGAGTCACACCGCCACGCATGGCCTCCTGGCTGCCCTGGAGCCGTGGTCGACCGGCCGGAACTACCTCAACTTCGCGGAGTCACGCGTCGAGGCCGGCACAGCCTTCGACACCGACCAGCTCGACCTGCTCCGCGCCGTGCGGGCCGCCTACGACCCGGACGAGGTGATGGTCGCCAACCACCGCCTCTCCTGACCGAAGGCCCACGTCGGGCGGATGGGAGGTGTGCCGGTGGCCCGGGTTGGCCACCGGCACAGCTCATCCGGGGGTCTGCGTCTCGTAGCCGGCGGCGACGCCCTCCCGCACGGTCAGCCCATTGCCGGGCCGGGACGGGTCGGGCGTGATCGTGCCACCGGCCGGGTCCAAGGTGCCCTCGAAGAGCATCGACTCGATCCGAACGTGGTCGTGGAACCACTCCAGGTGACGCAGGTTCGGCGTGGCAGCCGCCACCGGGGCGTGCAGGTGCGGGGCACAGTGGCCGGACACCTGCAGCCCATGACCGGCGGCCACCGCGACGGCCTGGAGCCAACCCGTGTAGCCGCCGGCGCGGGTGGCGTCCACCTGGAGGCAGTCCACCGCCCCGGCGGCGCACATCCGCTGGAAGTAGCCGACGTCGCTGCCGTACTCGCCGGCCGCCACATCAGCGTCGATCATGCCCCGGATGAGCGCCAGACCCGTGAGGTCGTCAGAGGAGACCGGCTCCTCGAACCACGTCACCCGGGCATCCGCCACGTCGCCCATCAGCCGGACGGCCTGCTTGATGGTGTAGCCGCCGTTGGCGTCGACGAACAGCTGCGTATCATCACCGATCACCTTGCGGGCGAGCCGGATCCGGTGGATGTCCCGGTCCATCCGGCTGCCCCACGACTCGCCGATCTTGATTTTGACCCGGGGGATGCGTTGCTCGATCGCCCAGTGGGTCAGCTGCTCCGTCGTGCGCGCGTCGTCGTAGGTCGTGAAGCCACCGCTGCCATAGACGGGAACGTCGTCGTGGACCCGGCCGAAGAGATCGGCGAGGGACAGCCCGAGCAGACGCGCCTTGAGGTCCCACAGGGCCGTGTCGACCGCGCCGAGGGCGTAGCCGACGACCCCGGGACGGGTGTCGTTGCGGCCGGCGCGGACCATCTCCCGCCACGTGCCGGGGACCGACATGGCGTCGGTCCCGACGACGAGGGGGGTGAACAGACTGCTGATGATGTCGGCACAGGCCGCCGGACCATAGGTCCAGCCCAGCCCGGTCGTCCCACCCGACCGGGCCGTGACGAGGACCATCGTCGTCTTGTCCCAGGCGATCGTTCCGTCGGCCTCGCGAGCGTCGGTCGGGATGGTGAGCACCCGGCACTCCAGCTGCTCCACCCGGGCCGCCGAGAGCAGAGAACTGCACTCTCGATCGGAATTCTCGAACTCTCGATTGGAATTGGTGAACTCTCGATCGGGATTCTCGAACTCTCGATCAGAATTCTCGAACTCTCGATCGGAATTGGTGAACTCTCGATTGGAATTCTCGAACTCTCGATCGGGAGTGGACCTTCGACCGAAGAAGCGGGGCATCACGAGTCCTGGTGCGGCAGGAACTCCTGGGCCTTCGTCTTGACGCCCTCCTTGATGATGTCCCACCGGTCGGGGTCGCCGTGGAGCAGCGCCTCGGCGGTCGCCTTGGCCTCCGCGAAGGTGGCGTGCGGCGGGATCGGCGGCACGCTCGGGTCGGTGTGGACGTCGAGGACCGTCGGCCGGTCGGCCGCGAGCGCCGCCTCCCAGGCCGGTCCGAGCTGGTCGGGGTCGGTGATCGTCTGCGCCGCGAAGCCGAGGCTCGCCGCGAACGCGGCGTAGTCCACGTCGGGCAGGCGCTGCGACGGCACGAACTGGGGCGCACCACCCATCGCCCGCATCTCCCACGTGACCTGGTTGAGGTCGTCGTTGTGGAGGACGGCGACGATGAGCCGCGGGTCGCTCCACTGCTCCCAGTAGTGCTTGATCGTGATCAGCTCGGCCATGCCGTTCATCTGCATCGCGCCGTCTCCGGCGAACACGATGGCGGGCCGGTCCGGGTGGGCGAACTTCGCGCCGATCCCGTACGGCACTCCCGGGCCCATCGTCGCCAGCGTGCCGGAGAGGCTGCCTCGCACACCGTCGGTGAAGCGCAGCTGCCGGGCGTACCAGTTCGCCGAGCTGCCGGAGTCGGCGGAGATCATCGCGTTGTCGGGCAGCCGCGTCGACAGCTCGTGGAAGAGCCGCATCGGGTTGACCGGGTCGGCCTCGACCATCGCCTCCATCTCCATCGTCTCCCACCAGCGGGCGACGTTGGCCTCGATCGTGTCCCGCCAGGAGCGGTCGGACTTCTGCTGCAGGTTCGGCAGCAGGGCCCGCAGCGCCGAGGCGGCGTCGGCGACGATGTTCAGCTCGGTCGGGTAGCGCATGCCGATGAAGCGGCCGTCGATGTCGATCTGGATGGCGCGTGCCTGGCCGAACTCCGGGAGGAACTGGCTGTAGGGGAAGTTCGACCCGACGATGAGCAGCGTGTCGCAGTCCATCATCATCTCGTAGCTCGGCCGGGTGCCGAGCAGCCCGATCGAGCCGGTGACGTAGGGGACGGTGTCGGGCACCGAGTCCTTGCCGAGGAGCGGCTTGGCGATGCCGGCACCGAGGCGCTCGGCGACCTCGAGCAGCACGCTGCGGGCGCCGCGAGCGCCCTGGCCGGCGAGAATCGCGACCTTCTCGCCCTCGTTGAGGATCGCGGCGGCGCGCTGGATGGCGTCGTCGTCGGCGAGCACCTCGGGCCACTGCGTCCCCAGCGAGGACGGGACCTCCTTGAAGGTGTGGCTCGGCGCGGTGTACTCGAGCTCGAACACGTCGCTGTGGACGATGACCGCGGTCGGGCACCGCTCCGCCTGGGCGACGCGGATCGCCCGGTCGATGACGTTGGGCACCTGCTCCGGGACGGTCACCGTGACGACATACGGGCTCGCGACGTCCTTGAAGAGCGTCTGGAGGTCGACCTCCTGCTGGTAGGAGCCACCCATCGCGGAGCGGGCGGTCTGGCCGACGATGGCCACGACCGGCACGTGGTCGAGCTTGGCGTCGTACAGCCCGTTGAGGAGGTGGATCGCACCGGGCCCGGACGTCGCCGTGCAGATGCCGACCTTGCCGGAGAACTTCGCGTAGCCCACCGCCTCGAACGCGGCCATCTCCTCGTGCCGCGCCTGGATGAAGACGGGGTTGTCGTCGGCGCGGCCCCACGCGGCGAGCAGGCCGTTGATGCCGTCGCCGGGGAAGCCGAAGACCCGATCGACTCCCCACTCCCGCAGGCGTGCCAGCATCCGGTCGGCCACTGTCTCGGACATGAGACTTCCTCCTTTTCGGCTCACCCAGTGGTGCGCCGGTTGGTGATGAGCCGGTCCGCCGCGCGGGCGGCGACCGACATGATGGTCAGCGCGGGGTTCGCGGACCCCTGGGTCGGCAGCACGCTGCCGTCGGTGATGAGCAGGTTCGGCACGGCGAAGCTGCGACAGTCGGCGTCGACGACGCCCTCCGTCTCGTCCCGCCCCATCCGGGCACCGCCCACGAGGTGGGCGAACCGTCGGAACGTCGTCACGTGCTCGGCGCCGGCGGCGAGGAGGATCTCCTCCATCGTCTGCTGGGCCCGGTCCATCAGCTTGCGGTCGTTGTCGCACTGGCTGTAGTCGAACTTGGCGACCGGCATGCCGCGCCGGTCCTTCTGGTCGGCCAGGGTCACCCGGTTGTCCGCCTGGGGCAGGAACTCGCAGAGCGCGCCGAGGCAGGCCCAGTGCACGTAGTCGCTCATCAGCTCGCGCAGCTCGTGGCCCCAGATCTGCTGCCCGGCGAAGTGCTCCGACCAGGTGATCGGCAGCGGCGAGACGTCCTGGATCGAGAAGCCCCGCTTGGCCCCGCTCGTCGGGTCGGTCTCGTAGAACGCCTCCGTCGAGATCTCCGGCGGGGGCGCCTTGTACATCCGGACCTCGTTCGGGAAGCGGCCCCCCGTCTGCGGGGCACCTTGGACCATGAGGTAGCGGCCGACGAGGTCGTGGTCGTTGCAGAGGCCGTCCGGGAAGCGCCGGGAGGTCGAGTTGAGCAGCAGGCGCGGCGTCTCGATGGAGTAGCCGGCGACGATGACGTGGGCCGCGCGCTGGAAGCGCTCGACACCGTGGTGGACGTAGTGCACGCCGGTCGCCTCACCGGTCCGTTCGTCGAACTCGACCCGGGTCACCATCGAGTCGGGCCGGATCTCGGCGCCGTGCGCGAGGGCGTCGGGGACGTGGGTGATGAGCGGGGACGCCTTGGCACCGACCTTGCACCCCTGCAGGCAGAAGCCGCGGTAGATGCAGTGCTGACGGTGCCCGAAGCGGCCGTTCGTGATCGCGACCGGTCCGACGCGCGTCTCGATCCCGAGGGCATCGCAGCCCTTGCGGAACAGCACGCCGTTGCCCGACATCGGGTGCGGCGAGTGGGGGTAGCTGTGCGGGTCGCCCCACGGCCAGTCCTCGCCCGAGACGGGCAGCTCGCCCTCGATGAGCTGGTAGTAGGGCCGGAGGTCCTCGTAGCTGATCGGCCAGTCCTGCCCGACCCCGTCGACGGTCTGTGTCATGAAGTCGCTGGGGTGGAAGCGGGGGGTGTAACCGGCGAAGTGCACCATCGACCCGCCGACGCCACGCCCCGAGTTGTTCGAGCCGAGCGGGACGGGGTCGGTGCCGCCGATGACCCGCGGCTCGGTCCAGTACAGGTGGTGCGAGCCCGCCTCGTCGGACACCCAGTCGCGGTCGGGGTCCCAGAAGGGGCCGGCGTCGAGGGCCACGACCCGCCACCCGGCACGCGAGAGGCGCTGGGCCATCGTGGCGCCGCCCGCGCCGCACCCGACGATGACCGCGTCGACCACGTCGTTGTCGTCGAAGCGGCGCATGCTGTGCCGGAGGTCCTCGTTGACCCGCCGGTGCCCGGCCGGCAGCAGCCAGGCCGACTCGTTGCGCGATCGCACGGCATCGGCCGAGCCGTCCTTGATGAAGCTGGCCGGGGCGGCTGGCAGCGGGGTGTCCGACCGGGGCGGCCTGGGCCCCGAGCGCATGTGCTCCTCGGCCACCGGCACCGCGGACGGCCTCGAGTCGGCGACCTCGAACGGCTCGCGCCGGTCGATGCCGAGGTCCTTGTAGCCGCGTGGGTAGGCCGGGCCGGGCCAGCCGAGCTCGTTCCAGGCCCACGGGTGGGAGTAGAAGGCGGTGCACGCGTAGCGCGACCAGAGCGACCAGACGCGGTTGGCGGCCATGCCGTGCCACTGCTTGCTGCCGAGGTCGAGCACGGCCTGCAGCAGCGCCGCCGCCGCGTCCCGGCTGCAGCCGGCGAAGCCGCACCCGTGCCGTTCCTGCGCGTCCTCGTCGAGGGCCGTGAGGCTCGCCGACCACGCTTGGTCGTCGGGCGGCAGGTCCTCGTAGTGCCAGCCGTCCGTCGTCATCTCGGCGAGACGTTGGTCGATCATCTCGAAGACGGGGACGCGGGGCTCCTCGTGCTGGTCGACGATGAGGTCGAGCAGCGGTCGCGCGATGGCCTCCTCGGTGGGGGAGAAGAAGCGCAGCGGCGGCCTTGGCCCGAGCCGCTCGAGGACGACGCCGGCCGTGACCGGGTCCCACGACTCCACCTCATGGAGGGCGTCGAAGCCGGGGAACCGGGGGGCCAGCCCGTGGGGAGTCTCGCTGTCGTAGGGAACCCGTCCTCGCATGTCAGATCCGCCGCCGCAGGATCGACGCGAGCAGGCCCATCCCGCCGACCATCGTCATGAGCAACGGAGCGAAAAGGGGCGGGCCCATCTCGAGGTTGTAGCGCGCGTTGTGCCACCCGCCGGGCTTCTGGCCGATGCCACGGGCGTGCAGATAGGTGCCCTGCAGCCCGTTCGCGACGATCGCGGCCGACGCGAGCGGCAGCATCGTGTGGGACGCGCGCTCGTTGACCATCCCAGCCACTCCGGCCACCGCCCCGAGGGGCCCGAGGGCGATCGGCGCCCACATCCATCGGTTGCCGAAGCTCGCCTTGTCGTGCTCGAAGTAGATCTCGGCGGCCGTGACGACCGCCCCCAGCCCGGTCAGGATCGACAGCGACCTGCCGAACTCACCATGCCTGACGTCGTGCACGATCTCGCCGACGAGACCGTCGACGTCGTGGTCCTTCCTCTTCCTGCGCATACAGGGGCACTACCCATGCCCCCCGAATCCATGAGCGGCTCTTTTCATTCGGAGCCAACTCCCAGCAGAGACCCAGCAGGACAGCCCAGTCCGTATGCCGCTGAGCTCGCTTCCTGGGCCACGCGCGGACCGCACGGGGCCCGGGAAGCGGCTGAGCGGCATACCGTAGCGACGGACAGCACCACGGACAAAGGACACGTGCCATGCAGACCGACGTCGTCGTCGTGGGGGCCGGGCTCGCCGGCCTCGTGGCCGCCGCGGAGCTCGCGGACGCGGGCCGGGCGGTCGTTCTCGTCGAGCAGGAGGGCGAGCAGTCGCTGGGTGGGCAGGCGTTCTGGAGCTTCGGCGGCCTGTTCCTCGTCGACAGCCCCGAGCAGCGGCGGATGGGCGTGCGTGACTCGCTCGAGCTGGCCACTCAGGACTGGATGGGCAGCGCCCAGTTCGACCGGCCGGAGGACTACTGGCCGCGCCGGTGGGCGGATGCGTACCTCGAGTTCGCGGCGGGCGAGAAGCGCGCCTGGCTCCACGAGATGGGCCACCGGCTCTTCCCGGTCGTCGGGTGGGCCGAGCGCGGCGACGGGCGCGCCGGCGGGCACGGCAACTCGGTGCCCCGGTTCCACATCACGTGGGGCACCGGCCCCGGCATCGTCGAGCCGTTCGAGCGGCGGGTCCGGGAGGCGGCGCTGGCCGGGCGGGTCACGTTCGCGTTCCGGCACCGCGTCGACGAGCTCGTCGTGGCGGACGGTGCCGTGACCGGGGTCCGCGGGAGCGTGCTCGCCCCGGACGATGCGGCCCGCGGCCGGGCGACCAACCGCGAGGTCGTCGGCGACTTCGAGATCGGGGCGCAGGCCGTCGTCGTCACCTCGGGCGGCATCGGCGGCAACCACGACCTCGTCCGGGCGAACTGGCCCGATCGGCTCGGCACTCCCCCGCAGCAGATGGTCGCCGGCGTGCCGACCCACGTCGACGGTCGGATGCTCGGCATCACGGCGGCGGCCGGCGGGCGGGTCATCAACCCCGACCGGATGTGGCACTACACGGAGGGCATCATCAACTGGGACCCGGTGTGGGACAACCACGGCATCCGGATCCTGCCCGGGCCGTCGTCGATCTGGCTCGACGCGCGCGGTCGTCGCCTCCCACCGCCCCTCTTCCCGGGCTTCGACACGCTCGGGACGCTGCGGCACCTGAGAGGGACCGGGCACGACCACTCCTGGTTCGTGCTGACCCAGAAGATCATCGAGAAGGAGTTCGCGCTCTCGGGTTCGGAGCAGAACCCCGACCTGACCGGGCGCGACATCCCGGCGGTGCTGGGGCGGGTGCGACCCGGGGCTCCCGGGCCGGTGGAGGCGTTCAAGCGGCACGGCGTCGACTTCATCGTCGCCGACACGCTGCACGAGCTGGTCCACCGGATGAACCTGCTCACCGGTGAGCCGCTCCTCGACGAGACGGACGTGCGGCGCACCATCGAGGAGCGGGACCGGCAGCTGGACAACCCCTTCGGCAAGGACGCCCAGGTCACGGCCCTGCGCGGAGCGCGAAACTACCGGGGCGACAAGCTGATTCGCGTCGCCTCACCGCACCGTATCCTCGACCCCGCGGCCGGGCCACTCATCGCGGTGCGCCTGCACATCCTGACCCGCAAGACCTTGGGCGGTCTGGAGACGGACCTCTCGGGACGGGTGCTGGGGGTCGATGGCGAGCCGATCCCCGGCCTCTACGCCGCCGGCGAAGTTGCCGGGTTCGGTGGTGGTGGGATGCATGGCTACAACTCGCTCGAGGGCACCTTCCTCGGCGGCTGCCTCTTCAGCGGCCGGACCGCGGGCCGAGCCGCCGCCGCAGCCCTCGCCTGACCAATCGACAGTGCAGTACTTCCCATCGACAGTGCAGTAGTCCCCATCGACAGTG
>NZ_AWQS01000151.1 GCF_000576575.1 Intrasporangium chromatireducens Q5-1
CCTCCGGGGCAACCCTTCAAACTTACCCGCCGCGCTCTCCGCGAGTCAAATCCGCGGCTCGGGGGTCCGAACCGCTTCAGTCTCCGGTGGCTTCCGGCGGGAGCCCAAACTTTAGCAGCCCCCCGCCCGGAAGTCCTAATCGCGCTCCAGGCTCAGCGGCATACGGGCTCTGACCTGCTTAAACGCGCTAGGCGAGCCGTTCGACGACGATCGGCATGAGGTCGGGACGCGACCCCTCGGGGGCGATGAGGTAGCCGCCCTCGAGCGCCTCGAGGGCGCGCGCGAAGCGCTCCGGCTCGTCGGTGTGCAGGGTCATGAGCGGCTCGCCCCCCTGCACGACGGCTCCCGGCTTCGCGTGCAGCTCGATCCCCGCTCCCGCCTGGACGGGGTCCTCCTTGCGCGCGCGACCCGCGCCGAGCCGCCACGAGGCGACCCCGACCGCGAGCGCGTCGAGCTGCACCAGGACGCCGTCCGCCGGCGCGAGCACCGTGTGCGACTCCTTGGCGACCGGCAGGCCGGCGTCCGGGTCACCGCCCTGCGCCTGGATCATCCGCCGCCACGCGTCCATGCCCCGACCGGACGCGAGCACGTCGGCCGGGTCGACCCCGGACACCCCCGCGCCGGCCACCATCTCGCGTGCCAGCGCCACGGTCAGCTCGACGACATCGGGCGGCCCGCCGCCGGCGAGCACCTCGACCGACTCCCGGACCTCGAGCGCGTTGCCGACGGTGAGCCCGAGTGGGGTCTGCATATTGGTCAGCAGGGCAACCGTGTGGACACCGGCGTCCTTGCCGAGCCGCACCATGGTCGACGCGAGCTCACGCGCCCCGTCGAGGTCCTTCATGAAGGCCCCCGACCCGACCTTGACGTCGAGCACGAGCGAGCCCGTCCCCTCGGCGATCTTCTTGCTCATGATCGACGAGGCGATGAGCGGCACGCACGAGACCGTGCCGGTGACGTCCCGCAACGCGTAGAGCTTCTTGTCCGCGGGTGCCAGCCCCGCACCGGCGGCACAGATGACGGCCCCGACGTCCTCGAGCTGGCGCATCATCTCGTCGTTCGACAGCGACGCGCGCCATCCCGGGATCGCCTCGAGCTTGTCGAGCGTCCCCCCGGTGTGGCCGAGCCCGCGCCCGGACAGCTGAGGGACTGCGACACCGCAGGCGGCGACGAGTGGCGCGAGCGGCAGCGTGATCTTGTCGCCGACGCCGCCCGTCGAGTGCTTGTCGCTGGTCGGCCGGGACAGCCCCGAGAAGTCGAGGCGCTCCCCCGACCGGATCATCGCGTCGGTCCACCGGGCGATCTCGCCCTGGCTCATGCCGTTGAGGTAGATCGCCATCGCGAGCGCGGACATCTGCTCCTCCGCAACGGCCCCGCGGGTGTAGGCGTCGATCACCCAGTCGATCTGCGCGTCGGACAGCTCCTGGCGGTCGCGCTTGGCCGCGATGACGTCGACGGCGTCGAAGGGCTCGCTCATCCTCGCCTCACTCCTCGGTTGGTTGGGTGCCCGCCAGCTCGTCGAGGTCCTCCCGGCCGAAGGCCTGGGGCAGCACCTCGGTCATCGGCAGGACTCCCTTGGGCGTCTGCAGCAGGCAGGTCGGTCCGCCGTGCTCCCAGAGCAGCTGCCGGCAGCGGCCGCACGGCATGAGCGGCTGCCCGTCGGCACCCACGCAGTAGACGGCGACGAGCCGTCCGCCGCCGGTTGCGACCAGGTCGGAGACCATGCCGCACTCGGCGCACAGGGCCACGCCGTAAGCGGCGTTCTCGACGTTGCACCCGGCCACGACCCGGCCGTCGTCGACGAGGCCGGCGACGCCGACGGGGAACCTCGAGTAGGGCGCGTAGGCCCTCCGCATCAGCTCGACGGCGCGGTCGTGGAGGGCAGCCCAGTCGATGTCGTATGCCGCTGAGCCGGCTTGCGGGGCCGAGGTGGCCTCGCGCTCCGGCTGGGTCGTCACGATGCCTCGCCCTTGCGGTAGATCAACCCGTCCGCCTTCGGCATCCTCAGGCGTTGCGAGGCGAAGGCGAGGACGAGGAGCGTCGCGATGTAGGGCGTCATCTGGGTGATCTCGCTCGGCATGGCCTTCATGAGCGCGAACCAGGCACCGACGACGAGGGCCATGATGACCGAGACGACCCCGGTGATCGGCTTGCCCTGCTTGCGCCGCCGCAGCTGCCACACCCCCCACAGCAGGAGGAACACCGCGACCGGCAGCAGGTAGGCGCGGATGACGTCGTCGCCGCCGCGCAGGTTGATGGCGTCGGTGTAGCCGAAGAGCGCAGCGCCGCCGGCGAGGCCGCCGGGACGCCAGTTGCCGAAGATCATCGCCGCAAGGCCGATGAAGCCGCGGCCGCCCGTCTGCCCGTCGCGGTAGAGGCCCGAGGCGACGAGGGCGAGGAAGCCACCGCCGAGGCCCGCCAGCCCTCCGGAGATCACCGTGGCGACGAACTTGTAGCGGTAGACGTTGACGCCGAGGGTCTCCGCCGCGGTCGGGGCCTCCCCACAGGAGCGGAGGCGCAGACCGAAGCCGGTGCGCCAGAGAATCCATGCGGTGAGCACGAAGAGGAGCGCGACGATGATCGTCAGCACCGACAGGTGGTAGACGAGCGCCCGCAACGCCGAGGCGATGTCCGCGACGAGGAAGGTGCCGCCCTTCTCGAGATTGCCGAGCCAGTCGGCGAGCGGCCCGATGGTGACGGTCGGCAGGTCCGGCAGACCCGGCGACTGGGTCGGTCCACCGCCGGGCAGGCCGGTGAAGGTCCGCGCCGCGAGGTAGGCGGCGGCGCCGGCGCCGAGCGTGTTGATCGCGACACCCGAGACGATGTGGTCGACACCGAAGATGACCGTGGCGAGCGCGTGGATGGCGCCGCCGATGGCGCCGAGCAGGATCGCGCCGAGCACGCCCATCCAGGCGCCGTAGTGATAGGCGAAGAACGCCCCGCCCCACGTGCCGAGGATCATCATCCCCTCGAGGCCGATGTTGACGATGCCGGCCCGCTCGGACCACAGTCCGCCGAGTCCGGCGAGGGCGATCGGTGCAGCGAGGGCGAGGGCGGCAGCCAGCGCACCCGACGAGTCGATGTCGTTGGCGCCGGTGATGACGCGGACGAGCGAGAGGACGACGAGGCCGCCGACGGCATAGACAGCGGCCCGCAGCAGCGTCGACCGACGCCACCGCGACGGCAGGGTCTCGCTCTCGTCCGCACGCGTGCGGGTCACGGTGTCACTGCTGATGCTCATGCCCGGGCTCCTTCCAGCGGTGAGCCGGCCTCGGCAGCGAGGCGGGCCGCGACCCGGCGCTGCTCGATGCGCACGTTGGCGCGCCGGACGATCTCGTAGGCGATGACGACGGACAGGACGATGACGCCCTGGATGACGAGGACGAGCTTGTCGCTCACGCCCGCCTGGATCTGCAGGGCGTTGGACTGCTGGTCCAGGAACGACCAGAGCAGCGCGGCCAGGGCGATGCCGATCGGGTGGTTGCGCCCGAGCAGGGCGATCGCGATGCCGGCGAAGCCGAGGCCGGGCTGGAAGGTCGAGCCGTAGGAGTAGTCCTGGCCGAAGAGCAGTGGCATGCCGACCAGTCCGGCCGCGCCACCCGAGATGATCATCGACAGGGCGACCATCCGCTTGACCTTGACGCCGCTCGCGACGGCAGCCGTCTCGGAGGCGCCGGTGGCCCGCAGGTCGAAGCCGAAGCGGGTCTTGTTGAGCACGAACCAGTAGGCGATGCCGACGAGGATCGCGAGGATGATCAGGCCGTAGACCTCGCGGCTGCTGCCCGGGATGAGATTGAACCCGGGGACCTGGGACGACTCCGGCAGCGGCTTGGTCTGCACGACGTTCGAGCCGCCGGACTCGATGGCGACCTTGCGCAGCAGGAAGGCGACCAAGGCCGTCGCGATCGCGTTGAGCATGATCGTCGAGATGACCTCGGACACGCCGCGCCAGACCTTGAGCAAGCCGGCGATGGCGGCCCACAGCCCGCCGGCCACGACGGCGACGATGAGGCCGAGCAGGATGTTGAGCGGTCCGGGGAGCCAGCCCTGGCCGGCGACGAGCGCGGCGAAGAAGGCGGCGATCCGGTACTGGCCGTCGACGCCGATGTTGAACAGGTTCATCTTGAACCCGATGGCGACCGCGACCGCCGACAGGTAGTAGACGGTGGCCGCGTTGATGATCGCCGACAGGACCCGCGGCTTCGGCGCCGACAGGATCGTCGACCAGACCTGGCCGACGGGGTCCTTGGCGACGATGAGGATGAGCGACGTGACGACGACCGCGACGACGACCGCGAGCAGTGGTGCCGCGATCGCCATGAGGATCCGGCGGCCGTCCAACCGGGTGTTCACTGGCCCTCCTCCTTGGTGGTGTCCTGCTCGGGGGCCGGGGAGCCCCACGGTGCGGCGGGCTCGACCGGGTCGCTGACCGGCAGCTCGCTCCCGGGCTTGCGGCTGTCGGCCGCCCCGGCGCCCGTCATGGCGGCACCGAGCTCCTCGCGCGTCACGGTGTCGGGGTCGAACTCCCCGACGAGGCGCCCGCGCAGGATGACGCGAATGGTGTCGGAGAGACCGACGAGCTCCTCCAGGTCGGCGGAGATGAGCAGCACCCCCAGCCCCTGGCGTCGCGCGTCACGGATGTGGTCCCAGATCGCTGCCTGCGCGCCGACGTCGACGCCGCGGGTCGGGTGGGCGGCCACGAGCACCCGCGGGTTGCGCCGCATCTCGCGCCCGATGATCAGCTTCTGCTGGTTGCCGCCGGAGAGCGAGCCGGAGGTGACGTTGATCGACGGGGTGCGCACGTCATACTGCTCGACGATCGCCTCCGTCTCCTTCTTGGCCGCCGCTGCGTTGACGAGCCAACCGCCGGGGCCGGTGAGATAGGCCGTCTCGGTCTGGTGGCCGAGGACGACGTTCTCCCACAGCGGGGCCTCGAGGAGCAGGCCGTGGCGGTGCCGGTCCTCCGGGATGTAGCCGATGCCCGCCTCGCGGATCTCGCGGGTCTGCCAGTCCGACGTGTCGATGTCGCCGAGCAGGATGCGGCCGGACGACGGCTCGCGCATCCCCATGATGACCTCGACGAGCTCGGCCTGGCCGTTGCCCTCGACGCCGGCGATGCCGACGATCTCGCCCGAGTGGATGGTGAGGTTGATGTCCTCGAGCAGCCGCGGGCCGCCCAACGGGTTGTCCAGGGAGGTGTCCACGATCGTGAGGACCGGCGTGTCCGTGACGGTCGACTCCTCCGTCTTCGGGCTGGGCAGCTCGGAGCCGACCATGAGCTCGGCCAACTGTCGGGCCGTCACGCCCTTGGGGTCGACCTCCGCGACGGTCGTGCCCCGCCGGATGACGGTGATGGCGTCGGCGACCTGGAGCACCTCGTCGAGCTTGTGCGAGATGAAGATGACGGTCAGGCCCTCGGCGGTCAGGCCACGGAGGTTGTCGAAGAGCTCGGTCACCTCCTGCGGCACGAGGACCGCGGTCGGCTCGTCGAGGATGATGATCTTGGCCCCGCGGTAGAGGACCTTGAGGATCTCGATGCGCTGCCGGGCGCCGACCCCGAGGTCGGCGACGAGCGCGTCGGGGTCGATGCCGAGACCATACGACTCGGACAGCTCGCGGATCTTGGTGCGAGCGGCGTCGCCGATGCCGTGCAGACCCTCGGCGCCGAGGACGACGTTTTCGAGGACGGTGAAGTTGTCGGCGAGCTGGAAGTGCTGGAACACCATGCCGATGCCCGCCGCGATGGCTTCCGACGGAGTCCGCAGCCTCAGCTGGCGGCCCTCGACCGTGATCGTGCCCTCGTCCGGCTGTTGGACGCCATAGAGGATCTTCATCAGCGTCGACTTGCCGGCACCGTTCTCGCCCACGATGGCGTGGATCGTGCCCTTGTCGACAGTGAGCTCGATGTCCCTGTTGGCGACGACGCCGGGGAACCGCTTGGTGATGCCGTGCAGCTCGACGACCGGGGTGCCCCGGTGGGTCAGCTCCGCGTTGGGTGCAACCGCCGTGGCGTCACGGGTCGCGTCGCGGAACTGCGAGTCGTTGGCGACGATGACACACGCTCCTCGTGTGGGCCCGCGGCCTCGCGGGCGGAATGAACTACCGGCACGAACCTACCGCCGGGCTGCCCGGCGGGAGCACAAGGCCCGGACGACGCGCGGTGCGCCGCCCGGGCCTTGTGACCTCAATCTTGGCCGGCTCAGGCTGATCCTTTGGCCGCCTGAGCCGAATCGCCGCTCCGGACCTCCCTCGCTGGCGCTCGGTCGGGTCCTCACGGCTGGGCTCAGGCGGCGGGAACCTTGATCTCGCCCGAGATGATCTTCTGCTTGTAGCCGTCCAGCTTGTCCTTGATGTCGTCGATCTTGCCGCCGGTCGTGGCGTAGTCGACACCGCCGGCCTTGAGGTCGAAGACCTTCTCGCCGGCCTTGAAGTTGCCGTCCTTGACCGACTTGATGAAGTCGAAGACACCGACGTCGACGCGCTTGATCATCGAGGTGAGGATGACGTCGCGGACCGACGGGTCGGCCGTCAGCGCCTGGTCGGAGTCGACACCGATCGCGAGCTTGCCCGCGGCCTTGGCGGCCTGGAACACGCCACCACCGGAGCCACCGGCAGCGTGGTAGACGATGTCCGCGCCCTGCTGGTACATGCCCTCGGCGGCGGCCTTGCCCTTGTCGACCGAGGAGAAGCCCGAGAAGTCCGGCGGCTGCGTCAGGTACTTGACCTTGACCTCGATCTTCGGGTTCACGGCCTTGGCACCGGCGATGTAGCCGACCTCGAACTTCTTGATGAGCGGGGTCTCGACACCACCGACGAAGCCGATGACGTTGGTCTTCGTCTTGAGCGCGGCGGCCGCGCCGACGAGGAAGGAGCCCTCGTTCTCGGCGAAGGTGATGTTCTCGATGTTCGGGCCGGCGGCGTCGGTCGAGTCGACGAGGGCGAACTTGACGTCCTTGTTCTCGGCCGCGACCTTCTTGACCGACGGGGCGTAGGCGAAGCCGACGGCGACGATGTTGGTGTAACCGGCGTCGATGAGCTGCTGGAGACGCTCCTCCCGAGCGGACTCCGGCTCACCGTTCGTGGCGGCCGCTTCCTGGCCCTCGACACCGAGCTCGGACTTGGCCTTGTCGAGGCCCTTGGCGGCCGCGTCGTTGAACGACTGGTCACCCCGACCACCGACGTCGTAGGCCATGCCGACCTTCAGCTTCTCACCGCCACCCGCAGCGGGCTGGGTGGCACCGTCGCTGCTGGTGGTGGACGGTGTGTCGGACGAGCCACAGGCGGCCAGTCCGAGGGCGGCCGCGGCGACGATGGCGGCGACCTTCGTTGCGTGACGCAAGGGGGTGCTCCTTTTTTGTTGCAGGTACGGAACCGACGCCGGTCCGCGGTGTGCACTGTAGCCCTCGAAACACAGCGATCCTGCCCACTCCGGGGAACTGTGACGAAGTGTTACCTATCCGCGACCCGCGCCTTGTCGAGAGGTGCCGATGCGGGCACGAGCGAGGCCGTCGCGAGCACGCAGCCGGCCAGCGTGCGCGCCCCGATGCCGATCGCTCCCTCGTCGACGACGAGGTCGCCCTGGTGCAGGTCGAAGGTCCGGCCGCCGGGGATGCGGGTGCCGAGCCGGGCCATCGCGCCGGGGATCCGCGTCAGGTACCACGCGAAGTCCTCCCCGCCGAGGCTCTGCGGCGTCGGCGCGGCCTGGGCGCCGGCCTGGCTCACGGCGAGGCTGAGCGCCTCGACGCTGGCCGCGTCGTTGACGACGGGCGGCACCCCCTTGACGACGGAGACGTCGGCCTTGACGCCATACGGGGAGACGACCTCCCGGACGAGCTCGGTGACGAGCCGCTCGCACCCGTCCCACGCGGCCGCGTCGAGCATCCGCAGGGTGCCGAGCGCCTTGCCCGTCGACGGGATGACGTTGTGCGCGCCCCCGGCGTGGATGCTCCCCCAGACGAGGGCGGCGGCCGCGCGCGGGTCGAGCCGGCGGGACAGCGCTGCAGGCACGTCGGTGACGACCTTGGCCAGCGCGAAGGTGAGGTCCTGCGTCAGGTGTGGGCGGGACGTGTGGCCGCCGCTGCCGGACAGCGTGACGTCGACCTGGTCCGTCGCCGCGGTGATCGGCCCGACCCGCAGGCCCACCTGCCCGACGTCGAGGGACGGGTCGCAGTGCAGCGCGAAGATCCGCTCGACGCCGTCGATGCCGCCCTGGGCCATGACGTCCTCGGCGCCGCCGGGCATGACCTCCTCGGCCGGCTGGAAGATGACGCGGACCCCGATGTTGAGCCGGGCGAGGTGGTCCTCGACCGCCTTGAGGGCGAGCGTGGCCCCGAGCGCCGCGGTGGTGTGCACGTCGTGCCCGCACGCGTGGCTGACCCCGTCCGTCGTCGAGGCGAAGGGCAGCCCCGTGTGCTCGCGGATGGGCAGCGCGTCGAGGTCGGCCCGCAGCCCGATCGTCCGCGCCGGCTCCGCCGGCCCGAGGTAGGCAATCAGCCCGCTCCCCCGCAGCCGCCGGATCGTGACGCCGGCCCGCTCCAGGCGCTCCACGAGCAGCTGGGTCGTGCGGACCTCGGCCCGGCCCAGCTCGGGGTGCTGGTGCAGGTCGCGGCGGATGGTGACCAGCTCGTCCTGGAGGGCCGCGACGGTCGCCGAGATCGCGTCGAACGGCAGGGACTGGGTCACGAGTACCGCAGTCTAGCGAGAGGATGACCGCGACCACCGACCCGAGGAGCCTGCTGTGACCCGTGTGGGGACGCTCGTCACCCGCCTCGACGCGGCCCTGCCGTGGGCCACGGCGACGACGCACGCCTCCCCCGCGACCGTCTGGTGCGCGGACGTCGCCGCACGCGCCGAGGACGACCCGCTCGCCGGGTGGCGCCGCGCGCTCGAGCAGCAGGGGTACCCGGGCTTCCCGCACGTCGCCGCGGCGTTCGTGCTCCAGTGGTGGTGCGAGGCCGTCGCAACCCCCATCGCGTATGCCGCTGAGCTGGCCTCCGTCGTCCTCGCCGAGTCGGGCGCGGGGCTGGGTTTCGAGCTCGCTCCGGGCTGCTATCCCCATCGCTACGTCATCGACCCGGCCACGGTGTCCGTGGCGGAGGTCGAGCGGGAGGAGGAGTGCCGCGGACGTGGGAGAGCGGCATACCGCTCGGTCGTGTCCGATGTCGTGCGGGACTTCGCGCCCGAGGTCAAGGCGAGCACGCACCAGCGGTGGGGGCTCGTCGAGGACGTCTGGGCCACGGCGGTCGCGCGGGCCCAGGGGCGGCCGGACCCGCGCCGGGTGTCGTGCTGCTTCATCTACGCGCTGCCCGGCATGCACGCCTGCTCGGTCTGCCCTCGCGGCGGTCCGGCGCACTCCGCCCCCTGAACCGTCGAGAGGCCACCAACCG